>PLIR01000325.1 GCA_003139415.1 Myxococcales bacterium | reverse complement strand
GAGCATCTCGTCGGCTTCGTCGAGGACGAGGACGCGGATGGCGCTCGGGTCGAGGGTCTTCTGGCGCAGGTGGTCGAGCGTGCGTCCGGGGGTGCCCACGACGACCTGGGCCCCGGCCTCGAGCGCCGCGATTTGCTTCGTCATCGACGCGCCGCCGTAGACCGCGGCGACTTTGACGCCCCGGTACTGGCCAAGAAGCTCGATCTCCCGGGACACTTGCAGCGCGAGCTCCCGGGTGGGACAGAGCACGATCACCTGCACCGCCCTGGCCGATGGCCGCACGAGGCGGTCGACGATGGGCAGCCCGAACGCCGCGGTCTTGCCCGTGCCCGTCCGCGCCTGCACAACGAGGCTCCTACCCTCGGCCGCCGGCTCGAAGACGGCGCGCTGCACGGGGGTCGGGCTCTGGTACCCCATCTCTCCGAGGGCTCGGCGGACTTCGGCGCTCAAGGGGAGGACGTCGAAGGTGACCTCCGGGACCGGATCGGCGGGGGTGGCCGGGGTCGGCATCATTAGGTGGGAGTCTCTTAGCGCAAGTCCGGAGGCAAATGCGCGGCTACCTCGACCCGCATCGGTCCCAGGCCGACCTGGCCGAGCCGGACGAGCTGGTCTTCGCCCATCCTCATGCGCTCGAGCGCCGCCCACGCATCCAGCCCTCCCGGTGCCCGCTCGCAAGTCCGGGCCACCGCGTTGGCCTCGTCCCACTCGGGCGAAAGGCGGGCGTGTAGGGCCGCCTCCGGGCCACCTCGTTCGGCGTCCGCCGGCGCCACCTCGCCCGCCGCCCGGTCGAGCGCCCCGAGGAGCTTGCGGATGCCGAGCGCACACTCGCGCTCGGACGAACCCGGTGCCCCGGGCGCAATGGGCTCGAAGCCCGCCCCGAAGACGGCCGGGATGATCTGCCATGCGCTCGACCCGATGAACGCGAAGGCCACAATGATGACGGCGCCGAGGGCGATGCGCTTCGCGCGGAGGGCGGCCCGCGCCGTGTGGCCGCCGGGCCGATGGCGCGGCGCGGGATCGCCGTCGTCCGGTGCATCGTGCGACGACTCGCCCATCCGGCCCGTCATGGCTGCCCGCGGGGCCCCTGTCAATGCGGGCGCGGCCGGCTTTTCGCGCGCGTGCTACGACGGCGGGCGATGGCGGACGCACATCGAGCGTCGCCGCCGGCCTCGCTCGAAGGCCAGGTGGCCCTCGTCACCGGTGGGGGCAAGGGCATCGGGCGTGCGATCGCGCTCGATCTCGCGGCGCGCGGCGTGCGCGTGGTGGTGACTGGACGCGACGAACGCGCGCTCGGCGAGACGATCGGGGAGCTCTCGCACGGCGGCGGCCAAGGGCGCCACCTCGCGGGGGACGTGCGCGACCCGGCCCACCTCGCGGCGGCCGTGGCGCGCGCCACGCACACCTGGGGGCGGCTCGACGTCGTCGTCGCCAACGCCGGGATCACGGCCACAACGCCGATGGGCGCCCCGGACGCGGCGGCGCGGGCGCGCGCGATCCTCGAGACGAACCTGCTCGGCGCGTACTTCACCTTCGACGCGGCCGTCGCCGCGATGCGCGGGCCCGGACGGCTGATCGCGATGAGCAGCGTCCTCGGCAAGTTCGGCGCTTCGGGTCAGTCGGCCTACGGCGCGAGCAAAGCCGGTCTGCATGGCCTCGTGCGCGCCCTCGCCGTGGAGCTCGCGCCTCGGGGCATCACCTGCAACGCCATCTGTCCGGGCTGGGTCGCGACGGACATGGCCCGCGCGCGGATCGACCAGCTCGCGGCCGAGTCGGGCAAGACGTCCGACGCCATGCAGGCCGATGCCGAGCGCGCCGTGCCCATCGGACGATTCATCGAAGCCGAGGAGATCGCGGCGATGGTCGCGTTCTTGTGCTCGCCAGGGGCCGCTGCGATCACCGGGCAGGCGCTCTCGGTGTGTGGAGGCGTGACCAACTTCGCCGGATAGGTCGCGAGCCGCTTTGCTTGACCCGGGGCGCCGTTGACCTACAACCGTTCAAATCATTTTGAACGCGACGACGAACGCCACCGCGGCCTCCGTGCAGCTGCTCCACGACGCGGCTCAGCGCGCCGGCGGCCGGGCGGCCGATCGGATCGCGGAAGTTCAAGCCTTGCTCGCCGTCGACATGGCGGCGGTCGACGCGGAGCTCGGGCGGATGATCCGCGATGGCGTCACGCCCGCGACCGACTCGGCAGTTCACCTGCTCGAGGCGGGGGGCAAGCGCGTTCGGCCCCTCACCGTGCTCCTGGCCGCGGCGTGTTTTGGCCCGCCGCCGCCCGCGGCCCGCGACGTCGCGGTCGTGGCCGAGATGATCCACTTGGCCACCCTCCTGCACGACGACGTCATCGACGACGGGCAGGAGCGCCGGGGCCGGCCGACGCCGCGGCGCATCTGGGGCAACGCGGTGAGCGTGCTGGCCGGCGACCTGCTGCTGACGCACGCCCTCGAGCGAACGGCCACTGCCGCGCCGCAGCCCGTTCTGTCCGATCTGTTCACGACGCTCCGCCGCCTGGTCGACGGCGAGGTCGTCCAGCTCCGGGGCCGCGGGCGGCTCGATCCTCGGGAAGAGGTGTACTTCCGCATCGTCCGCGACAAGACGGCGTCGCTCTTCGCGTGGGCCGCCCGCTCGGGCGCCGCGATCTCGGGGGCCTCGGCCGAGCACGCCGCGGCGCTCGGCGCGTTCGGCGACCACGTGGGCGTCGCGTTCCAGCTCGTCGACGACATCCTCGACTACGCGGGCGACAGCCGCGCGACGGGCAAGGCGCTGCTCGGCGACCTCACCGAAGGCAAGCTGACGCTTCCGCTCATTCGCGCGCTGGCCGCCCAGCCCAGTCTGGGCGCCGACGTCGACGCCGTGCGGGCGGGCGATGCGCAGGCGGCCGTCCGGGTGGCGGAGGCCGTCCGGGCTTCGGGTGCGTGCGACGGCGTGCGCCTGCTGGCGCGCGAAGAGACGGGCCGCGCCCTCGCGTCGCTCGATTGCCTCCCGCCGAGCTCGGCGCGCGAGATGCTCGNNCCCGCGGCCCGCGCCTCCTGAGCGGGCCTCGGGAACGTGGCCAAGCGCGAGAAACCGAGAGCACTCTGGCCGACCGAGGCGGCCGTGAGCGATGTCGTCGGGCGCCTCATGGAGTTCTGGGGCTTCAAGCGCAACATGGGCCGCGTCTGGACGGTGCTCTACCTGTCGCCGCAGCCGCTGAGTGCCGAGGACCTTCGCCATGCGCTGCAGCTCTCGAGCGGCGCGGTGAGCATGACGCTCTCGGAGCTGTCGCGGTGGGGTGTGGTACGCAGGGTCTGGATTCAGGGCGAGCGCAAGGACTTCTACACGGCCGAGGTTCAGCTTTGGCGGATGATCAGCCGCGTCTTCAACGAACGGGAGAAGAGCGAGGTCACGTCCGCGATCGAAGCATTCGAGGATGCCCTGCGGAAGCTGGAAGCGATCGGCCGAACGTCGCCGGACCCCGCGACGCGAGCGCGCGCGCAGCTGCAGGGCGAGCGTATCGAGCAGCTGCTGGAGCTGGCGCGCCTCGGCCGCCGGCTGCTCGACGCGCTCGTGTCCACGGGGAAGGTCGACGTGGAGCCGCTCGCGCGATTTCTCTTGGGGCAGCAGCGATCATAGCGTCGACCGGCGCGCGCGCGGCCGCCCAGTCCGCGCCCCCGCCTCCGCCGATCCGTAGCAACGCTTACGCGATCGAGATCTTCCAAGGGCCACTGCTCGCGCCCAGCCGCGTGACGGGCGTCGGCGGTGCGTACGTCGCATCGGCGGAGAACACCGAAGGGGCAGCGGTGAACGCCGCGTCGCCCTCCGTGCGAAACCCCTACAGCACCGACTGGTTCGACTACGACATCGCGATCGGGGCCTCGTTGCCGGGCGCCTTCTCGAGCACCGACTTCGACAACCGCGGCGATGCCTACAACCTGCCGAGCCCTCGCGCCGGCGACTTCATCGATCTCACGCTGGGGGGGACGCTGAAGTTCGGTGCGCTGGGCATCGCAGCGACGGGAGACCTCGAGCAATACTCGCTCACGACGACCGGCGCCGCCAACGCTCCCACCGGTGGGTCGGGGCTCACGCTGGAACTCGGGCGGTGGAAGGTCCTCGGCGCGTACGCGCTCTTCGACGGGCAGCTCGTCCTCGGCGGCGGCGTTCGGTTTCTCACGATGCAGATCCACAACAACGAGTCGAACTTCCTCCCCATCCAGACGGGGACGTCCTTGCTGCTACAGCACGGTGCGACGCTCTTGACGATGACGGGGGCGGGGCCCGAGGTGGGCGCGCTCTTCATGCCGACCGGCGCCCAGGTGCGCGTCGGGGCAGCCGTGCGGTCGGAGGTGAGCGGCGGCGTCTTCGGCGGCGAGAACGTCACGAGGAGCGCCCTCGGGTTGCAAACGACGGGGCCATTCGTGCTTCCGTCCTCCGTCGACATGCCATGGGAGGTCGACCTCGGGATCGCGTACCAGCTCGGACCGAGGCCGCTCAATCCAGGCTGGCACAATCCGCACGAGCAAGAAGCGTCGCTGCGAAAGCAGATCGCCGATGCCCGCGCGGCCCGCAAAGCCCAACGCGACCAAGAGCTGGCGGCCCTTCCCGAGGCGGCCCGGGTCGTGCGGCAAGCGCAGCTCGACGCCGAGGAGGACGTGGCGCGCGCCGCCGAAGACGAACGGCTCGACGCCGAGATCAAGCACCTGCACGACGAAGCGCTGGCGCGCTACGAGAACTGGCCCAGAGAAAAGATCTTGCTGCTCGCGAGCGTGCTTTTGACGGGGCCCAGCCCGAACGCGGTGTCGCTCGAGGGATTCCTCGACCAGCGCGTCGAGACCGTGGGCCGCGTGGTGACGGCGACGCCGCGCTTCGGGATCGAGGGCGAGCCCCTGCGCGACGAGATGCAGCTGCGCGTGGGGACCTATGTCGAGCCGTCGCGCTACGAGGCGGGGACGCCGCGGCAGCACTTCACGTTCGGCGGAGACATCCGGCTCATTCCGTTCGACTTCTGGGGGCTGCTGCCGAAGGACCCCTGGAAGATCGGGTTCATCGTCGACCTCGCCCCGCGGTACACCAACTACGGTCTCGGCCTCGGCACCTGGCACTGACACCGCGACGTGGCCCGGCGGGCCGGCCTCAGTTCAACGCGTTTCTGTCGGGCTTCTGGCCTTCGAGAAAGACGGAGGTGACCTCGCGCTCGAGCGCGGCCGCGACCTCGCGGTCCATGCCCTCGAGGGCGCCGGCCGCGCGCTCGACGTTGCGCTGGTACACGAAGACGCGGACGCGCGCCGGGGCGTCTTGCTCGGCCGGCGGGGTGTCCAGCACGAGCAGGGCCCTCGGGTCGACGCCGTCGACGACGAGCTCGGCACCGGGCAAGTCGACCACGTAGACCTCGGCCTCTCGGACGTAGCGCGCGAGGACCACGTCGAGGCCTTCGATGGCGCCGCGTACCACGCTGGAGAACGCCTCGGCGCTCGGGGCCCACGCAGGGGCAGGGCGGGTCGCGTCGAGGGAGCGGGAGCGAAGCAGGGCCTCGGTCGCGCCGTGCGGGTCGCCCTGCTCGTCGCGCACCAGGCCGAGGTAGTAGTGGGCGTCGGCGCTCTGCGGATCGGCCTTGGCGGCTTGCTCGATGAGGGGCGCGGCCTTGTCGATCTGGCCGAGCTCGTACCAAGCCCGCCCGATGAGAAACAGGTACGTCGGGCCGCTGAACGGGCCGTCCGGGAGCATCTTCATCGTGCGCTTCGCTTCCTCGTAGTCGGCCTTGGCCATCAGCGCATCCACTTTGAGCAGGATGCAATCCGCGATCTCGTCGTCTGTCTCTGCGTAGTCGAGGGCATCTTCGATCTGGACGATCGCGCCGTCGTAGTCGCCCAAGGGGGTGATCATGACCTCGGCCGCGTTGAGCATCGCCTCGAAGTACGTCTCGTCGAGGGCGATCGCCTGCCGGTAGTGCTCCAGCGCATCGTCCGCCTCGCCGTCGAGCGCCGCCGCGAAGCCCATCAGGTTGTGGACTTCGGGCGATTGCGGATCGATCTCGAGCGCGCGCCGAGCGCACGTCGTCGCGCCGGCGGAGTCGCCTCGCTGGGCGAGATCCCAGCCGCGGTCGAGATGGGCGGTGAGCTGGTCCTCCATGGGTGGTCGATGGGCGAGCCCGCGTACAGCACGCGTCGGCGGGCGCGGCCCAGTCTTGTCTGCCGGAGCAATCCGCCTTCGTCAAGCCCGACACGGCGCGCCGCCGCCCACGATCGGGGGAGCGCAGGGCAGCGCGCCTCTACTCAGTGCGCTGCCGGGGCGTCGGGGCATTGGGGCGGCGCCGCCTCGGGGCCCTCGCAGGTGCCGGGCCCCTTGTCGTGCACGATGACGCGCGTGCCCGGGTGGTCCTTCGTCGCGAATGCCGCGTGCCACCCCTCGGGGAGCTGCGGGTCGGTCCACCCGAAGATGGCTTTGGCGTCCCACGGCGCGAGGTTGACGCACCCGTGGCTCTTCACGCCGCCGAACGACGCGTGCCAGAACGCGCCGTGGAGCGCATAGCTCCCGTTGAAGTATTGGATGTAAGGGACGTCCTGGATCGAGTAAGGGCCGTCGGTCGCCGTGTCGGCGTCCATGGTGGCGGCGATGTGCTTCTCGCGGATGCGGAAGACGCCCGGGACGGTCTCGTGCTCGTTGCGGCCGCTCGAGACGAGCGTCGCGTACACCGGCGTCTGGCCCTCGAACGCCACCAGCGTCTGCGTCTTGAGGTTCACGTCGATCCACTTCTCGTGCTCGCCGATGCGCTCGGGCGTGGGGCCAGGCTCGGTCCTCGCCACGTCGATCGAGCGCACCCACCAGCCGTCGATCGACTCCCAGAACTCGACGCCGGTGATGCGGGCCTTTTCGCCGGTCAGGCCGACGGCGTCGAACCGATCGAGCGAGCCTTCGGCTGGCGTGAAGTGCTTGCGGGTCTCGTCGACGGTCCAGCGCTTGGACCCGTGCAGCACGAACGCGACGGGGAGTTTGTCGATGCGGTGTGCCGGGTAGTTCTTGGTCGGGTAGGTCGCGTCGTCGCGCCCGAACCATACGCCGTGATACTCGGTGGCGAGCTTCGCGACGAGGATGCGGTCGGAGGGCGCCGTGAAGTTGTCGACCGTCTTCCACCACGTGGTGCCCGCCGCGTCGAACTGGTGATCGAGCGACAGGAAGAACCCCTTGACCATCCGCCGCGCAATGGGGCCTCCGGTCTCCTCGAGGTCGCCGAGCGTCACCGCGGGGGGACCGCCGTCGGGGGACTCGCGCTCATACCACGGGACCTCGGTCCCGCCGTCGGCGCCGTTCTCGCCCGCATCGGGCGCCGCGAGCGCCGCGGCATAGGGGTTGTCGTCTTCGGTCTTGGCCTTGCGCGGATGACCGGCGAGCCACGGCTCGAACTTCAGCCGCTCCTTGCGCGACGGGATGTTGCGATAGAGGGGCGTGCCGTTCGCGAGGTTGACCCCGTACTGGTAGGGCAGCGGCCCGTCGAGATCCGGCGGGTTCGCGAGCTTGAAGCGGGGATGATCCATGTCGAGCGTCGCGTACTTGGCGCACACGAAACCGCCGTAGAGGAGCTCGTACCAGCCCTCGGGGCAGTTCGGCTTCTTGTGGACGTCGGCGATGACGGGCACCTTCTGGCCGTAGCGCAGGTATCCGAGGCGGACGCTCCGGCCGCTGCCTTCGCCGCGCTTGTCGCCCGGCCATTCCATCTCGCTGTAGACGGGAGCGTGAAGGACGGTCGAACCGAGCCAGGGCCCGGCGTAGCCGGCCGGGCCGCCGTCGAGCCCTGCGTCGGACGCTGCGAGGGCGACGCCGCCGTCGGCGATCGGTACACCTGGGGCATTGGGCGCGGAGGGGTTGGCCGCGGTCGACCCTCGAGGCTGGCTGCAGCCTCCGGGGCTGGAGCACGCCGCGACAAGGATCGCGAGGGCGAGCCCAGGGAAGAGGTGCAGAGGACGGCGCATGCGACGGGGGAGCCATCTCTAGTAACGCGCGAGGGGTGGGGATGACCACTTCTGTGGCGCGGCGGCCCGGGCGAATGACCCGGGCCGGTACGCCGGGGCATTCCGAGAGCGCAGTGCTAGCGTCTCGGACGATCGCCATGCGAAGGCAATCCGCAGGGCCGAAGCGCGGCGGAGCCCCGCGTGTCTGAACCGAGACGCAAGTCGCTGGGCGACGGCGCGGGGCAGGGGGCGCCGACGGCCCCGCACGCGACGCCGCGGCAAGGAGGATCGCCGACGGGGCCCGAGCGGTTCTGGTCGAGGCGGCGACAGCGGGTGGCGTTCGGGGTCGGCCTCGTGATCTCGGCGGCGGCGCACTACGCCGTCGCTCCGCTCGGTCTTCCGCATGCGTTCGAGCTGCGGGACACGGAAGGCGAGGCCGCGATTCCGGTCGACTTGCTCGCGCCCGAGCCGCCGCCCCCACCCGAGACAGCGCTCCCGCCTCCGCCGGCGAAGGCCGAAGAGGAGTCCGGCGATCGGCGGCTGGCGGTCGCATCGCCGCACCACAGAGAAGGCAGCGACGCCGGAACCGCGGTCGACGCGGGGCAAGACGCCAGCATCTCGCCGGACGCGGGCCCGCTCGACGCCTCGGCCGATGCGCGAAGCGAACCGCTGGACGGCGCGATCGCGCTGGCCGGCGACGGCGGCGATCCACGAGACCCGCAGGGCATCGTGGGCGCGGCGGGCGCGGTCCAGGCCGACGTCGTGCTCGTGATGCTCGTCGTCAACGCCGAGGTCATCCGGCAAAACCCGGTGGGAGCCCAGCTCGGCTACCTCTTGCGGGGCATCCCGCAATGGGAAGAGTTCATGAGCGGCACCGACATCGATCCGGTCCGCGACACGGACTGGGTGCTCATCAGCGGGCCCTCGCTCGTCAACACGGCGCGCGACGTCGTGCTCATCCGCTACGCGGCCTCCGACGCCGCCGTCGACCGCGCCGTCGGGATCGTGAGCCGAAAGTACGACCGCGGCGGGGTGTTCGACACGGGCGTCCCTGGCGTCAAAGCCACGCTGGCGCATGCGGATCGCGCCGAGCGTGTCCTGCTGCGACCGCAGCCGCACGTTCTCGCGGTCGTGCCGCCCAACGTCGCGACCAAGATCGCCCGCCAGCTCGCCGCGGCGCGGACGCCCGAGCACGTGCGGCCAGGGGAGGCGGTGTACCTGCGGCTCGTCAATCCGCATCACCCGATGCCGGAGATGCCCGAGTCGATCACCGAGATGCGCCTGCGCGTCGTCCCGCGCCCCGACGAGGGCGCCGATGTCTTCATCGAGGGCGATACGAAGGACGCGACCACCGCGAAGCTGGCGGCGCAGGAGCTAGGCCAGGTCGTACGGCGGCACAACGACACCCTGACGTCGCTGCTCACACACGGCCTGCTCGACCGCGTCGAGGTCACGAGCGACCGGGAGAAGGTCCTTCTTCACGATGTCGTGACGCGCGATCAGATCGAGACCGTCGCGGCGCTCGTCGGAGGGCTGCTGGGGCTGCCGCCGCCGGGGAGTCAGGCGCCTGCGCCCCCGGGCGGGAGCCCGTATCCTCTGCGGACCAACGACGGCCCGCTCGAACGACCCGGCAAGTTGAAGTAGCTTCGCGGCCGCTCATCATGTTCGGCCGCCCGTCGCCCCTGTCCGTGGTCGCTCTGACCGCCTCGCTGGCGGCATCGTCGGCGCTCGTCCACTGCTCCAAGCCGGTCGCGGAGCCCACGAGCGACTTCAAGCCCGCCCCCGGCACCCCGCCGCCGCCCACGCCGACGTCGCTCGAGAGGCAGGACGTCGTCGTCGGAAGCGGCCGCGAAGCCCGGACGGGCGACACGGTCAATGTGCAGTACACCGGCACGCTGCTCGACGGGACGAAGTTCGACAGCTCCTACGATCACGGCGGCGAGCCGTTCAAGTTCACCCTGGGCGAGGGTCAGGTCATCCCGGGATGGGACCAAGGGGTCGTCGGGATGAAGGTGGGCGGCAAGCGCCGCCTGCGCATCCCCTCGGACCTCGCGTACGGGGAGCGCGGCAGCCCGCCGACGATTCCGCCCCGTGCGGCGCTGGTGTTCGACGTTGAGCTCGTGAGCGTGGACTAAGGGGAGGACGTCAATCGGGCGCAGGCGCAGGGGCGGGCGCGGACGCGGGCGCGGG
>PLIR01000015.1 GCA_003139415.1 Myxococcales bacterium | reverse complement strand
GGCGGGAGCGGCGACTGGGTTCAGTACGGGCAACTTCAGATCCCGCTCCAGAGCGGCGCAACGCTCGTCAGCGGCGACGTCCTCATGCTGTCAGTGGGTCAGGTCGGAGCCGGAGTCTCGGTGCCCCCATCCGTCGTGCTCGTGTACGCCGGGAACATGGGGATCTCACCAGCGTGAGCACCGCCGCCGAGCACGACGACGCACGGGCTGACGCAGCTCGTGTGCCGGGCGACCAGCGCGCCGTCCGGAGGCGCCATCGGCGACTACTACTCGGCGACGTACGACTGGACCGTCGCGTCGGACAGCTCCGGCTCGCTCTNNCGACGACGATCGCCTCGCACGCGTCGTCATCCATGAGCAGCTTCGCCGGCGCGATCAACATCACCGGGGCGCCCATTCTCGTGACCATCGCCCCCAGCACGACCAGCGGGGCGTACGACTGCACGGCCGCGACGCAGATCATGGTGAACTGATGACCACGGCCCTCGACCCGCGCACGGCGCACGGCGTACGGCCGGGGCCGAGGCGGTGCCGACGATGCTGACGCGGGCCGAGCTCGAACGGCTGGCCGAGGAGCAGGTCGCGGTCGAGAGGGAGGCGCCAATCGATGACGACGAGGGGAGCCAGGGGGCACCGGCGTGCCTCGGCGGCCAAATCCTGGTGACGCCTTGCGGAACCGTCGTTGTCGAGATCCGTGACGCCACTGGCAATGTCGAGCGCACCGAGATCACGGCGGACTGCATCGGCTTCGAGTCGGCGACGAAGGCCAAGTGCGCGCCGGACTCACAATGACCGTCCTAGTCACTCCCCTTCGGCCCTTTCGGGTTCAGCGCCTTGCTTTCGAGGCGCTGCATCGATTGCTCAACTTCGTCGATCTTCTTCCAGGTTTCGACGAAGGTACTTCGTGCGTTGGCTCGCCTTTCGCCGATGGTCTTTTGCGCGGCGTCAACGTTTTCCGGGGTGGCCGACGGAGCGTTCCCTAAGGCCTCCAAAAGCAGGTTCACGACCTCGTTGTGCGCTGCTTCCGCAGCAAGGGTGCAACGACGGACACGCGCGATCGTCTCCACCGAGGCGACGACGCCTTCCAGTGCGACAAGCGCGGCCTTCTGTTCGACCTGCGCACGATCGAGACGCTGCTTCGCATCCCGAAACTTCGTCGCCTTCTCAGCAGTGAGCAGACCTACGAGGTAGTCAATCGCGTCCGCCATGCCTTTCGCCTACGCCTTTTTCTTGAACCGCTTGTACTCGCCGAGGTGCTTCGCCGCCTCGTAGAGCCTGAAGCGCACTCCCGAACCGCACGTCGTTGCGCACGGTGGAAACTCTTCGTTAGTCACGCAGGTGACCTGATGCTCCCCATGCTTGCACCCCTTTCCGTGGACCACGTCATAGATGCCGGACCACTTCACCTTGTCCGTCGGTTGGAAAGAGTCCTTCGTGTTCGGCTTCTTCGACGCCATGCCCTGCCCCCTCTTTCGATGCGCGATGAAACCAGCGTCCTTCGGCGCAGTCAACGCCACTCTTGACCACGTACACGTTTGCTATACAATGCAACACTAGGACGAGGAACGAATGGGAACCGCGATCGACTACGCTCGCGTCATGAGCGACGACGGCCTGACCGAAGCCATCTACGTGCGCATCTCGAAGGAGGACCGCGAGGTGCTCGACGAGCTGTCCGGGAGGCTCCCGCTCAAGATGTCAGCCATCGCCCGGATCGCGCTGCGCATCGGCCTCGCCGAGATCGACAAGGACCCGGCGCGCATCTTCGCCGGGGGCAAGCAAACGAAGACGAGACGATGACGAGACCAAGACCAGCCAATGGACGAGCAACGGCCAAGGCGTGCGCATCTGCGCGACCTCCTACAGCGCTTCGGGTCGGAATCCGACGACGCGGTTCGCCGGAACCTCGCGCTCGAAGCGTGTCATGTCGTAGTCGCGTTGCAACTCACCGTGAAGTCCCCTCGGTGGACGAAGCGAGGCGCGAAGGCCGCGAAGCTCGTGGCACTGGCCACGAACGCCGCTTCTTCTGCGCACGCCGAGGGGAAAACGGCGGCGATGCTCGCGTGCCTCGAGATGATTCGCAACGATCTAGTGGCGCCGCCTGCGGCAAGGGCAGCCGCGCCGACGTCTTCTGACCAGGACCTCCCGTTCATGCAGGACATGTTTGCGCGGGAAGCGGAGATGCTTCGGGACCTGCCGATCGACCTGCCCCTCGACTTCTCGGAGGTGCCGATCGAACTGCCGCTCTACCTGCCGTCCGAGGACGCCGCGCTCCTCGAGGCGATCAGGAGGCACATGGGCGCCATAACGCAGAACGACGCATTGCGGGCGGTACTGCGGAGCCACGCACGGGCCGAGGGCATCACGGTTGCCGGCAACGCAGCGAAGAAGGGAAAGCGATAGATCATGAGCACGAAGCGAACCGGAACCCTGGTACCGAAGCCGTCGGGCTTCTTCGCCCGCGTGTGGGTCCGTCTGCCGGACGGCGTCGAGGAGCGGCGCTGGATCAACCTGCAGACGAAGGACCGCTCGACTGCACGCCGCAAGCTCGCGCGCCTCGTCGCAGCCATCGCGGCAGGGGAGCTCGTCGCCGACGCACAAGCCAGGACGATGAACGCCGAGACCTACCGATCGTTCACGCTCGACCGCCATGAGCGCCGGCAGACGGCCGGGATCTCGATGGCGCGCGACGAGCAGAACAACCGCGTCCGGTACATCTACCGGGTGATCGGTGACCTTCCGCTCGTCCGGGTCACCGACGACCACGTGCGCCAGGTGCTCGAGGAGGCGCGGGACCGCGGTCGCGCCTACGAGACGATCGACAAGATCCGCGCGGTCGTCCGGCGCGATTTGAAGCGCGCCATGATCGAGAAGATCATCGCTAGCAACCCCGCCGAGCACGTCGAGTTGCCCGAGGGCTTGAAGCGGGACCGGCGCCCGTTCGTGAGCCCGACGGACGCGGAGATCGCGAGGTACCTCGGCGCGCCCAAACTCGACTTGGAGCTGAAGCTGCTCACGCTCGTCGCCCGCACCGAGGGTGGCATGCGCGGGGCGGAGCTCATTCGCTGGGATTGGACCATGGTCGACCGGGACGGCTTCCTCCTCTGCACCGTCGCCCGCGCCAAGACGGGCGAGGTGCAGCGGCTCGAGATCCCCGACGTCTTGCGGCCCTTCCTTCGCGTGTGGTGGGAGCGTTCCGGCAAGCCTGTCGCCGGGCCCGTGTTCCCGGTGCGCCGGGGGCCACGGGCGGGGAAGGACAAGAAGGGCAGGGGCACGTCGTTCGCGGGTCGGATGCGGCGCGACTTCTTCCGCGCGGGCGTGGTGCGCCTCCCGCCGGTTACGGACGCGGAGGGGAAGGCGACGCCCAACCCCGCCGACCCGCTCNNGTGTGAACCTGCAAACCGCGATGACGCTGGCGAGCCACGCCGACCCGAAGGTGCACATGGCCTACGTCCGCGAGCTTGAAGCCGCGAGGCCGGTGCCCGCGTCGGCGCTCCCGGTCATCGACCCGGGACTCGCACGCTTGCTGTCACCGGCGGTGACTTCTCGTCCTGGAAACGACTTGAGTGTTAGTGCCCAAGTGATTGAATTTCCAGGGGAGCGGGACACGGGTCTCGAAC
>PLIR01000031.1 GCA_003139415.1 Myxococcales bacterium | reverse complement strand
CGCTTGCGTCCGGGCACGAGAGCACGTTGGCCGCCAGGGGCACCCGCACGGTCTCGGCGGGCCGGGGCAACTCCCCCGCGGTCCCGCTGTCGGTGACCTTCACGTTGTAGCTCGTACTCGACGTGGGACAGACCTGCCGCACCGCGTTCGTGGAACCGTCGTCCCACGCGAACGTGTACGGCGGGTAGCCGCCCGTGCCCACGGCTTCGACGGTGGCGCAGGGGCCCGAACAGCTCAACGTGACGAACTTCACCGCGACCTGGCTACTGTTCTCGACGTAGGCGTCGAACCCCCCCTGACCGCCGTCCATTCGAGAGAGCACGAATGACGTGCCCCCGTCGTCGGAGCCCACGTTCAAGCTGTACTGGTTCCCGCCGTCGCTTCCGCAACCGAAAGCGGATGCCGCAACGACAAGCCCAAGCAGCCGCGCCCGTCTCGGTGTCATGCTGGTCTACTGCGTGTCGAACGGGATTCCTTCACTCTCGCTACGCAGGCAGCTCGATCGAGGTCGACGCCCCCGATCCAGACGTATGGCCTGACGACCGCCGTTTCAGGCTGATGGCGGTCGCGCCGCCCCGCGGATCGGGCCGGGCGCGACCTTCGGGGCCTTGCGCATCGTCCGGTATCGATCAGCCACCGTCCGCCGGCGAGCACTGCGACACGCAGTCCATCTGCGCGCTAGTGCATCCCGCCTTGCAGGTGTCGTCCGAACACTTGGCGGCGCACGAAGTTTCTGTCGTGTCGCAGGTCATCGTGCACTGCGTCGTGGAGTTGTTCTGACCGCCTTGATCGATCTTGGGGTTGGACACGTTGGCCGTGCAGCCAGCGGCCGTGAGCAGTGCAACGACGATGGTAAAGCTGCCTAGAATGGACTTCATGTGACTCTCTCCAAAAGGGGCGGCGCGAATGCCGTGTTCCACACCTGAGCAATCCAGGTGCCATGGAGATGCATCGGAAATTTGCGTGAAATCGAGGCGCGATGGAGATACCGCATGCGGTCGCAACCGTGCGCGGGCGTGCGCCGCGACGCCCGAATCGACGCATAGGGGCGCGTTGGCCGCCTCGTCGCCCGAGGCCTTACCATCGCGCGCGACCTTCCGCCGTCATCGTGCCTCCGCTGTCATCCTGAGGCCGAAGGCCGAAGGACCCGACAGAAACCGGAACCCCGAGTCGCTGAAGACGAGGAGTTTCACAGTGTCGCCGATCGCGCGGCTGTCGTGAGGTCCGCGAGCCGCTCGGCGTCGAGGCCCTCGGTCCACCCATGGGATTGTGGGACGAGCAGCGCGAGGTCGGAGGCCTTGTCGCTGCGCCCGACCCGGGCATGAACCGTTGCCGGGCTACTTCAACTGACTGTCTTTGCTGCCTCGACGGTTGTAGAGGCTCTGATGCACATCGAGCCGGTCCGCCTCGGATTGGCAGGGGACGCACCTGCGGACGCCCAGCAATGCCTGGCGGCGCGCTTCGGGGATCGGCTCGCCGCACTCCTCGCAGGCGAGGAGGCTCTCTCCTTGCGCGAGCCGGCTCCGCGCCCGTTTGACAGCGCTGTCGACCGTCGCGTCGATCTGATCTTGCACCGCGCCATCCTGCGCCCAACCGACCGCCACGGTTGAAACATAGGGCAAGAACGGACGGTGTCGAGGCGTCGCGGCAGCGGCGGGTTGGTCCGCGCGCTGGCGCGCTGGTCCGGTGGCCTGCTTCCTGCAGTCCAGCTTCGCGTGACTCAATTCAAAGCGCGCTCAAACCTCCCATGGCAAGACGGCACGACCTCGGCGCGCGAAGAACCGTCGCGCGTGACGCGCAAATCGGGGTCTGAGCGGCTACCGATCGACGCAAAGGGCACCTTGCTTGGAGTGGGCGGCCCCGTCGTCCAGCCGCACGCACGCCTCACAACGACTCAACCGATCTTCCCTAGGCCGATGCGCCGATCTCCCGAGTTCGGCGCGGCCGCTGCCGCAGGGGGCGTCCTCGCCGCCGAGGCGGCGCGTCGTGCGGCGCCCCCAGGGGAAGTCGCGTCCCCCGTCACGCGTCAACCTCTCGAAGGCTCGTACGACCCGGCAATGATGCCGCGAATCGTGTGGGGCCCGCAGCCCGAGGACGAGCTGCCGGTCGAGGCGCAAATCCGCGAGCGTCGCTTCAGCCGGCGCCGCAAGACCATTGGAGGGATTGCGGCGGTGGTTATCGGCTTCGGCGTCCTGGCCGAAGCTGCGGCTTTCGCCACACGCCCTGTCGCATCGCGCTCGGAACCAGTGCCAAAGGAGGAGGTCTCTGCGCAGGCGCCAGCACCCGTGACGGCATCCACAGCGCCCCCTGCCGTCTCCTCGCCTCCGAGCGCAGTGGCAGCGCCTTCGTCGATGGCGGCGGTTCCCGTTGCGCCCGTGGCTCTTGTCGCCGTCTCGGCTCTGCCTGTGGCGCCCCCGCCGCCCGGGGCGGCGACGAGCGCTCCAACCGACACGCCACACCACACGGTTCGCAATTCCACTGCCCCCGCCGCCGCGGGTCCGATCGCGTCGAAGGCGGTGCGTGTTCATTTGGAGCCGCGGCCCGTTCCGATTCCCGACGACCCGTTCGTCACGGCAGCGCGAGCGTCGGTCACGAGCTTGCCCGCACAGGCGCCTGCGCCGAGCGCCCGGGCCAAGCCAGTGGACGACGGATTTTAGAGCGCAGGTTCCGGATCATCGCCGAGATGACCCGACTCCGTTGGTGTGGTGCACGGTCCGAAGCACACGCAACTGCCTCGCGGGCAGGAGCGCGCAAAGCCAAGCCCGCGCGCCGCTACTTCGCCGCCGCGATCCCCCACGGTGCGCCGCCGATCGTCACGCGGCGCTCGACGTTGCCGCTCGCGACGTCGACGACCGATACGTCGTGAGAAGTCCCGTTGGCCGTGAACAGCACCGCCCCATCGGCGCTCTGCGCGATGCCCCACGGGCGATCTCCTACGCCGTCGATGGAGCGGACTTGCTTGCGCGTCGCGACGTCGATGACGGCCACCGACCCGCCACGGCCGCAGGTGACGTAGAGCAGCTTTCCGTCGGGCGACAGGGCTTCGCCCATCGGGCGAGGGCCGCTCGGCATCGGGGAGTCCTCGTGAACGGGGATGTCGCCGAGCGGGGCGAAGTGGACCGCGTCGAGCACCATCACGCGGGCGCCGGCTTCGTCGGTCACGAACGCCGTCGCGCCGTCCGGCGAAAAGACGATCGTTCGGGGTCGACGTCCGGCCGGAATGTGCGAGGTGACGGCGAGCGTCGTCACGTCGACCACCGAGACCTCCCCGTCGTGCTCCGACGCGACGAAGACGACCTTGCCGTCGGGCCGCACGGCGACGCCCTCGGGCTCCACGCCGACCGTCGCCGCCCCTCGCATCTTGCCCGAGAGCAGATCGACCGCGGACAGCCGCGCCGTCACGCCGTTCGATGCGAAGAGCGTGCGGCCGTCGGGCGTGATGTCGAAGCCTGCCGGGTCCGGGCCGCTCGGCAGCGTCATGACGAGCTCACGCTTCGCGAGGTCGACGACGCCGATGCCGTCGGTGCTGTGATCGAGCCGCTCCGGTTCGTCGAAGCTCGGCCCCGTGCGCCGTGTGGCCGGCGAAGCCGAGAGCGCGACGTAGAGGCACGCGCCGTCTCGCGACATATTCACTTCGCGCGGATGGCTGCCGACGGGGATGCGCGCGACCGCGACGGCGCGCGACGGGTCGATCGCGACGACGGCGCCACTCTCCTCGTCGCTCGCGTAGACCAGGGGCACGGCTCCCTTGCGGTCGCGCGAGCAACCGCACGCGAAGGCGACCAAGGTCGCCATCGACGACCACGCCCCGACGCCTCGCACGGGCCGAAGCGCGTGCATCACCCGAGCCTTCGCCACGACCACTGCGGGCCGCACGGCATGCCCCCGACCCCTACCTGGCTCTCGCGTGCGGCAGTGAGAGTCGCGCGAAGAGCCGGCGGATGATGGCGATCCGCGTGCCCTGAACGAGCTCGAGCCAGGCCTCGGCCTCCTCGCGCGTCGCGTGGTGCACCGATTTCACGTGCACGGGGGGTGGGCTGATCCAGTTCATGGCCGTCAAGACGCCGCGCAGCAACGTGGACGTGGTGACGATGGCGGTGAAGACGCGGGGCGCCTTCATGGCCTGCCGCTGTTCGGCGAAGCGCCGCCGCCAGTGCGCGTCGGGCGGCGAGGAGCCGTTGGCCAACTCGAGCAGGAAGCCCACGGGGTGCCTGTCGGCGCGGCCCCCGCGATCGAGCTCGTCGATCGCCGCGAGCAGTCGTTCGTTTTCGGCGGTCGAGCGAACACCCGATGCGATGCAGGCGAGTAGATGGGAGGCCGGGTCGTACGCGAGCTCGATCATGGAGTCACCTTCGCCCTCACGCCGAGGCGATAAGCAGCCAGGCTAGCAGGGAGCCGCGAAGAGAGAGAACTGGCCCGTTGGGCCATCGTCAGAAACCGCGGTTCACATGGGGTCCTTCGCTTCGCTCAGGATGACAGCAAGACCCGCTCAGGATGACAGCAAGACCCTCATCGCATCTCGACCGCGATGCGCTTAGTCGACGGTCGCGTCCTCGGCTTCGCCGGCGTCCGTTTCGGAGGCTTCCGTCGGACCGTCGCCGGTCGGAGCGTCGGCGGGGGCGTCGATCGTCCCGTCGAGCGGCGTCCCGCCGTCGCTGACCGGGGCGCTGTCTTGCGCGAGAGCGTCGCTCGAGGCATCGATCGGCGTCGCGGCATCGCTGACCGGGGCGGCCGCGTCGCCACCATCGGCGGGCTCCTCGACATCAAGACAGCAGATCCAACCGGGGGCATCGTTCGAGGTGCAGTCTTGCGCGCTCGCCATCGCCTGCTTCGCGCAGGCCGGTCCGCCGCCCGCGTCGTACAGGCAGGTTCCACCGGCGGACTTGCAGGCGTGCCCGGTGGTCGACGTACACGAAGAGGGACCGACCACGATTGCGATCGCGGCAAAGGCAATGGCGTAGGCGACCCGTCTCATGGAGAGAGGCTATCCTCTCGACGCGGGGAGATCCAAATGCGGTGCTCCGCCGGGCCAGGCCGCTGCGACAGGATCTTCCGGACGAGGATCGACTATCGTCAAGCCTGCCATGCCCGAACGCTCCCTCGCGACCAGCCGGCGCCGCCGATTCGCAGAAATCGCGTCTTGGGTGTGGCGCAGCTCGCTGACGATCCTGGCGGCGTGCAGCAGCGGCCAGAGCGGGGGCAGCCCCGCCCCCAGCACGGGCGCCTGGACGGGCACCGAGAGCTGCAGCGGGTGGACCTTGTCGTCCGTCCCGGGTGCGCCCGAGGAGGTAGCCATCCCTGTCGAGATGATGGACGCGTCCGCGTCGGTGACCCAGACGACTGCCGGCCTCGTGATCGCGGGCCTCACCCTCGGTCCGCTCGCCGGCTGGTCGTGTCCCAATCAGGTGCTCGTGGGATCGCCGAGCGGCCCCGAGGACAGTAACGGGGTCACCTACTTTTCTGCTTCGACCGCCTCCTGCACCACGCCGAGCGACGACGGGGGCTTCGCGTTCGCGTTCACCGTGAGCGGCGATACGTATTCGTCCGGCGGCCACGACATGCTGTTTCTCTCGCTCGATCTGACGCCCCCTGCGGGAGCCGGGGCCCCCAGCGTCACCGCGATCGGTACCTGCACGGTCTATCTGGCGGAACCGTAGGCGAAGGCGCGGGCGGGCGTCGTCGGCCGAAGGTGACAGAATCTCAGTGCTGAGGCGCCGGAGGTTGCGGCAGCTTGAGATCCTCGCTCGGCGCGGGCGCGGTGAGGGCCTCTGCGGCGGCGCGGCGGTCGGACTGGACGAGGGGATCCGCGTCGCCCGCCGCGTCGAGGGTGCGGGCGTCGTCGAGGTTTTTGAGGCACGACTCCCAGCGGAAGGCGGCGCAGTCGGCCCGGGCCGCGTCGCGCAGGGACTTGGCCTGCTTGCGGGCGTGCTCCTGGGCGAGCCACTCGGGCGACGGGTTGTCGGGCCCGATCTCGTGCGGGTGCACCCAGCGCGCGATCGTGGGCGCGGCGACCCACGTGAAGAGCGCCGCCAGGGCGGCGGCAAGAAGGAGGCTTGTCGTGCGCGAGAAGAGGCGACGCGGAGGCTGGCGACGACCCTCCGCCGCCAGGCGGGCAGCCTCGCGGGCGACCGCCTCGCCGCGCGCACGCGATTGAGCAGGGTCGATCCCCGCTTCGGCCAGCTCGCGATCGAGCTGCTCGGGGGGCAGGGCGAGGATGCGCTCCATCTCGCGCTCGGCTTCGTCGTCTTCCGCCATCGACTCGATGGCGCGCATCGTCTCGGTGGCCGTGGGCTTGCGCGGAGTCGTCATTCGGCGCTCTCCTCTTTTTGCTCCGCGGCGTCCTCGTTGGCAATGCGCTTGGCGCAACGGGCGAGGCGATCGCGCGCGTCGTAGACGGTATTCACGGCGACCCCGAGGCGCGCGGCCTGGTCGGCAGGCTTGGCGACGCCCGCGGTCGAGAGATCGAGGATGGCGAGGGCAAGGCTGTCCTTGACCAGCGCGGTCCGAACCCTCGCGAGACGGGCTGCATCGCGTGCCTCCTGGGCTTCGGGCGTGGAAGAGGCATCGGCGTGCGGGTCGGGCGCGTCTTCGAGAATGCCCGAGGGGGCTTCGTAGCGGCTTCTTGCGCTGCGACGCTCGTCGCTCAAGGTCCTACGGACCGCCGCCATCATGTAGCGCGCGATGTCCGTGCCTTCGGCGGGGTTCCACGCCGTCTTGCCCTCGAGGAGATGGGTGATCACGGTGTGCACCACGTCCTTCGCGTTGGCAGGCGAGGCGCCGAACGAGACGGCGAACCTCTCGACCTTCGGAAGCAACTCCCTCCAATTGACCCGAGCCACGGCTTCGCGCTGAGCCTGGCGCAGATCTCGGTCCGGTGGTTCCCCCACGCCGACCGTCGCTAGCATTGGGGCGAAAAACGCGCCCGCCGACGAAAGAGGCCCACCTCCGTCGCAGAGAGATGCATCTTCTTGGCTCAGGGGAGCGTCTTCCGATCTCGCGCGATCGCGGGCGTCGTCGCGCGGAGCATCTCTCACGCACGCGCGGGCTCGAGACGGTGACGGAGGCACTTCTTCCGGACGCCTTCGCGCCTCTTTCCGGTCCGCTCGAGCATCTCTCGACGGGGGATGCGCATCTCTCAAGCTCGAAGATGCACGCCAAGGCGACCCGCACACTTTTTTCTGAAAAAAGCGATCGGGCCCGTGAGGAATTCGCCCTCCGACTCCGCATACCCGGGTGAGACACGCCGAAGCGGGCACCCTCCACGCATTGGGGCGTGGGCGCGCGTGGAGGCCGCTCTCAGAAAGGAGAAAATCAATCATGGCAACGAATGAGAAAGGCAAAAGCCAGGAGGCCACCCTCGCGGGGCAGTTGATCGCGGGAGTGGCCAAGGTCCTCACGAGCACGACTTCGGTCACGCTCGAGGGGGCCTCGTGCACGCCGGCGCAGATCACGTCGAAGCTGCAATCGATCGTGACCCTGCGTTCGGATGTGGACGCCGCCAAGTCCGCGACCAAGGCAAAGCTGGCTGCCGAAGCATCCCAATTGCCGGCTCTGCGCGGTTTCATGACCGCGTTCGAGTCGTACCTGCGGGGTGCGTATGGCAGCCAGCCGGACGTGCTCGCCGAATTCGGTCTCCAACCGAAGAAGGCGCGTACCCCCGCCACCGTCGCGGCCAAGGCGGCGGCGGTCGCGAAGCGCGCGGCAACGCGCACGGCGCGGCACACGATGGGCAAGGTGCAAAAGCAGGTGGTCAAGGGCGACGTCACAGGCGTCGTCGTTACCCCCGTCACTTCGGCACCGACGCCCNNGCGGCCCTCCCCCGGCCCGCTGGGCCCGATTTGACCTTCGAGCCTCGACATGGCTAGATGTGGCCATGACGCGGGTGAAGATCGCCGAGCTCAAGGACCACCTCTCCGAGCACCTCAGGGCTGTGGAGGCGGGCGGTGAGATCGAGGTGATGGATCGGAACCGACCCATCGCGCGGATCGCGCCCATCCGAAAGGACGGGCCGCGCATCCACCTCCTGCCAGCCAAGCGCAGGCTG
>PLIR01000460.1 GCA_003139415.1 Myxococcales bacterium | reverse complement strand
CGTGTGCGCCCGCGCCCGCGCTCAACTCCCCGCCGTTGCCGTCGGCCTATCCCCTCCTCGACAAGGACACCTGCGAGCAAGCGCTCCTGCGCCGCGGTGTCCCCTTCTCGCCCGTCGACTCCGCGCGCGGCGTCCTCGCCCCGGTCCGCCTGCGGGGCGCCCTGCACGGCGTCTCGTACCATTCGGGCGTCGCCCTCGCGCAGCGCGCTTCGAGTCCGTGGGAGATCGTCGATTGCCGGCTCGTACTGGCGCTCGACGACTTCGCCGCGCAGCTCGCCGCTCACGGCGTCGTCGAGGTGGTGCACTACTCGATGTACAGGCCGCCGCCCTCCAACTGGCCGTCGGGCCGGCTCGCGTCGCGCCACCCTGGGGGGCTCGCCATCGACGCGGCGTCCTTCGTGAAGCAGGGCGGCGAGTCGCTCGTCGTCGAGCGCGACTTTCACGGCCGCATCGGCGCCACGACGTGCGGCAAAGGCGCCGGACCGTGGCCGGCCACGGCCGCGGCCCTCGAGCTACGGCAGATCGTGTGCGACGCCGTGGACGCGGGCCTCTTTCACGTCGCGTTGACCCCCGACTTCAACTGGGCCCACCGCAATCACCTGCACCTCGAGGTCGCCGCCGGCCACGGCGCGCAGTACGTGCATTGACGTCTCGGCGGTCACCGCGGAAACGCGCGCCCGGGTCACCGCGAGCGTAGGCGAGCGACGAGCGCGCGCATGTCCTCGGGCATGGGCTGCTCCCAGCGCATCTCGCGCTCGGTCGCCGGGTGTACGAACCCGAGCTCCGTGGCGTGCAGCATGAGGCGCGGCGCGTCGATCGGCGCACCCCCGAAGCCCTTCACGTAGACGCGCTCGCCGACGAGCGGGTGCCCCGTTTCGCTCAGGTGGATGCGGATCTGGTGGGTGCGCCCCGTCTCGAGCCGGCACGCGACGAGCGTGGCGTCGGCGAGGCCCTCGACGCGCTCGACGTGGGTCACCGCTTCGCGCCCTTCGCGGGCCTGGCGCGCCGGATCACGCGTCGAACCGCGCCGCCCGTCGCCGCGATCCTCGACCAGAAACGTGCGGATCGTGGCCCCCGCGACATGCCCGTGGGCCACGCCCAGGTAGCGTCGGTGCACCGTGTGGCGCCGGAACTGCCCGGTGAGCGACTCCTTGGCGAGCCATGTGCGCGTGAAGACGACCAGTCCGGTGGTCTCCTTGTCCAGCCGGTGCACGACGCCGAGGCTCGGCCGGGCGCCGCGAGGGGCCAGCCGGCGCCGCTGAAGCCAGGCGCGAACGCGGGTGTCCAGGGTGTCGGTCTCGCCCTCGTCGTAGGGCACCGTGCTGAGCCCTGCCGGCTTCGCGACGACGACCACCTGCGCGTCGTGGTAGACCACGTCTTCATCGGGGATTTCGCCAGGCCGCCGCCGCGGAGCGCCCTCATCGAGGACGAGCTCGGCGCCCGCGGCGACCCGCGTGGTCGGCTCCGTGACGATGGCGCCACCGATCCGCACCTTGCCGCCTTCGATCCAGGCCCGGGCCTTGCCCCAGCTCACCTCGAAGACGACCCGCACGGCGCGGTCGATGGGCCCTTCGAGGTCGGGAGGCACGACGGCGGCGCGTGTCGGCATGGATGTCCGATGATCCCATGTTCTTGACACCCCGCGCCAACGGTCCGCACAATCGCCGGCGAAGGTTCGCGTATTCTCGCGACCGGAGAACCACGTGCCCAAGACCATTCTGGCCGTCGACGACAGCGCCACGATGCGCAAGGTGCTCGAGATCACTTTCGGCGGCGAAGACTTTCGAGTGGTGACCGCCGAGGGCATCTCCAGCGCTCTCTCTCGCCTCGGCGAGGATCCGCTGGCGGCCGTCATCGACACCTCCCTCGGCAGCGACGACGGTTACGCCCTCGCCAAGGAGATCCGCTCGCGCGACGGCAAGATCGCGCTCGTGCTGATGGCGAGCCGCGGTACGCCGTACGACGCCGGGCGCGGCAAAGACGCCGGGGTCGATGACTTCATCGACAAGCCGTTCGACACCCAAGCGCTCATCGACAAGGTGAAGAAGGCCCTCGCGGCGCGCGACGCGCAGAAAGCCGCCGGGGTCCCCGCCGCGGCGCCTGCCGTATCGCCCCGACCGCCGGGCGTCTCTCCCGTCGCGCCTCCCGCGCCATCGATCTCGGCCAAGCCGGCGTGGTCGTCCGCGCAGCGCACGCATACGCTCTCGTTCGAGGGTGGACCGGGCGGCGGGCCCGCCTTGCAACCCCCGTCGATCGTGGGTCGACCAGCGGCGCCCGCGAGCCCGTCCAAGGCGACCGGGACGCCCATCGCCCCGGCCGTGCGGCCCGCATCCGCGGTGCCCGTCGCGCCTGCACCCGCCCCGGCACCGGCCCCCGTGTCCCGCGCGGCGGCGCCCTCGGTCGACGCCGCGGCATCGGCGGCGACGAGCAAGCTCGCGCCCAAGCTCGGTGAGCTCGGTCTGACGCCGCAGCAGGCAGACGCCGTGCTGGCGCTTTCGCGCGAGGTGATCGAGCGCGTCGTGTGGGAGGTCGTCCCGCTCCTCGCAGAGACGCTCATCCGCGAGGAGATCACGCGGCTCACGAAGGACTGATCTAGGCCGGGAGGGCTTGCGCCTGGCTCTCGCGTCCGCACTTTAGGCTGGTGCCGGACCCGAACGACAACCCGCTGCAGACCATGGCCCGCGCCTTCGCGCGGCTCGAGCAACTGCTCGACAAGCTCCCGCTCGACGTCGGGAGCGACCTGCGCGCCCGCCTTGTCCTTCTTCGGACTCTGATGCTCGAGAAGCGCCCGCCTGCACTCGTCCTCGTGGGCCGGCGCGGCGCGGGCAAGTCGTCGGTCGTCAACGCCCTCTTCGGCGCCAAGGTGGCCGAGCTCGGACACGTCACCGCGCAGACGGGGCGCGGCCGGTGGTTCGAGTACGAGCGCGACGGCGGCCGCATGGCGGTGCTCGACACGCGCGGCTTGCAGGAGGGCTCGACGCCGGCCGAGGAAGTCGACGCGAAGAGTGCGATCGAGTCGCTCGCCGCGCAGCTTCGCCTCCGCGCGCCCGACCTCGTCGTCTTCGTGGCCAAGGCGAGCGAGGTCGACGCCGCCACCGACGGCGACCTCGACGGCCTCGAGCGGGTCTACGACGAGCTCCGGCGGGCGCACCGCGTCGAGCCTCCGCTGCTCGCCGTCGTCACCCACTGCGACTTGCTCGAGCCGAAGGCGGTCCGGCTGCACGAGGCATCCGGGGAGCCCCCGGACGATGTGGCCGAGAAGCTCGCCCACGTCGAGGCCGCCGAGCACGCCCTCGCCTCCAAGATCGACGCGCGCGCCAGCCTTCAGGCGCGGCACGTCGCGACGCTCGGCGTGTCGTCGTACATGTCGTGGCGCGCCGACGGAAAGGTGCGCGCCGACGATCGATGGCGCGTGCAAGACCTCGCAGTCGCGCTCTTCCGCCACTTGCCGGACGCCGGCCGCGCGGAGCTTGCCCGGGCGACGCAGGCCCGCCAGGTCCAGGACGAACTCGCGACGACGTTGACGAAGGCGACGGCCGCCGTGTGCGCCGGCGTGGCGGCCGCGCCGATCCCCGTCGCCGACATCATCCCCCTGACGTTGCTGCAGACGGGCCTCGTCGCGTCGATCGCGTGGATTGGCGGCCGCTCCCTCGACCGGCGCGGGTCGACGGAGTTTCTCGCGGGGCTCGGCGCCAACGTGGGCGTCGCGTTCGTGCTGCGGCACGCGGTGCGCTCGCTCTTGAAGATCATGGCGCCGGGGGGAGGGACGGTGCTGTCCGCCGCGATCGCCTTCAGCGGCACGATGGCCGTCGGCGCGGCGGCGCGGGGCTACTTCGTCGACGGCCTGTCGCTCCGCGACGCGCGCAAGATCTTCCGTCGCGAGAAGCGCGACGACCCCACGCCGCCCGACGACCCCACGCCGTAGGGCCAACACGTGCGCGCGCGTGTGCGCCGGCGCTTGCGTGCGCGCTTGCGTGTGCGCCCGCGCCCGCGTGTGCGCCCGCGCTTGCGTG
>PLIR01000336.1 GCA_003139415.1 Myxococcales bacterium | reverse complement strand
CTCGCCCGCGCCCGCGCCCGCGCGGGTACAGCTACGCGCCGCGCTTCGCGCCCCATCGCTCGGGGATCTCGAAGCCGTCGTTCGTCCGTGGCAGGGGGATGACCTCGACGACGGTGCTCAGGTCGAGCGGCGCGTAGAGGTGAGGGAATAGCTCGCCGTCCGCGCTCTCCCACCGAACCGCGGCACCCAGTCGATCTTCGTCGATCGAGACCGCGAGGAGATCGTCTCTGCCGGCAAAGAAGCGCCTGGCCGTGCCAAGGAGCTGACTGGCCGTGCTCAGATGGATGAACCCCTCGGTCGTGAGGCTCGGCGGGCGGTACGTCTGCGTCGCCGACGTCTGCGCCCACTCGTCGCGACCGACGAGATGAAAGAGAGTGCGGCTCACGCGCCTTCGTCCGCCGCGCGGGGCTTCTTTGGCGTCGCCACCCCCATGCGCTCCAGGTGCGCCCCGACGGCGAGCGTCGTCGCTTCGTCCCACGCGTCGCCGACGATCTGCAGGCCGATGGGGAGGTCGTGCGCGTCCGTACCCACGGGGGCGCTCAGGGCCGGCAGGCCGGTCAGGTTGCCAAGGAAGTTGAACCGGCACATCGCGTCGGTTGCGAGCGCGTCGAGGAAGCCTCCCTCGAACTGCGCGTCGGTGACGGCGGGCGCCGTCGTGGCCGTCGTGGGAAGCGCCAGGACGTCGATGTCGCGAAACGCGCGCGCGAGCTCCTGCCGCAGGGCGCTCCGCATGCGCTGCGCGCGCACGTATTCGGTGGCGGGGGCCTTCGTCACCGCGGCGTAGGTGATCATCAAGTCCGGGTTGAACGGCGCCGCCGATTCGTACATGTCGAGCTGCGAGCCCAGCCCCTCGAGCGTGATCGTGAGATAGCCGATCGCCGCGGCGTACCGTGCGAGCTCGAGCTTCATGTCGACGAGGACGGCGCCCTCCTTGACGAGGGCCTGGAGAGCCGCGCGTCCGGCCGTCGCCACGGCGTCCTCGGCCTCGGTCCACTCCGACGCGACGACGCCGATCCGCAAGCCTTTGACCCCTCGGCCGATCGCCGCGGCAAATGACCCCTCCACCCGGGGTGGGGCGAGCGCCGTCTGCGTGTCGAGCGGGTCGAAGCCGCTCGTGATCTCGAGGAAGCGCGCAAGGTCGAGCGTCGACGACGCGAGCGGTCCGAGGTGCGCCACCGTTCCGCCGAAGAAGTCACCCGCCACGCTGACCCGCCCCCATGTGGGCTTGATCCCGAAGACGCCGCAGAGCGACGACGGGATTCGGATCGATCCGCCGCCGTCGCCGCCGACCGCGAACGGAACGACGCCCGTCGCGACCGCAACCCCGGATCCTGTGGACGATCCACCCGCCAGGTGCCCCGACGCGTGGGGATTGCGCGGCATCTTGCGCTTGGGGTTGTAGCCGAGTGGGGTCATCCCGAACTCGGTCATCATCGTCGTCCCGAGGACGATGGCCCCCGCGGCTCGCAGGCGGGCGACGCAGGTGGCGTCGCGTACGGCGGGGTCGGCGTCGGTCAAGTCGCTGCCCGCGCGCCTGGGCAAGCCCTCGACCGCCGTCTGCTCCTTCACGAGGATCGGCACGCCGTCGAACAGGCCACGGGCGCTGCCATTGCGCCATCGCTCGGTGGACGCGGCGGCCTCCGCACGGGCGCGATCCGCGCGCTCGTCGAGGATCGGTCCGCAGCTTGGCTTCTGCGCGGCGAGCGCGCGTGCCTTGATCAGCGCGGATTCGACGACCTCGATCGGCGTCTTGGCATGCGAGCGGTAGGCGGCGGTGAGCGTGGCCGAAGTCCCGCTCCACGGCGGGGGAGGGACCGCAAGGTTCGCCGGGGGAGCCTCGCGCGGCGCACGACCCGCGACGGGCCGCGTATCCATGGCGAGCTCCCCGAGCAGCGACTCGGGCACCTTGGCGAGCGCACCGATCCCCATGTCACGGCGCGACACTCCATAAAGCAGCGACGCGCCGGCGCCCGTCCGCGCGAACTTGGCGAGGGCTTGCAAGGGGCGGCCGGAGACGCGCGGCGGGAACGCCATGGGAGGCGGCATGTTGCCACGGAAAAGGGCGACTCAAGAAGGCATCCAGCCCGCCGCACCCGCCGCGTTCGCCCGCACGGCGTAGAATGTCGCTCCAGGGCGAGCGTCCGAGCGCCTATCCAAGGGGGAACTCGATCATGAACAGCTTGGCCCGAATGCACGCCTCGAAGCTCGCCCACCGAACGCTCGCCGTGCTGCCGGCGGCCCTGCTCGTGGCGGCCAGTTGTGGGCAGGGTTCCACGAAGTCGGGAGGGTCCTCCGGCGCCGACGAGGGAGCCGACAGCGGGATGGGCAGCGGATCGGGCGTCGGCACGGGTAGCGGGTCGGGTATGGGCAGCGGAACGACCAGCGGCAGTAGCGGCGCGAGCAGTAGCGGCAGCGTTGGAACGACGAGTGGCAGCAGCGGCGTCGGAACCGTGGGGAGCGGCGTCGACGCGGGTAGCTCGGCAGAGAGCGGCGCGAGCAGCAGCAGCGGCGTCGGAACGACGAGCAGCAGCAGCGGTGGCTCGAGCAGCGGCGTCGGCGGGGCGAGCAGCGGTGGCTCGAGCAGCGGCGGAACCGCGAACGCCTGCACGATGGCCAACTCCACGTGCCAGTGCGAAAACAGCGGGTGCAACGTCGGGAGCTATTACCTTTACGATAACCAGTGGAACTGCGGCTCGGGCTCCGGGAACCACTGCGGTCCGGAGTCGGCGTACGGCTGCGACAACAGCGACGGCACGGTCAGCTTCGTCGTGACGTCGAATCAGCCGGCCGGCAATACCGCCGTCTTGTCGTATCCGGCGATGCAGGACAACTTCAATAGCGCCCCGGCTCTAAGCTCGTTTCACACCATATCGGCCACGTTCGCGGAGACGAGCCCCCATGTCGGCGACTACGAGGTCGCCTGGGACTGCTGGTTCAACAACCAGGCGAACGAATTCATGATCTGGGTCGACAACTACAACCAGACGCCGGGCGGCAACAAGGTCGCCTCGAACGTGTCGCTCGGGGGGCGCACGTTCGACGTCTGGTGGGCCCCGAACGGCACGAGTGGGGCCGGCTACGTCGCCTTCTACGCGAACACCACCGTCACGTCCGGCACGGTCGATCTCCTCCAGATCTTCAACTACGGCGCCGCGCATGGGTGGCTGCCCACGACCTCCACGGTGGGTCAGCTCAGCTTCGGCATCGAGATCTGTTCGACCGACGGCATGGACGCTACTTGGTCGATCAGCAACTACTCGATCACGACGAATTAGTTAACGGGATGCCCGGTTCACCATGTGCACTCGCTCCGCTCGACTCGTCGCTGCGCTGCTCGTCGCGAGCCTCACGTCCGTCGCGTGCAGCACCCAGCCTAAGCTGACCGGTCCCGGGCAGGCCTGTACGAGCTTCATGGACACGTTCCGGGTCGCGGTCGTCCCTCACGACGCGTCGGACGGCCTCGTCGGCAGTGTCTCGCCGATGTGCCTTCCCTTCTCGGCGTCCCAAGTCGACGCGGGCTTGACCTGTTCGGTGTTCGCCACACTGAACGCGTCGGGCGACGAGTCCGTGTGCGCGTCTTTCGGGCTGGAGACGCCCGACGCCGAAGACCTCCAGCAGGTCCGCTCGGGCCAGGAGAGCCTCTGGCACAGCGCAGGTGGCATCAACTGGTCGCTCTATCCGACGTGCACCGTCCCGCAGCTGGCCGGTGCGAACCTCAGCCCGGAGGGGGGCTGCTATTCATCGTCCGTGGCCGGGTGGTGCCTGGCGACCTACGCCGGCGAACCGTGCGGTGCGGCCTCCGTCCCGCTCCAGTTTTCGCCGGACGCGCTGCCCGGCGGCGCGCTCGTCACGTACGGCTGCGACCTGTGCGGAGACGACTAGGGACACCGCTGCGTGAGCTGGAGCGCGGCGCCAAGCCAAGCGTTGGCCGGCATGTTGCTTAGCTGCAAGGGAGACTGGCAAGGAGGTCTGCCATGTACTCAAACGTGCAGTTGGCGATCAAAGAGGACATACGTCGGACCGAGCTCGCGACGGCGATCAGCAGCTGGAGCGCCGGCGCGGCTCTGGCGATCGCGGTCGCGTTTCACATGAGCGGCAGCACCCACAAATCGTGGCACCACGCGTTCGTGGACTGGTCCGTCGACGGGACCGGGGACCCGGTCGAGGTCGACGGCACGCTCGTCATGCCCGAAGACGAAATCGTGAGCCACAGGCCCACGTCTTCGGGCGCCGCGGAAATGCAGAAGCCCTGACGGCCCTGCGCATCGGGTCTGAGCGAGGTCCCCGATAGGCACGCTCGGTGCTTGTTCGTGGCGCGAAGGCGCGGCGACGGTCGCCGCGGCCCACGATGGACCACGAGCAGAAAGGGCCACCATCCCATGAGCGAACCCATGAGCGGAGTGACGGACAAGGCAAAGGGCAAAATCAAGCAGGCGGCCGGCGACGCGACGAACAACGCTCAGCTGAAGGGCGAGGGTGTTCTCGACGAGCTGAAGGGCAAGGCCAAGGGGGCCGTCCACGCCATCAAAGACGCCTTCAAGAGCGCGACTTCCAAGTAGCGATTTCGCGCTGCATGGAGCGGCGATCTAGCCCCCTGGGGCACGCGTGACCGCGAACCCCCGCCCCGCGAACGGCGGGTCAGCGCGCTTGGGCTGACGCCGTTCGCGCGGGCTCCGGTGCCGCAGCGCGCTCGGGCAGACGCCGCCGGATGTAGCGTTCGATGCCCGTCAGGAGCGACCGCTCGTCCGAATCGCAGAAGGAGATGGCCTGTCCGGAGGCGCCCGCGCGCCCCGTCCGCCCGATGCGGTGCACGTAGCTCTCCGCGACGTTGGGCAGGTCGTAGTTGACGACAAGGGAGATCCCCTCGACGTCGATCCCGCGCGCCGCGATGTCGGTCGCGACGAGGACGCGCGTCGTGCCTTCGCGGAACGCCCCGATGGCCCGGTCGCGCGCGGACTGCGTCTTGTTGCCGTGAAGGGCGACGGCGGCGATACCCGCTCGGTCGAGCTGTTCGCAGAGGCGATTGGCGCCGTGCTTGGTGCGCGTGAACACGATCGAGCGACCGGAGCTGGCTTGGCCCCGCAGCAGCTTCTCCAGAAGCCTGCCCTTCTCCGACCTCGACACGAACACGACCGATTGCTCGACCGAGGCGGCCGTCGTGACCGACGGAGCGATCGACACGCGCGCCGGGTCGACCACCATGTGGCGGGCGAGCGTCTCGATGGTGGGCGCGAGCGTGGCCGAAAAGAGGAGCGTCTGGCGACGCGCGGGCAACATCGCGACGATGCGCCGAACGGCCGGCACGAAGCCCATGTCGAGCATCCGGTCGGCCTCGTCGAGGACGAAGTGCGAAATGCTGTCGAGGCGCAGGAGCCGCTGCGCGATGAGATCCAGCAGACGCCCGGGGGTCGCCACGATGAGCTCGGGCTCGTTGCGGATGGCGACCTCCTGCCGATGCTGCGTGACGCCGCCGTAGATGACAGTGTGGCGGACGCGGATGTACCGCCCATAGGCGGCTACGCGCTCCGAGATCTGCGCCGCGAGTTCGCGGGTGGGCGTGAGAATGAGCGCNNGTCTGCGCGCACGCGAGGACGTCACGGCCGGCAAGCACCAGCGGGATCACTTCGGCCTGCACGGGCGACGGCACGGCGTACTCCTCGTCGAGGATGGCGCGCACGAAGGGCGCCGTCAGCCCGAGCGCCGTGAACGGGGACTGGGCGACGGCTTGCTCGACCTCGGCGGTCATCGGCGTCGGACGGAACTCGACGGCGCGAGGCGGCTGCTGCGGTGAGCCCGACAGCAGCGGAGCGAAGCCGTTATTGGCTGTCGAGGACGCCGGACGCGGGGACTGGGGACGACGCCGCCGGCCCCGCGGGGACGAATGGAACGAATTCATGACGATGGGATGCTCTTCTCGCGGCAAAGCGTCGAAGCGACGCTTCTCGGTGACCCATCTCAATGCCGCGCGTCGAAAAGGGTGCGACGGGGGCACTCGTGGGTGCCGCGTCATCACGCCTCCGTCCGCAACATGCACCATCCCGTGGGGACGGCGGCGAGCATCGGCTCGCTGGATCGATTCGTGAGTGCGGCCTTATTAGCTCGCTTCTTACCCGCGCGCAAGTTCGCGCGGAGCGCCAGCTCATCGCGTCCATCCGATTTCCCGCGCTGTCGCCGGGCCCACGGCGAGCTCGTCGAGCGATTCGGGCGGGACTTCGAGGTTCGCGCCGATAGGGCGGTTCTCGGCCATAATCTCGGCGAAACGCTGCGGCCAGGGCGGGACGCGGTCGGGCTCGGCCAGCCCCGCGGGCACGAGGGTGTGCCCGGAGGCATCGTACTTGTCGGTCGCGCCCAGCGTGTGAAAGAGCTCGTGCGCTGCCACGAAGAGGGCAAAGTCCACCATGCTCGCGTCGAGCTCGACTTCGACGGTGCCGATGCGCCCGCCCTCTTCGCTCTCGCCTTCGACCATCTCCCGCGCCGCGTCTAGGGGAACGCGCGCGCACACGTAGATGCGTGAATCGAAGGCCGACGCATCGAGAGCGGCGAGCGAATCGACGCGCGACGACCACCGCCATGAGCTCCAAGTCTGCCGTGCGGCGTCGATGAGCGTCTCGCCCGCGGGGCTCGGCGGCGGCACCGCGTCGTCGACCGGGCCGACGAAGGTCAGCACGAAGGGCCGGAGGGCGCCCGACTCATAGCGCCGTCGTTCGTCGGTGAGGCGACCGTCGAGCGCCGCGACGCGATCCTGGAACGTGAGGACTGCGCTCGCCTCGAGCGGCGTCTGGCGAACGAGCACGATCGCGATCGCCAGGGGCCTATCCCACGAGGTCCGCCCGCGCCGCCGCCGGACGTCGCGCCACCCCCAGAGCAACACCCCCGAGAGGACGAGCAGCAGGATCGTGACGCGGACGCGAAAGAACGTGCCCGAGCTCCGTATCGAGAAAGCGGAGCGAGCCATCGGAGGAAAACCTCACCACGAGATCTGCCCACGGAGCCCGCGCGCCGCTGCGTCGACGCTGACGCGAACGGTGCCCGCCGCATCGGCGTTCTC
>PLIR01000013.1 GCA_003139415.1 Myxococcales bacterium | reverse complement strand
AGTCCACCCTGCTCCGGCTCATCGCCGGCCTCGACCCGGACTACGAAGGCGTCATCCACCTCGGCGGTCGGCCGATCCGCGGGCCCGGTCTCGAGCGAGGCGTCGTCTTCCAGGAGCACCGCCTCTTTCCTTGGCTCACCGTGGAAGACAACGTAGGGCTCGGCCTGGCGGCTTCGGCGCTCGGGCCCGCGGAGCGACGCGAGCTCGTGCAATCTCACTTGCGGATGGTCGGGCTCGAGGGCTTCGAGCGGGCCTTTCCGCGCGCGCTTTCGGGCGGGATGGCGCAGCGCGCNNGTGACGCACGACATCGAAGAGGCCGTCTTCCTCGGCGAAGAGGTGGTCGTGATGGACGCGCGCCCCGGCCGCATCCGGCGCGGGCTGAAAGTGGAGCGCCCGCATCCACGCGATAGAGCGGACCCCGAGCTAGCCCGCGTGCGCCGCGAGCTTCTCGCAGAATTTGTGACGCCCGGACGCGTTCCTAACGCGTCGCCGGACTGAGCGCTCGACTGTGTCTGTTTAAAAGGACATAACGTCGGCGTTCGCCAACGACTGCGAAAGGAACGCCCCGATGAGCAAGCTCGACACTCTCTGGTACACGCGCTGCCCCGTCCCCACCCCCGTGGGCATTGCGGTGCAGCTTGGATGGATCGAAGACGAATTCAAGCGCGACGGCATCAAGCTCGGCTCGATCCGCGATAGCGCCGACGCCAGCGTTCGCGCGTCACACTTCGACCACAAGCTAGACCATTCGTTCAGGCAGGGCGGCAGCGTTCCGGCCATCTGGGCCCGCGCAGCTGGCCGGCAGACGCGCCTTATCGGCCTGACTTGGACCGACGAGGCGCAAGTCATCCTCGCGCGCCCGGAATCCAAGATCCGCACAATCAAGGACCTGAAGGGGCGGCGGCTCGGCATCGCGACGCGCCCGAACGACATCATCGACTTCTGGAAGGCGACGNNCCCTGGCGCCGACCAGCTCCTCGAGGTGAAAGCCCTGCAGGAAGGCCGCGTTGACGTCATCTTCCACAAGGGCTCGCGCGGCCTCGAAGTGGCCCACGCCATTGGAGCGAACATCGTGTTCGACGTGTGGAACCACCCCGACCCGCGAGCCCGCGCGAACAACCATTCGCCGAGGACGCTCACGGTCGACGCGGCCCTCGTCGACAGCCACCCGGGCGTGGTTGCCCGCGTGCTTCGCCGCGTGCTCGAGGCCGGCCAATGGGCCGAGGAGCACCCCGCCGAAGCGAGGGCCTACGTGGCCCGGGAGACCGGGTCGGACGAGAGGTGGGTCGAGGCGGCGTACGGTCGCGATCTGCACAAGCATCTGAAGACGGACCTCGAGGAGTCATCCATCGCGGCGCTCGCCGACTTCACCGACTTTCTCGCGGACCGTGGCTTCTTGCCGGAGCGCTTCGACGTCCGCGCGTGGATCGACGCGCGGCCGCTTGCGGCGGCCCGGAAGGCCGCGGCCTCGGCGGCGCGTACGGAAGCCTCTTCGTCGCGCGTGGGCGTTAGGACCTGAGTTGTCGCGGGCTCGGGCGGAGTCGGAAGTTCTTGATTCCGCCCTGGGCGACGCAGCCTGTCCTCGATTACGAGTGATATGTCTTGTTAACTGGACACAAAGTCTACGGCATGATTAGTAGGGGCCGGCACTGTCCAGAAACTTGACGGCGTCGACGACGTGAGGGGCGCCGTTGGCGGTAGCCATGGAGGCCTTCGGTGAGAGACGCGGCAACTTTGAAACTTCGATCGATTCGTGTCTGGCGTTACCTTTGGCTCTCTTGCGCTTTGTGTTCTGTCTTTTGCACCGTGAGCACCGGGGTGTGGGCTCAAACGGATCCGGATGCGAGTATCCCGGCCGACGCCTCCTCGGATGCGACTTCGCCCCCTCCCTCGCTACCGGGACCCGGTGCCACCGGTCCCGGCGATGCCGTGGACGGAGGAACCGTGGCGCCCGTCGCTTCTGCACTCGACGGCGGACCTACGGTTACCGGCGATCAGCCTTCCTCGCCGACCGGCGCGCCATCTGAGGATGGCGGGAGCGACGCTGCGGCACAAGAGTCGACGACGTCGCTCGGATCCGTGGTGGTCACCGCCGAGCGGCGGACGGAGAACATTCAGACGGTTCCTCTGGCGATTACGGCCGTGAGCGGGGACCGCATTCGCGACTTGGATATCCGCGCGTCGAGCGACATCCCGCGCGCTGTCCCCAACATGTCCGCGGCTACCACCGAAGGCCGCAGCCGGCCGCGGTGGTTCATCCGGGGGATCGGCCAAAACGACACGTCGAGCAACGCGGTCAGCCCCGTCGGGGTCTACTTCGACGAGGTCTACGAGAACTTCGCCCTCGCTCAGGCGTTCCCGCTCTTCGACCTCGAACGAGTCGAGGTGCTACGCGGACCCCAGGGCACCCTCTGGGGCAAGAATACGACGGGAGGTGCCGTAAGTATCATCTCGCGAAAGCCGAGCTTCGAGACGGATGGCTACGGCGAGGCGACAGCGGGTAACTACGGTGAGCTCGGGGTGCAGGGCGCGGGCGGCGGCACGCTCGTCAGCGACCACGTCGCCGGTCGTGCGGCGTTCTTCTACGAATCGCGTAACGGGTACGTGACCAACGTCTACAACGGCAAGACACAGGGCGACGTGCGCGACGCGGCGGGCCGGCTGCAACTCCTTGTCATCCCGGTCGACAACC
>PLIR01000269.1 GCA_003139415.1 Myxococcales bacterium | reverse complement strand
AAGCTGCTTCGCGTGATCGAGGACCGGCGTTTTCGGCCCCTCGGCGCCGAGGACGAGATCCCCCTGCGGGCGCGGATCGTCGCATCGACGCACGTCGACCTCGAACAGAGGATCGCTCAAGGGCGCTTCCGGGAAGACCTCTTTTACCGCCTGAACGTGGTGACGATCACGGTACCGCCACTGGCCGAGCGCGTCGAAGACCTGCNNGAGCTTCGCAACGTGATCGAACGGCTCTCGCTCCTCTCGGAGGAGACGACGATCGACGTCCCCACGCTGGAGGAGCTCGCCGGCCCTGCAGTCAGCGACGCCCGGCAGGAGATCGATCGCATGGCGCGCTCCCTCCTTGCGCTGCCGGATCGGCTTGGGTCGAAGCTCGACATGATCGAGCGCGCGGTGCTCCACCATGCCATCGAGTCGTGGGGGGCCNNGTCATCCCGAGCGGAGCGAGGGACCCTATGGTCGCCGCCTTACGCGGTCTCCGTGGGGTCCTTCGCTTCGCTCAGGATGACAGCAAAACCTTGAGCTCATCTCGACGGCGCTGCTCTAGGACTCGCGGGCGTGAAGGGCGACGGCAACTGCCCCCACCAAGGCCGCGAGGGGGGCCACCGCTAGCGGAGCCACCCCGAATCCGACCGCGAGCAGGGCGACTAGGCCTGGCACGGCCCCGAGGGCGATCGCCGTTCGCACGCGCACCCGCGTCACGTGCGGGATCGCGAGCGCCAGGGCCGCGTCGCGCACGTCGTCGCTGGCCAGCGCGACGGCCCACTCACCGGGCGTCGAGCCCGCGGCGGCCATCGCCACCGCGACGTCGGCGGCGCCGAGGGCGCCGTCGTCGCCGGGGACGTGCCCTAGAACGGCGACCACGCTGCCCCCGTCGCCGAGCGCGCGCACCTCGGCCCCGCGATCCGCGGGCAGGACTTCGGGCCGTACGTGCTCGATGTCGAGCGCGCGACCGATCGTCTCGCAGGTCTCGCGCGCCTCGCCGCTGAGGAGCACGGGTTCGATGCGGGCATCGAGGAAGCGCTGGACCGCGGCGCGCGCCCCGGCGCGTAGCCCGTCTTGCAGGGCGATGATGCCGACCACGCGATCTCCGAGCGCGACGAGGAGCACGCTGCGTCCTTCGCCCTCGAGCTCCCCGATGCGCGCGTCGGCGGACGCGACGCCGATCTTCTCGGCCAGCATGATGGATCGACCGCCAACGACGAGGCGTTCGCCGGAGGACGCAAGCGCCGTCACGCCGAGCCCCGAGCGCCCCGCCGCGTTGCGCACGCAGTCGGGACGGACGGCGCGCGTCCGCGCCGCGCGCAGGATCGCGGCGGCGAACGGGTGCGTCGATCCCGTCTCCGCCCCCGCCGCGAGGGCCAAGACCCGCATCGCCTCGGCGTCGCCCGCGCGGCCGCCGCCGATGGGCTCGATCGCGACGATCTCCGGCTCGCCGAGGAGGACCGTCCCGCGCGCGCTAAGCACGGCGACGTTCGCGGAGCCCGCTCGCTCGAAGGCGCGCGCATCCTTGTACGTGATGCCGCTCGACAAGGCCTCCAGGTGGGCCCGCGCGAAGTGCATGGCCACGAAGGAGGCCAACGCCTTGGACCCGAACGCCAGCGCCGCGGCCGACATGGAGGCAAGGATCTCGACCGGCGTCCCATTGGCCACGACGGCCACGAGCCCGACCGCCCCGGCCACCACGAGGACCCCTCGCTCCACCCCGAGACGCACCCACCGGGCCGTCGGCGCGGCCACGTCGATGCGGGTCGGCCCGTCCGTCGCCAGCTTGATCCAGGCACGCTCGCGCCCGCACCAAGTCGCGGTCAGGCGCAGGCGGCTCGACAGGACGCGGGCGCCCGCCACGATGGGATCCCCCTCGCGCTTCACGACCTCTGTCGACGCGTCGAGGAAGGGCACCACGCGGGCCTCGCCAGCGGCGATCGCCGCGTCGACCGCCACCACCTCGCCGGCGTCGACCACGACCTGCTCGCCCGGGCGCACGTCGTAGGCTGACAGCGGAACGGTCTCGTCGCCGTGGATCACGCGCGCTGTGACGTCGAGTTCCTGCTCGAGCCGCTCGCGCGCGACCTGCAGACGGCCGCGCGCGCGAGCGACCAGCGCCTCGACTGCGATGGCGACCGCGCACGCGAGCCCGGCGAACGCCGAGACCGCGGCGTCTCGGGGATCCCCTTCGAGGTGAGCCCAAACGGCCGCGACGGCGGCCCCGGCGGTCGGCCCGAGCACCACCCACGGGTGCGGGTCCGCCGCGTCCCGTCGCGCACCTTGAACACGCAGCAAGAGCATGCCCCAGGCGGCGACGACGAGGGGAGGACGCGCGGCATCCGCCACGCTGCCGAGAAGCCCGATCGCCGGCGCCAGCGTGCCCGCGATGATGCCCACGGCGTCGATGATGTTCGACGCACGATCCGACGGCCGAGCCGACGACGCCAAGACGCTCTTTCTTCGCGGCGCGGGCGCCTGCGTCACCGCCAGGCGCTCGGACAGGCCGGCGGAATCGGGCGGCGGATCGCTCGGGGCAGGGACGTAGGCGACGAGCGGCGAGGCCCGTTCGGGGATCACTTCGACCTCGACCACCGCCGGCGGTGCCGCCGTCTCGACGTCATCCTCCGGGGGCCGCCCGCGGGCGCGCAGGTACTCGTCCTTGCAGGCGGCGCGGCAGAAGTAGTGAAAGCCCCTGTCCTCGATCGCGGCGACGTGACCGGCGCGGAGCGGATCGACGGCCCGACCGCAGCCGGGGCACGTGGAAGCGGACGCCCCGGGGGACAGCGCCCCGTTCCGCATCACCGCACTCGAGCCTTCGACACGCGCCGGATCCATTCGCCGAGCCCATTACCTCATGGCGCAAGGCCGGCCTGTCAAGCAAACCGCCGCGGCAAGCTGAAGGCCCGTTCAGGCCGTGGCGCGGACTCGACCCAGGCTGGAGAGCACGCCGCGAAGGCACGCGACGCCCTCGTTTAGCTCTGCGACGGACACGACGAGCGGCGGCGAGAACCGAAGCACGCGCTCCCCCGCACCCGTCAGGAGCAACCCCGCCTCCTGAATCTGCGGAAGGACCTCGCGAGCCACGAAGCCGGGACGCATCGCCACCCCCCAGAGCAGGCCCTCGCCGCGCACCGCTTCGCAGACGGCGGGGATCTCTCGGGCCAGATCGCTCAAAAGAGCGGCCAGCACGGCGCCCTTGGAGCGCGCGCCCTCGATGAGATCCTCGTCGTCGAGGATCTTCAGCACCGCGAGCGAAGCGGCCGACGCGAGGGCGTTGCCGCCGAACGTGGACCCATGCGTGCCCCCGGGAAGGGCCCCGGCGAGCTTCTCGGTCGTGAGCATGGCGCCGATCGGAAAGCCGCCGCCGAGCCCCTTCGCCAACGAGATCGCGTCCGGCTTCAGCCCCGTGCCGTCGCTCCCGAGGAACCGACCCGTCCGGCCGACGCCCGTCTGGATTTCGTCGGCCAGGACCAGCGCGCCGTGCGTGTCGGCGATGGCCCGAAGGCGCGCGAGGAACCCCGGCGGCGGCGGGAAGACGCCGCCCTCCCCCTGCACGGTCTCGACGATGATCGCGCAGACGTCCGGCCCCATTGCCCGCTCGACCGCGTCCGCATCGCCGTAGGGCACGTGGGTGACCGGGCCGAGCGGACCGAAGCCCTCGCGGTACTTCGGCGTCCCCGTCATCGACAGCGCGCCGAGCGTCCGGCCGTGGAACGCGTTGTCGAACGCGACGATGCGCATTCGGTCCTTTTGACCCTGCGCGTAGAAGTGGTGACGCGCGAGCTTGAGGAGGGCCTCGTTCGCCTCGGTCCCCGAGTTGCAGAACAGCACGCGCGCGAAGCCCGTGCGCCGGCACAGCTCGTCGGCAAGCCGGACGTTGACGTCGTTGTAGAACCAGTTGGACACGTGCATCAGCGTGGCCGCCTGCTCGGCGATGGTGCGCACGAGCGCTGGGTGCGCGTGCCCGACCGAGCACACCGCGACGCCCGCGCACAGGTCGAGATAGCGGCGGCCCTCGACGTCGAACAGCTCGCACCCGCGCCCGCGCGCGAGCACGAACGGCGCTTGCCGGTAGTTCGGGTAGAGGCGCGTCTGCGCGAGTGCCACGAGCTCCGTGTTGGATGCGTCCTTGCCTGCCATTTCGGGGGACAGGCCTAGCACACGACGCTACCTCCGGCTCAAGAGCGCCGCGACGATCTCTGCGAACCCTTCCCCCGCCGTTGACGGCGCGACGTAGCGCGGCGTCACCCCCAAGCGGCCGAGGCTCGCGCGCACGTTCGCCACGCCGAACGTCGTCCGGAAGGCCGAGAAGCACGGCGCGTCGTTGCCGCTGTCGCCGACGAACGCGTAGCGAGCGAGCACCGCGCCCGCGTCGTCGCCGAGCTCGCGTACGCAAAACCGCACGGCGCCGCTTGCCTTGTCGTCCAAGTCGAAGGTGGCGTGCAGGTGCACGCTCGACTGGGACCAGCGCGCACCGGCGGCCTCGATCTCGCGCACGATCCGGCGCACGACATCGGCCGAGAGCTGCGCGCGCTCGGCGACATCCCAGGTGACGTCGCTCGAGCGCATGTGGGCGTCTTGGGTCAGCGTGGCCTCCGGGACGCTCTGGCGAACCCGCTCGACCAGCGACGCGAGGCGCGCCCGGCGACGGGCCCGCTCGACGTCATCGCAAGCGTCGAGGCGCCGCACACCCCCTGCGTCGCGAACGAAGTGCACCGCGCCGTTCTCCGTCACGCACCCGGCGACGGGCCACTGCCGTGCGAGCATTTGTCCCCAGTCGGACGGCCGCCCGGTGACGGGGACCGCGGCGAGCCCCGCGTCCTTGAGATCCCAGAGCGCGCCGTAGGCAGCCCGCGAGAGCAGCCCATGGGAGAGAAAGGTGTCGTCGAGGTCGAACAACACGCCGCGAAGGCGGCGCGCCTCTTCCGGCTCGAGCGACGTCAGCGCCAACACTACCGGGCGTCCACTCGCGCGATGACCGCCTTGAGGTACAGACCCTCACCGAACGCCGCGGGCACGGGATGGTCCGGGCCCTGGAACCATCGCTCGAGGACGACCGCGTCCACGTTGGCCCGAGTCGACCCCGTCGCCAGCGCTCGCGTCAGAGCGGCGAGATCCACCACGGCCGAGCAGGAGCACACGACGACGAGACCCCCAGGGCGCGTCGCCCGGCACGCGTTCTCGGCGAGCTTCGTGTAGGCGATGAGCGCCTGCTCGCGCGTGCCGCGCGTCGGCGCGAGCCTCGGAGGGTCGGTAATGACGATGTCGAACGCCGCCGCGCCATCGGCGAGGGCGCGGCGCGCGTCTCCCTTCACGAAGGTGATTCGGTCGCCAAACCCGTTCGCCGAAGCGCACGCCGTTCCGACCTCTACCGCCGCCGCGCTCTCTTCCACCGCGACCACCTCGCGCGCTCCACCACGCGCCGCGGCCATCGCGAAGGCGCCGACAAAGGCATACGCGTCGAGCACCCGCTTGCCGTGCGAAAGGCTCTCCACGCGAGCGCGCAGAGACCGCTGATCGAAGTAAAACCCCGTCTTCTGGCCGAGCTCGAGGGGAATCCGGAACCGCAGGCCCCGCTCCGAGAAGTCGAGCGGCCCCTCGATGCCCTCGCGCGCGACGCCGGGCGCCGGATCGAACCCCTCCATCTTGGCCGTCTGCGCGCTGGTTCGGTCGAGGACGGCGCGAGGGCCGACGGAGACCCGCAGAGCCTCCCGGATCATCGCTTCGCGTTGCTTCATCCCGATCGTGCCGAACTGCACCGCGAGCGTGTCGCCGTAGCGGTCGACGATGAGGCCCGGCACGCCGTCGCCCTCGGCATGCACCAGGCGATACCCGTCCGTCTCTTGCCCGGCCGTCGCGGACGGCAGCCCCATCTCCGTCCGGAGCGCGATCGCGTGCTCGAACCGCGCCCGAAAGAAGGCCACGTCGAACTGCGTCGTCTCGTCCCGCGCGAGGATCCGGACGGGAATGGCCGATCCAGGCGTGTAGAACCCGCGCCCGAGGAGGTTACCCCGGGGGTCGACGACGCGCACCTCGTCGCCCGCGGTTACGCCCGGCTCGACATGGTCGATCGCCTGCGCATAAATCCAGGGATGTCCGGCCCAGACGGGCTGCACATGCCCGGGCTTGAGCCTCACCGTCGCCATCGTCGGGTGGGTTCTAGTCCGATCGTCAGTCATCCTGCCAACAAAGCCCGTGTCCGTCCGCCAACTCCCTCCCCGTGAACGCTTGGCGACACTGCCAGCGTGCCCGGGCGGTCAAGGTGGCGGTCGGGGGGGTTCGCATCGCGCTGGGTGCATTGATTTTCACGGGGGCCCGGCTCAAGCTAGGTGGCACCTCGGTTGCACTGGCGCCTGGTAAGGATGTCACCAGTGCATCTCATTGGGTCGGAGGAACCAAGCGCCATGACCAAGGGTCGGTCCGAATGCCGTGCGGGAGTTCAGCGCGCGACGGGGCTCGTCGCGTCCGCGGCGCTGTCGCTGGTCGTAGCCTTCCCTGCCGTGGCCAGCGCCCAGAGCGCGCAGGGGGCCCCGGCTGCCGCAAGCGCATGTCCGCCCGGGAGCTGGTTTTGCTCGGAGCCGCCGCAGGCGCAGGCTGTTCCCGCGGGCCGTCCCGTCCAGTCGCTCGAGCCGCTGCCCGACCCGGACGNNCCCCCTCCCCCACCTCCGCGCCGGTCGCGGCCGACGATCACCTATTCGCCGGGGGGCTACCCTCCCGGACCTCCGCCCCCTCCGCCGCCTCCCCCACCACCCGGCTCCCCGCCCACGGTCATCTACCGGCCGCCGCCTCCGGCCCTGCTCGATAGCCCGGAAGTCCCGCCGTACGCTCCCATCAAGCCAAAGACGGCGCCGCAAGAGTGGGGAGTAAACCTCCGGGTCGAAGGGGCCTCGTTTGGCCACGGGACGCAAGGCAACGCCGGAATGGGCGGCGCGGGCCTCGGTCTTCGCTTTCGCCCGACGCGCCAGCTCGCGGTCGAGGGCGACCTCGACTTCCTCGGCGGCCACGGATACCTCGGCGAAAGCCGCAACGAGACCGCGTTCAGCGTGAACGGTCTGTTCTTCGTGAATCCCAGGTCCCGCGCGCAGTTTTACCTTTTGGCAGGCCTGGGATGGTCGTGGGCCCACGTCCAGTGCGACCCGACGGTCGACACTTGCTCGTCGACCTCCAGCATTCCGCTCGACGCGCACTACTCGTACTTCGGCGGTCAGGCCGGCGTCGGCATCGAGTTTCGCCTCAGCCGACTGATCGCCATCGGGGCCGATTTGCGCGGGTTCGTCCGTGGCCGCACCGACAGTCTCGCCCAGTCTCAGCCCGAGTTCACGAACAGCCAAGGCCAGTCGACGAACACCTCCGGCGGCGCGCTCTTGACGGGCGGCATGACGATCTACTTCTAGGGCTCCCCTGCGGGCGCGGGCGCGGCCCCGTATACTCGGAGAATGGCCAACACGGCTGCGGTCGAAGGCGAGCTGATCTTCGACTGGAACGAGCTCTGTCGGCAGGGCCGCGTCGTCGCGCACAGCTTCGCGTTGCTCGACGAGACGCTGCGCGACGGCCTGCAGAACCCGAGCGTCGAGGATCCGTCGATCGACGAAAAGCTCCGCATCTTGCACCTGATGGAGGATCTCGGCATCGAGTATGCCGACGTCGGCTTGCCGGGCAGCGGAAAGCGCGCGTTCGACGACGTGCTCCGTCTCTGCGGCGAGATCGTCACCTGCAAGATGCGCATTCGACCGACATGCGCCGGCCGCACCGTCGCGAGCGACATCGAGCCCATCCTCGAGGTCAGCCAGCGCACGGGCCTGCGCGTCGAAGCGTGCGCGTTCATCGGGTCGAGCCCGATCCGGCAATACGTCGAGGGCTGGGACGTGGCGCTCATCGCGAAGCGCAGCGGCGAGGCGATCGATCTCGCCGTCCGCGCCGGCCTCCCCGTCACGTTCGTGACCGAAGACACGACGCGCTCGCGGCCCGAAGTCCTGACCCCCCTCTTTCGCGCGGCGATCGACCACGGCGCGACGCGCCTCTGCCTATCGGACACCGTGGGCCACGCCACGCCCGACGGGGTGCGCAACCTGATCCAATTCACGCGCGGGGTCATCGCGGGGACCGGCGCCATCATCGGCATCGACTGGCACGGCCACAACGATCGAGGCCTCGCCCTCGAAAACGCGCTCTGGGCGCTCGAGTTCGGGGCCAATCGGGTGCACGGCACGGCCCTCGGCATCGGCGAACGCGTGGGCAACCCGGCGATGGAGCTGCTGCTCCTCAACCTGTACTTGCTCGGCCAGCTCCCGCGCGATCGCGACCTGACGCGGCTCGTGGAGTACTGCGAGACGGTGGCGCGATCGCTCAATTGGCCGATCCCGCACAACTACCCCCTCGTCGGCCGTGACGCGTTCCGCACTGCCACCGGCGTGCACGCGGCGGCCCTCGTCAAGGCCATGCAAAAAAATGACGCGTGGGTCGTCGACCGCGTCTACAGCGGCGTGCCGGCGGGCAAGTTCGGGCGGCACCAGGAGATCGCCGTCGGCTTCATGAGCGGTGCGTCGAACGTCAACTACTGGCTGCGCCAGCGCGGGATCGAACCGAGCGAGCGGCTGGTCGACGCCATCCTGGGGCACGCCAAGGAGACGACGCGCCTGCTCCGCGACGACGAGATCCTCGCGATCGTCGAGCGCCATCGCGCCGAACCGTGATGCGTCTCCTGCTCGGGATCGACAGGCCGCTGCGGGCGCTGTCGTGGCTCGACGTGCGTGCGGCCGCGGAGGCGCGGGACAAAGGGGGGTGGCGGAAGTGCCGCGCTGAGGCAGGCGTGCGCCGATGCCCTCCGCGTCCCCGCCGTCTGGATTCGCGGCGCCGGCAGCAGCGTCGCGGGTGCCGCGCTGCTCGCGGGCCTCGGCGCAACTGCGGCCTCAGAATCCTCGGTGGTTGTGGGGTCCTTCGGCCTTCGGCCTCAGGATGACAGCAAGATCCGCTTGGTCCAAATGCCCAACTGTCGTCTCGTGTGCGCTGCGGCTCGTTTGGCGGAGCTTGGCATCATCTGTGATGATAAGGTTGAAGATGGTGCGATTGGTTCGTCGAGAGTACGAGCGCTTCGCGTTGGTCTTGACGATCGCCGGAGTCGCGACCGGCGCGGCGGGGTGCGGCACGATCCTCGGGATCGACGATGGCACCATCGTCGACGCGGGAGCCGTGGACGTGACGCAGCCCCCGGGTCGGGACGCGCAAGGGTCCACGGGGCCCGACGGGACCATGACGCCCGAGGGCGCTACCGGAGACGACGGCGCTTCATCGAGTTCGTCGAGCGGCGGTGGCGACGACGCAACCCCCGGGGACGACGCGACCTCCGACGACGCGTCCTCGGGCGACGACACGACGACGACCGAGATGGACTCCACGGTCGAGGACGCGACGACGGGTTCGTCGAGCAGCAGCGGCGGATCCAGCTCGGGCAGCGCATCGAGCAGCGGAAGCTCCAGCGGATCGAGCGCGAGCAGCTCCAGTGGGTCCAGCAGCGGAAGCAGCTCCAGTGGATCCAGCAGCGGAAGCTCGAGCGGTGGGTGCACGCCCACCGATCCCTGCGGCACCAAGTGCAACACCACCGCCACGAACAATTGCGGCCAGATCGTGAACTGCGAGTGCACGGCCCCCAACGTCTGCTCGTCCAGCGGCCCCGGAACGTGCTGCAACCCCACCGTGTGCAGCGCCACCACGGGCCTCGACGGCTGCGGAATCGCGTGTTGCATAACGTCGGGCAACACCTGCGGCACCAAGGGCGGCTTGTCTTGCTGCACCGGCTTGTCGTGCGGCACTCTCGGGATCCTCGGCGACACCTGCGGCAGCGGCCTATGAGTCCCGGACCCGTTCCCCCCGCCGCGACGATGCCGTTCCCGCCGGGAACTGTGATCGCCGGCGGCAAGTACCGGGTGAACCGCCTGCTCGGCGAGGGCGGCATGGGGTGGGTGATCGTCGCGACCCACCTGCAACTCGAGCAGCGGGTCGCGCTGAAGTTCATGCGATCGGCGAAGAACCCGGAGGCCGTCGCCCGCTTCCTGCGCGAGGCGCGCGCCGCGGCGCGCATCCAGAGCGAGCACGTCGCGCGCGTGAGCGACGTCGGCACGCTGGAGAACGGCTCGCCTTACCTGGTGATGGAGTACCTGGAGGGCGAAGACCTCTCGGAGCTCATCGACGCGAAGGGCGCGATCCCGGACTATCTCGCCATCGACTACGCGATGCAGGCCTGCGAAGGCCTCGCCGAGGCCCACGCCGCCGGCATCATCCACCGCGATCTCAAGCCCGCGAACCTCTTTCTCGCCCGGCGGACCGACGGCTCGGTGCGCGTCAAGCTCCTCGACTTCGGCATCTCCAAGCTGACGCCAACGCCGGGCAGCCAGCCCGAGATTCACATGACGAGCACGCAGGCGCTCATGGGCTCACCGCTCTACATGGCGCCGGAGCAGATGCGGTCTTCTCGGTCCGTCGACCGCCGGGCGGACATCTGGTCGATGGGCACCATCATCTACGAGATGCTCACCGGGCGCTCGCCGTTCGAGGGGTCGTCGCTGCCGGAGGTGTGCGCGAAGATCCTGGCCGACGCGCCGGAGTCGATGTTGACGTACCAGCCGGAGCTTTCACCCGAGCTCGATGCCGTCGTTCTCCGTTGCCTCGAGAAGAACCCGGAGCGTCGCTATCCCGACGTGGCGGCCCTCGCGCAGGCCCTTGGCGCGTTCGGGACGGACGAGATCCGGTCGACGGCGGAGCGCATCGGGCGTGTGAGCCGTCTCCTGGTCGCGCCGCGTTCGGAGCCGCTCGACGACACCGCGGCTCCGCCGCCGGAGGTCGACATCGAGTCAGTCGCGACCACCAACCCCCTCGCCTCCCGGGTGTCCGAGCCCGAGATGGCGACGCAGCTGTCGAAGACCGCCCTCGTGGCCACGAGCGCCTCGTTCACGCGCGCATCCGTGCCGCGGCTCAAGCGCGCACCGAGCTTGCCGGTGGTGCTCGTCGGGGGCGCCCTGGCGGGGGCGACGGTGCTCGCCATCGCGTTCGTCGCGATGCGCGGGCCACACGCGGAGCCGACGTCGACGAGCGGATCGGTGACGAGCGCACCGACCCACGCGGTCCCGGCCGAAACCACGATCGCGCCCGCCCCCGCGCTCGCGTCCGCGCCCGCGCTCGCGTCCGCGCCCGCGCTTGCGCCCGCGCTTGCG
>PLIR01000334.1 GCA_003139415.1 Myxococcales bacterium | reverse complement strand
GTTTTAGGGGACCACCGAGAAATCGGCCGACCCCGCGGAGGCGCTGCTGCCCCCGTTTCACGGTGGGCACCCGTTCGGCACGGACGCACTCGGTCGCGACGTGTTTGCGCGCGTCGTGCACGGCGCACGGACGGCGCTCGAGCTCGGGCTGGGCGCGTCGGCGGCCCTCGCAGCGATCGGCCTCGTGCTGGGCGCTCTCGCCGGGTTCGCCGGCGGGACAGTCGACGCGATCGTGACCCGGCTGGTCGAGTCGCTGACGGCCATCCCGACGCTCGTGCTCGTGATCGTCGTCTGCGCGGTCGTCCCGCACCCGACGACGGCGACGATGCTTTGGACGATCGCACTGACGCGCTGGACCGATCTATCGCGCCTCGTCCGCGCGGAGGTCCTGAGGGCCCTCGGCACCGACTACGTCACCGCGGCGCGCGCCCTCGGTGCTTCTCCCGCGCGGGTCCTGCGCAGGCACGTGCTGCCGAACGCGATCGGGCCCGCCATCGTCGCCGTGGCGTTCGGCGTGGCGTCGGTCGTCCTGACGGAGGCGGCCGTCGACTTTCTGCGGGTCGGTCCACCCAGCACGATGGCCTCGTGGGGCGAGGCCCTCGGAGAGGCGCGGTCACACGCCAGCGCCTGGTGGCTCGTGGCGTTCCCAGGCGCCGCGCTGCTCGCCACGCTCGTCGCATTGAACGTCGTCGGCGAAGCCGCGCGAGATGCGCTCGATCCAAACCTTCGGGGCGTCGAACTCTGGCAGGGCGCGACCGGCATGGCGAGCCGCATGACGAGGACAAGCGCCCGCTAAAATTGCTCGCATAGGCGAAAACGCGTAGCCTCGTCGGGACTCTGGTTTCTTGGGAGTCGGTTTCTTTCTTCGTGCAGGAGGGACAAGAAATGATCGCATCACGTCACTCGAAAGCCGGGTCGGCTGGAGTCCGTCTCGCAGCCAACGTGGGGCGCATCGCGCGCGGAGCGCTCGCTGTTGGAGCCCTTGTCGCCCTGGCAGCGGGCGTCGACTGTTCGAGCTCGAAGTCGAGCACCCCGTGCAACCAAAACCCTTGGGAATGTCCGAGCGGCCAGACATGCTGGCCCGTCAGCGCAAGCTCGTTCGAGTGCCTGAACAGCGGTTCTGGGGGCGTGGGCGACTCCTGCGTGCTCAGCGTCGGGACGCCGACATGCTCGGACGGCCTGACGTGCTTGGCGACGAGCGCCGCCGGCGGCGCGTGCGCGCCCTATTGCGACACGACGAACACGGCTCACGCATGCGCGTCGACCCAGGAGTGCGAGACGGCGTTCCTCCCGGGCGGAAACGGCGTCGACTATCAGGTCTGTGTGAGCCCATCGCCGGGCGACGGGGGCGGCAGCTCGTCGGGCGGCGGATCCTCGGGCAGCGGCGACGCGAGCGCCGAGTCCTCCACCGACGCTTCATCGGTCGTCGGTGACGCGAGCGGCCAGTCGTCCACGGACGCATCGTCCGGCAGCGACGCGACGCCGGAGTGAGGTCGTGCGGGACCTCGGCTCATGGGCAGTCGCTCGCCGCGCCCGGGGTCCCGTCGTCCGAGCCGGGCGCCCAGGGGTTCTCGGCGATGCACCATTGAGAGGGATCGCTCTGCGACGTCGCCGACGTGGACAGCTCCAGGCTCTGCCCCGGGGCTGACACGCCCCACTGTCCATACGGCACGTCGGCCACCGCCGTTTGCCCGCTCCAGAGCGTGATCTCACCAAAGGGGCCCGCGTCGAGCTCGATCCCCGCGTCGTCCGGGACGCCGACGCCGTACGCGTAGACGATGGACGCCGCCGGCAAGAGCGCCGTTTGCGCACCGGCCATGGTGCGCACCAGAAGCAAGTATTCACCCGGCGGCGCCACGACAATCGGGTTCGATGCGATGACCTCGGTGTCGAGATATCCGTCTTCGATCGTCACGCCGCTCAGCAGCCGCGGCCCCGAGGCCTGGTTGTAGATCTCGAACCACTCCGATTCGGGCTCTGGCCCCGACGGCTGGAACATCACCTCCGTAATCACCAGGTCACCTGGAGCCGGCAAAGGCGGAAGGACGGCCACGGTGAATGGAGCCGAATCGCCGGCGTCGGCGTCGTCGGCATCCGATTCGGCGTCCTGCGCGGCATCCTGATCGAGGGCGTCGTCGGGCGCGTCGCTCGTTGCCGCGGCCCAAGCGTCGTCCGACGACGCTTCGAGGGTGACGCCCGTTCCCATTGTCTCGACGCTGACGTCCGCGCCGTCGGCGCAAGCGTCCATGCTGTTGGTGGACGACGGAGCCGAGGTGGGCGACGCGTCGAGTACGGCCGCGTCGACGGCGGCGACCGACACGCTGGCGGGCGGCGCCTCGCTGGTCGCGAACGGCGACCCTCCGCTGCCCTCCCCTTCCGCCGCGCACGCGCCGGCGGCGACGGCCACCGCCGCCAAGAGGACGACACGAACGACGGAGCATACTTTGCGAGAATCGGGCATGAAGCGCTACCTCCGCACGCCTCATCGGCCCGCGCGCGACCGGGTTGCGTCGCGTGAGCCGCTCGAACGAAGTCGCGTCTATCGCTCGAGCTGACGGAGCGCAGCGAGCAGGGCGTCGGTGTCGGCCGGAGTCCCGACCGTGACACGCACCTTGTCGTCGAGACCCGGCAGATTGAAGTACCGAACGAGCACGCCGCGCGCCTTGAGCTCTGCGTACACGCGCGCCGCGGCGCCGCGCTCGCCGGGGACCGTCGCGAGGACGAAGTTCGCGTGGCTCGGAAGGACCTGCCAGCCGAGACCCTCGAGTGCGCGCGTGAGGCGCTCGCGCTCCGCCCGCACGAGAGCCCATGTCCCGCGCGCGTACTCCTGGTCCTCGATCGCGGCGGTGGCCGCGGCGATGGAGATCGCGTCACAGTTGTAGCTGTCTTTGACCTTGGCCATCTCGCGCACGAGGTCCGGATGGGCAACGGCAAACCCGAACCGCAAGCCCGCGAGCGAGTACGACTTGCTCATAGTCCGCGACACAACCACGTTCGGCAGCCGGCGCGTGAGATCGAGGCAATTGTCGTCGCCGAAATCAGCGTAGGCCTCGTCGACGAGGAGCACGCCGTCGAACGCGCGCGCCAGCTCTTCGACGGCGGCGACGGCGACGGCCGTTCCGCTCGGCGCGTTCGGGTTCGCGAGGTAGATGGCGCGCGCGTGGGTCGCGACGAGCGCGGCCGTGGGCAGCGACCAGCCCTCGCCCCAAGGCACGGTCACGATGCGCGCATCCTGCAAGTGCGCGAGCACGGGGTAGAGCGAATACGTCGGCTCCGGATAGGCCAGCGAATCGCCTGGAGCGAGGAAGGTCCTCGTGGCGATCGTCAGGACGTCGTCGCTCCCGTTGCCCGCGAGGAGCGCGTCGGGCGCCACGCCGAGCACGCGCGACGCGGCGGCGCGAAACTCGTCGGCCATCGGACGCGGGTAGCGCTGCAGGGCATGGGCCGGCACGGCGCGGACCGCCTCCATGACGCGCGGGCTCGGCGGATACGGGTTCTCGTTGGTGTTGAGCTTGACGACGCGGGCGCCGGCCGCGGGCTGCTCGCCCGGCACGTAGCCGTCGAGCGCGCGAATGCTGCCGCGAACGAGAGAGCTAGCCATCCCGAAAGAGCATAGCTCGCCGAGAGTGTCCGGGCCGCGCGAGGGGACTCACGCGAGCCTTGCTGAACGCGCGCCGCCCTTTCCCCCGCCAGTCAGGTGAGCAAATCGCGTCAGGTGAGCAAGTCGCCGAGGCTCAGGGTCCCCACTCGTGGCTTGCTTCGGGGCGGGCGATCGCGCCTTGCCGTGTCTTTCGTCGAGGACCGGTCGCGGGGCGGCCGGCAGCAAGGCGGTTGATCGATGTCGAGGTGCATCGCGAGCCCGTCGTGCAACCCCCGCAGATACCGGTTGAGCGAGGCTACGGCGCCCTCCGTGCAGTGACGCCCCTCGTGCCAGTCGAGCGCCGCGAGGGCGACGACGCACTGGATCTCGCCCGCGCGGCCCGCGATCCATGGGCCGCCCGGGTCGACGATGTACGTCGCGCGCTCTTTGCGGGCGATGAACTCGCGAAGGCGTTGCGCGTGCTGGAGAACGTCTTCGAGCTCAGGGGGGTAGCGGCGGGGGAAGGCCATGACGAGGATCGACTTGCCGCGTCCAAGGGGGCGCCTTCAGGGCAGGCGTTGGCCGTACATGCCCTCGGTCGTCTCGTCGACCCAAACGACCGCGCCGCCGCCAGCGGCCAGCCCGGCGACCGGGTCGCCCTGGTAGAGCATCGTGGCGACACCACCCCCGGCACCCGCATCGGCGGCGCCCGCGGTCCCTGGCAGCGGAGCGTAGGCCACGAATCCGCCCATTGAAGAGCCCGAGCCTGTGGTTGCGCTCACCGACACATTGGAGCCGTCGACCGCGAGTCCGGTGAGGGTGCCGGACACCGACATCATGAGCTGCGGCCCCGCCGAGCTCGCCGAGCTCGTTTGGAGTGTCTGAAAGACCGAGACCATGCCGCCGGAGTTTGTCGCGTAGTACACATACGTGGAATCGGCGGCCAGAAACGGCAGAAGACCGGAGGCAGTCGTCGCCATCGTGAGCGGCCCCGCTGGGAGCTGATAGCGCCAAAGGTTGCCGTTCGTCACGTCGGTGAAGAAGAGGTAATCCGTAGAGACGGCCAGGCCATTCACGAGAAAAGTGCTCACGTGTGTGAGCCCCTGGATCGTCACGAGTGAAGAGCACGAGTGAGACTGTTGGCTGCATGCCAGGATGTTGTCTTGCGAGAGCTCGACATACGCCGTGCTGCCATCCTTGCTGAGGACGACGGCGAGGGCCGGGAGGTTCTCGCCTGTCATCACAGTGGCCCCTGACGCGGCCTGGTCGCTCACTGACATCTGAATGAGCGAGTTCTCGGTTCCGGGCGTGTCTCCCTGATCCCAGGTTACGAAGTCGGCCGCGCTGCCTTGAATCGCGACCCCCGACGCGTCAACGACGCCGTTTGCGACCTCCAGCGGGGTGCCTCCCGCCAAGGGCACGACATATCCGACGTCGTCGTCCCCGTTGATATATGCAACGTTTACGCCGTCGGTGGCGGGTGAGACTTCGCGATAGGCGTCGTTCGCAATGAGCCACGGCTGGCAGGCCCCGGCGATACAAGTCCCGCCGATGCAGCTGAATCCGCACGATCCGCAGTTGTTCCGGTCTGTCTGGAATGTGGCGGTCGCCACGCATGCACCGCCGCATGCCGCAAGTCCAGAGCCGCACGACAGCCCGCACGCGTACCCGCCGTCCGACGCCGCGCATGTTGGCGCGCCGCCATCGGCGCCGGGGCAGACGTTGCCGCACGCGCCGCAGTTCAGCGTGTCGTTCGTCAGGCAACCGGCGTCGCACGCGAGATCGGGCGCGAGGCACGCGGACGCGCTCGAGCCATCCGGCCCGCTCGAGCCGGTGGCGCTGTCCGGCGGCTCGAGCGGAATGAGCATCTGAGACCCGTCGGCCGAAGCGGTCCCGCCGTCGGAGGGCGAGCCGTTGTTCGTGGCCGAATTGCTGCCGCTGCACCCGACCGCGGGCGCGAGCAATGCGCTAAGGACGAAATTAGATCGAACACGACCGCGAAATACCCGTTGAATGGACATGACAACCCCTCGTGATTGCTACCGAGACACGACGCACGCGTCCCCGGACGCGGCGCCGTGGCGCGCCTTGTGAACCCTTGAGTCCCCGTCGGACAGGCCGGCGGGGAGTTGTGTGCAAACGACGAACTAGGCGATGCCCAGGCCGCTGACGTTCGAGCTACAGCTCGAGGGCAGCCCCCGCCTCACCACTGATTCCCGTGCCTCCGCTGTTGCTAGCGCCTCCTCCCGTGCCTCCAGTGCCGCCGGCACCGGCATCCCCATATGTCGTGACGGTCGAAGTTTGAGTTGGGGCCGGCGGGGTGTAGCCGATAGCCGCGGAGCATCCGCCCGCGCCGCCACCGCCGCCGCCGCCGCCGCCGCCAGTGCCGCC
>PLIR01000427.1 GCA_003139415.1 Myxococcales bacterium | reverse complement strand
CGCGCCCGCCGCGCCTCCGACGAGCATCGCGCGGCCATGGGGGCCCGGCATGCGGACTCCGAGCTTCGCCCAGTTCTCTTTCTCCCACGCATAGGCGATGGGGCGGGTCTCGCGCCGGCCGAGCGCGCTGCCGAACAGGTAGTGGAGCTCCGACAGCTTCAACTCGTCGCCCAGGGAGAGGTCGAGGGCCGCGCGCAGCACCGTCGGGTCGTCGAACGATCCCATGGATCGGATCGCGAGGATCCGCACTTCCGGTGTCGTCGCGCTCTTGGCGACCGCGCGTAGCTCCTCGAGCCGCGTCGCGCCGGCGCGCATCGAGGCCAGGGGAACGGCCACGGCCGCCGTGTCCGGTGCGATGCTCGTCGGGTCCTTCACCCACGCGGCCGCGTACTTCTCGGCCTGGGCCAGCGTCGCCTCGTCCCTCGCGAGCTCGCCCATCGCCCAGAGGACGCTGCGTCGCTCGAGCGCGTGATCGTCGTCTTGCTCCTCGCGGCCGCTGGGCGGCCACCAGCCGAGCGCCCGCGCGTGCCCGCCCAGGCGCGCCGCGACGTAGCGCCGGTACGCAGGGCGGGCCTCGTCGGTGACGAGCGCGTGCTCCACGCCCTCGAGGAGGCCGATGATTTGTTCGACGACCAGCCGGTTCGTCTCGTTGTCGAACGACGGCAGCAGGTTGAGGAGCACGTCAGGGACGATCGCCCCCGCGCGAACGCCCGCCCACGCATTGCCGACGAGGCCGAGGCGCTCGGCGGCGTTCAGCGACGATCCCGCGGCGCCGAGCGCGGCGAGCTTCGCGCGGTCGACGACGAAGCGGTAGTACCCCGCGAGATCGGCGTTGGGGTAGACCCAGCGCGGGCAGCGCGGGCCCAGCGAGCGCTGCGCGGCCTCGGGGCCGACGGTGAAGCACGTCTTGCCCTTCTGGGTGTCGCTCGTCACGCAGAGAGGCAGCGTCCAGACGCGCGGCGGCGCTCCCGCGGCAGGGCCAGGCTCGCCGAGGGGACGCCACTCCGAGGTGTGCAGCTCGAGCTTTGCGCCCTTGGCGTCGCACGTGACGCCCGTCGTCACCAGCGGCACGCCTGGCTGATCGAGGAAGCTTTGCGCGAGCTCATCGACCCGCTGCGCGGACACGTAGTCGAGGGCGTGGAAAAGGTCGTCGGCCGTCGCGGTGCCCCAGGCATGCTCCGAGAGGTAGCGCTGCACGCCGCGCTGGAACGTGTCGGCCCCGAGCCAGCCCTCGAGCATGCGCAGCACCGCGGCGCCCTTGTCGTACGTGATGCCGTCGAACGCCTCCATGGCGTCGCTCGACGTTCGTACGGGCTCGCGCACCGCCCGCGCGCTCTTCAACGCGTCGGTGTCCATCACGCCCTCGACGCCCGCGATCTGCCCGAGTCGCGCGCCGAAGCTTGGCCTCCATTCGTCGACGATCTTGGCCTCGGCCCACGTCGCGAATCCTTCGTTGAGCCAGATGTCGTTCCACCAAGCCATCGTCACCAGGTCGCCGAACCACTGGTGCGCGAACTCGTGGGCGATCACCTCGGCCTGCGCGCGTCGAATCGACGTCGTCGCGTGCTTCGGATCGACGAGCAGCAGGACGTCGCGAAACGTGACGAGGCCCGGGTTCTCCATGGCGCCGGCGGCGAAGTCGGGCACGGCCACGAGGTCGAGCTTCTCGTAGGGGTAGCCCATGCCGAAGTAGGCCCCGAGGCGCGCGACGAGGTCCGCCGCGACGTCGAGCGCGAGCCCGGCGAGGTTCGCGCGCCCCTTCGTCGTGACCACGCGGATCGGAAACGGCGTCTTCTGGCCTTCGGCGATGTCGAAAGGACCGACCGCGAGCGCGACGAGATAGCTCGGGAGCGGGTGCGACGTCGCGAACGCATGCACGACGCTCCCGTCCGGGGCCGGGGCCTGCGAGGCCTCGGGCGTGTTGGCGAGGGCGATGTCTCCGGCCGGCGCGGAGACCGTGATGTCGTAGGGCGTCTTGAAGCCCGGCTCGTCGAAGCAGGGGAACGCTCGGCGCGCGTCGGTCGACTCGAACTGGGTGTATGCGTAGAAGGCCTCGCCCTCTTTGACCCGATAGAGCCCGGAGAGATCGTCCGCGAACGGCGCGTCGTACGTGAAACCGATCTCCGCCTTGCCGGCGGGCAGCGCAGGGTCGAGGTGGACCACGAGCTCTTCGGGCACGACACCCCCGCTCGCGACCCGCATGGTCGTCGTCGCCGTGAAGGCCGCTGCGCCCGTAGTGCGCGCCCAGGCGCGCGTCACCATCATGTCCCGCGCGTGCAAGACGACGTACGACGTGGGCCGGGGGACGTCGATCTGGATCGTCGCGCTCCCGGAGAACCGGGGCTGTGAAGGGTCGATGCGGAGCTCGACGCGGTAGCGTTCGGGCGTCGCGGTCCCGGGAAGTCGACCGTCCTCTCGGGGAGCCGGCGGCGGGACGACGATGGCGGCCGGCGGCGCGGGGGCGGGCGGTGGCCGCGATCCGCCGCACGCCGCACCCGCGACGATCCCTCCGACGATGGCGATCCGGACGACCGTCCGACGGATCAAGAGACCTTCCCGAGGGCGATGACCTCGAGGTGCAGCTCGAGGACGAGCTTCAGCAGGGCGGCGCGCTGCTCCTCCGTGGGCGGGAGCGTCTTCCAGCTCTGAAGGGCGCGGTCGTACGTCTGCGCCCGCGACCGGAGCTCGCGTACGCGCGGGCTGCCGACGAGGTCGTGGAGCCGCTCGTTCGCGTCGGCGAGCGACTGCTCGACGATCGCGAACCGCGTGGAGAAGACCCTCGGCGAGCTCGGTGACATCGCGTAAGCACCGTACCATCTCCCCGGCGTGCGGCACTTTTGTGCTCTGATGTCGGCATGACGCTCTGGCGCCTGAACGCCGCATCGATCGCGACCGCGCTCGGGCGCGGAGAAGCGAGCTCGCGCGACGTCACCATGGCGCACCTGCAGCGCATCGAGGACGTGGACGGCCGCGTCCACGCGTTCACCGAGGTGCTACGCGACGACGCCCTGGCCGCGGCGGAGGCGTCCGACGCCCGCCGGCGGCGCGGCGAGGCACGCGGTCCGCTCGACGGCGTGCCCGTGACGGTCAAAGAATGCTTCGACATGGCGGGCCGGGACACGACGCTCGGCTTGCCCTCATGGCGTGGCCGCACCGCGGCGCGGGACGCCGCCCTGGTGGAGCTGCTGCGCGAGGCGGGCGCCGTAATTCTCGGCAGGACGAACCTCTCGCAGACCATGCTCTTCGTCGAGGCACGCAACCCGCTGTTCGGACAGACGTCCAACCCGTGGTCGTCGGCCCACTCGCCGGGCGGATCGTCGGGCGGGGAGGGGGCCGCGATCGCCGCGGGCATGTCGCCGCTCGGCATCGGGACCGACATCGGCGGCAGCATCCGCGTGCCGGCGGCCTTCTGCGGCATTTGCGGGATCAAGCCTTCCCTGGACCGCCTGCCGATGCGCGGATATCAGGCGGTGCTCTCGGGGCAGGAGGCGGTGCGCGGCATGGGAGGCCCGCTCGCCCGGAGCGTCGGTGATCTGGCGCTGTTCTTCCGCGCGCTCGACCCGCGCCGCATGTCGGAGCTCGACGCGCGCGTTCCGCCCGTCGCGTGGGAGGCGCCCGACGAGGTCAGCATCCGCGCGATGCGGGTCGGGCTGTACGTCGACGACGGCGTCCTTCGAGCATCGCGCGCCATCGGCCGGGCGGCCGAGCGGGCGGCGGAGGCCTTGAGGGCGCGGGGCGCCACCGTCACGCACTTCGTGCCGCCCGACGTGGCCGGCGTGCTCGGAGCGTACCTCGGGGCCCTTACCGCCGACGGAGGCCAAGCCGTGTTGGCGGCGCTCGAGGGCGGCGAAGTGGACCCGGCGCTCGAATCGATGCGCCGCCTTGCTGTCGTCCCCACGGGAGTCCGTCGCGTCGCGGCGCAGGTCGCCCGAGCGCTCGGGCAGCCGAGCCTTGCCTTGATGCTCGCCTCGATGGGCGCGAAGAGCGCGGCGCAGCTCTGGGAGCTCACGGCGCGCCTTCGAGCCCACCGCGCCGCCCTTCTCGCCGCGATGGACGCCGAGAAGATCGACGTCTTGCTCTGTCCGGCGTTCGCGACCCCAGCCCTTGCCCACGGGATGAGCAAGAACTTCACGTTGGCATCGAGCTATTCGATCTTGTTCAACGCGACCCAGATGCCGGCCGGGGTCGTCCCGGTGACGCGCGTGCGCCCCAACGAGACGGGGCGGGAAGCCACGCGCGACCTGCTCGACAAGCACGCCGCGGAGGTCGACGCTGCGAGCGAGGGCCTGCCCATCGGCGTCCAGATCGTCGGGCGCGCGTGGCGCGACCACGTCGTCATCGCTGCGATGCAGGCCATCGAGTCGGACGTCGCCTTGGACTACGGGTTCCCGGCCACCCCGGTCGAGCCTCCGTAGGTCGAGCCTTGAAGACGTGGCGACGGCCGGCGCCCTGACTTGCCCCTCGTGCGGCGCCGGCGTTCCGGCGGCGGCCAGGCGCTGCGTGCACTGCGAGACGCCGGTGGCCACGGTCCGGTGCGCGGCCTGCTTCCACATGAACTTCCGCGAAGCCGCGCATTGCACGGGGTGCGGCCGGGACCTCGGCCTCGAGCCGATTCCGCGTGACGGTGCGCTCGCCTGCCCGGACGGACACGGCGCCATGACGATCCTCGACTGCGGCCCCGGAGCCCTCCACGACTGCGCGCGGTGCGGGGGTCAGTTCGTCGAGGTCGCGGCGCTGCGCGATCTCCTCGAGAAGCACGACCGCGTCGACGTGACGCCCCCGTCCCGCGATGGTTTGCGGGTGGAAGCCCGCGTCCGCTACGTGGCGTGTCCGGTCTGCCAGTCGCTGATGAACCGCCGCAACTTCGGCGGGTCGAGCGGCGTCATCGTCGACGTCTGCACGAGGCACGGCACATGGTTCGACGCCGGCGAGCTGCCGCGCGTGCTCGCGTTCGCGGAGCACGGGGGCCTCGCGAGGAAGCGTGCGCGTGAGGCCGCCGAGCACGACAAGGCACTGCGGGAGAGGACGGCCGCCGCCTCGGAGGTCATCGCGCACGGCGCCAGTGAGCCCGAGACAGGCTCGTTCGTCACGGATTTGCTCGCCGCGCTGTTCCGAGATTGAGAGCAAGCTCGGGCGCGGGCGCGCACGCAAGCTCGGGCGCGGGCGCGCACGCAAGCTCGGGCGCGGGCGCGGGCGCG
>PLIR01000400.1 GCA_003139415.1 Myxococcales bacterium | reverse complement strand
GAAGTCGGAGTGAACGGCGGTATGGTGCAAGCGAAGGGGATGCGCACACCGTCGCTTGCCTCGCACGCCGGCCCCCCCCCGGGGACACGCAGCCCCACGCCCGGAGGCACGCCGACCGAAGAGGTAGACGTCGAGGAGCGGAAGAAGACGGCGGCGCCCAAGCGCTTCAAGGTCGTCTTCCACAACGACGACTACACGACGATGGAGTACGTCATCGAAGTGCTGCGCCGTTTCTTCCACAAGAACGAGACGGAAGCGCTCCACATCATGCTTACAGTGCACAAAAAGGGCAAAGGCGTCGCCGGCGTCTACCCGCGCGACATCGCAGAGACGAAGGTGAGCGAAGTGATGCTCGATGCTCGCGAGCGCGGCCACCCGCTGCTCGTGACGACCGAGCCCGAATGAAAAGCAGGATCGGATGAGGCTCAGTACGGAAGTCGAAATAGCGCTAACGGTCGCCAAGTCGGACGCGGCGCGGCGGCGTCACGAGTACTACACGGTCGAGCACCTGCTCTACGCGCTGCTGCTCGACGAGACGACGGCCACCGTCGTGCGCCACGCGGGTGGAGATCCGCAGGCCCTCAAGAAGCGGCTCGACGCGTTCTTGTCGGAGCAGATCGACCCGGTCGAGGCGGACGAGACCGTCGACCCGAGCATGTCGCACGGCGTGCAGCGCGCCATCCGCCGCGCCGCGACGCACGTGAAGTCGAGCGGCAAGGAAGAGGTCACCGGCGCGAACATCATCGTGGCCATCTTCGCCGAGCGCGACTCGTACGCCGTGATGGCGATGGAAGAACAGGGGATCACGCGGCTCGACGTCGTGTCGTACATCTCGCACGGCGCGTCGAAGCTCGACGACGACGCCGGCCCCGACGAGACCCGGACGGGCGCGGGAGCCGATCCGGAAGGGGCGCGGCCCGCGCGCGATCCGCTCAAGGCGTACACCGTGAACCTGAACGACGAAGCGCGGATCTCGCGGATCGATCCGCTCATCGGGCGCGAGCACGAGGTCGGCCGAATCGCCCAGATCCTCGCCCGGCGCAAGAAGAACAACCCGCTTCTCGTGGGGGACGCGGGCGTCGGCAAGACGGCCATCGCCGAGGGGCTCGCGCTGCTCATCGTCCGCGGCGAGGTCCCGCGGGCGCTGAAGGGCGCCACGGTCTTCTCCCTCGACATGGGATCGCTCTTGGCCGGGACCCGCTTCCGCGGCGACTTCGAGGAGCGGATCAAGGCGGTGCTCAAGGCGCTGCAGAAGCTCGAGGGGGCCATCCTCTTCATCGACGAGATCCACACCATCATCGGCGCGGGCGCGACGGCCGGCGGCAGCATGGATGCGAGCAATCTGCTCAAGCCGGCGCTCGCGAGCGGGCGCCTGAGGTGCATCGGATCGACCACGTTCCAGGAGTTTCGCCAGCACTTCGAGAAGGATCGCGCCCTCGCCCGTCGGTTCCAGCGCGTCGAAGTCAACGAGCCCAGCGTCGAGGACACGATCAAGATCCTGAAGGGCCTCCGGACGCAGTACGAGGAGTACCACGGCGTCTCGTACACGGACGCGGCGCTCACGGCGGCCGCGGAACTCGGCGCCAAATATCTGCACGACCGCAAGCTGCCCGACAAGGCGATCGACCTCATCGACGAATCGGGCGCGGCAAAGAAGCTCGCGACCGACGGAGCCCTGGCGGCAGTCGGCGAACTCGACGCTCCCAGCTCGGCGCCGCGGCCCTCGGTCGACGCGAGCGACGTCGAACAAGTGCTCGCCCGCATGGCGCAGATCCCCCCGCGCGAAGTCTCGACGAGCGATCGCGACCGGCTGAAGAGCCTCGAGGGCGACTTGCGGGCGGTGGTCTTCGGCCAGGACGCCGCCATCGCGCAGCTCGTCGCGGCGATCAAGATGTCGCGCGCCGGCTTGCGCGCCCCGGAGAAGCCGATCGGGTCGTTTCTTTTGACGGGCCCGACGGGCGTCGGCAAGACCGAGGTCGCGCGGCAACTCGCCAAGGTCATGGGCATCGGCTTTCACCGCTTCGACATGAGCGAGTACATGGAGGCTCACGCCGTCTCGCGGCTCATCGGCGCGCCTCCCGGCTACGTCGGCTTCGATCAGGGCGGCCTGCTGACGGACGCGGTGGCGAAGACCCCACACGCCGTCCTGCTCCTCGACGAGATCGAGAAGGCCCACCCGCAGATCTTCAACATCCTCTTGCAGGTGATGGACCATGGCAAGCTCACCGACCACAACGGCAAGCAGGCCGACTTCCGACACGTCGTGCTGCTCATGACGAGCAACGTCGGCGTCAGGGATCTGCAGCGCCGTGCGGTCGGCTTCGGGGGCCCCGATGGGGCCGACCGTGACAAGCCGAGCGTCGACCGCGAATACAAGCAGCTCTTCAGCCCGGAGTTCCGCAACCGCCTCGACGCGAAGATCGCCTTCTTGCCGCTCGACCCGCGCGTCATGCGCAGCATCGTCGCCAAGTTCGTGCGCGAGCTGGCCGATCAGCTCGCGGTGCGCGGCGTCACGATCGAGCTGACCGACGCGGCGACGCAGTACCTGGCCGAGAAGGGCTACGACCCGGACAACGGCGCACGCCCGCTGGCGCGGGTCATCCAGCAAGAGGTCAAGCAGCCGCTGGGCGACGAGCTCCTGTTCGGGGCGCTCGAGCACGGCGGCCACGTGATCATCGACGCGAAGGACGGCGCCATCGTTCTAGGTTTCGGCAACGCGGACTCGACCAGTTCGACCAAGGAGAAAGAATGAGCGGGCAGGTGGCAGCACCTCTGGTCTCCATCCTGATGGGGAGCAAGACGGACCTCGATGTCATGCAGTCCGCGCGCGACACGCTGAACGATCTGGGCGTCTCGCACGAGGTCCGAGTCCTCAGCGCGCACCGCACGCCGGACGCGCTGTTCGAATACCTCGGCGGAGCGGCTACCCGGGGCGTCGAGGTCTTCATCGCGGGCGCGGGGGGCGCCGCGCACCTGCCTGGCGTCGTCGCTTCCAAGACGACGCTTCCGGTGCTCGGCGTGCCGATCCCGTCGGGGCACCTCATGGGGCTCGACGCGCTGTTGGCGATCGTCCAGATGCCCAAGGGGATCCCCGTCGCCACGTTCGCGGTGGGCAAGGCCGGCGCCGGCAACGCCGCGCTCTTCGCGGTCGCCATCCTCGCGGGCAAGCGCCCGGAGCTCGGGCAGAAGCTGACGGCCTGGAGAAAGGCGCAGGCCGACAGGCTCGTCGCCGAGTCCGTCGTCGAGTGAGTTGACGGAACGTCCGTTCAGCTTAGGCTGACGGCGATGCCCAACCCGCTACGACCCCTAGCGAACCCGCCAAACCCGTGGGCGTCCAACGATATCGAATACTTGGACGGTGAGGCCCCCCTCGCCGAGCTCGAGGTATACGAGGACCACACCCGGGGCATCCTCGCGCGAAACGACAGCCCAGACCTGTCCTTCGAGTGGAGCGTCAACCCGTATCGGGGCTGCTTCCACGCCTGCGCCTACTGCTACGCCCGGCCCTCGCACGAGTACCTGAGCTTCGGCGCGGGGACGGACTTCGAGCGCAAGATCGTCGTCAAGAAGCGCGCGCCCGAGCTACTGCGCGAGGCCTTCGACGCGCCCAAGTGGCTGGGCGGCCGCATCGTGTTCAGCGGAGTGACCGACTGCTACCAGCCCATCGAGGCGAGCTACCGGGTGACGCGCGGCTGCCTCGAGGTGTGCGCCGAGTACCGCAACCCGGCGGCCATCATCACCAAGGCACCCCTCATCGAGCGCGACATCGACGTCCTGCAGGAGATGACGCGCGTAGCCCGCGTGTCCGTGATGATCAGCATCCCCTTCTGGGACGAGGCCAAGGCGCGGGCCATCGAGCCATTCGTGACGCCGCCGGCCCGTAGGATCCGGACGATCGAGCGGCTCGCGCGGGCCGGCGTGCGCGTCGGGGTGATGGTCGCGCCGGTGATCCCGGGCTTGAACGACGAGGACATGGGCGCCGTGCTGCTCGCCGCACGCGACGCCGGCGCAAGCCACGCCCACACCACGCTCCTACGCCTCCCCGGCCCCGTGAAAGACGTCTTCGAAGAGCGTCTTCGCGCGTCGTTGCCCCTGCGCGCCGATCGCGTGCTGCGGCGCATCCGCGAGACGCGAGGCGGCAAGATGAACGACGCGCGCTTCGGCACCCGCGGCACGGGCGAGGGCCCCTACGCCGACGCCATCGGAAAGCTCTTCGAGCAGACGGCGGAGAAGCTCGGCCTCCCCACGTCGGTACCGGATGACGGGGAGACGACGTTCCGGAGACCGCGCGGGCAGCTCGGGGTGTTTTAGGGGGAAAGCGCTGACGCGGGCGCGGGCGCGCA
>PLIR01000267.1:6232-11363 GCA_003139415.1 Myxococcales bacterium | reverse complement strand
GCGCTTGACGTGGGTATCGACGGTGCGTGTCGTGACGTCGGCGTCGATCTTCCAGACGTCGCTGAGGAGCGCGTCGCGGGTCTGCACGCGGTTGCGGCGGTCGTGCAGCGTCAAGAGCAGCTTGAACTCCAGCGCCGTCAGCTCCACCTCTTGCCCTTCGACCCAGACGCGGTGGGCGCCGCGATCGATCCGCAGCATTCCGAACTGCGTCGTCTCGCCGCCCTCTTCGCCGGCGACGCGCCGCAGGACCGCCTGCACGCGCAAGAGCAGCTCGCGGACGCTGAACGGCTTGACGATGTAGTCGTCGGCACCGAGCTCGAAGCCGATGACGCGATCGATCTCCTCGCCCTTGGCCGTCAGCATCACGACACGCACCCCGCGCGTAGCGGCGTCTTGCCGTATCGCCTTGCAGAGCTCCGTCCCCGACCCATCAGGAAGCATCAGGTCGAGCAGCACGAGGTCGGGCCGCCGCTCGCGAGCCTGGCGAAGTCCCTCCTTCGCCGTCGCCGTCACGACGACGTCGTGGCCGTCGCGCTTCAAGTTGTACTCGAGGACCTCGCGAATATCGGCTTCGTCCTCGACCACCAGGATGCGCGCCATGCTCCGTCCCCTATCGCGCGAACGTGACGATTCTGTGACGAAGAGACCGCGTGTTGGCCTCGCGAGTCAAGCCGCGCCCCCGAGCGCCATCGGACGGCGGCGGGAGCCGCGTGACGCTGCGTTCAACCGACGCGGGCCGGATCCGACTGCGAGCGCGGGGGGCGTGCTTTGGATATGGGCGGCTCGCTCGCCGATCCGTGGGGCAGAAAGACGGTGACCGTCGTCCCCTCGCCGGCGTGGCTCTCGATGCGCAGGTTACCCCCGTGCGCCTCGACGATACGGTCCACGATCGCCAGGCCGAGGCCCGTACCGCTCGGGCGCGTCGTGAAGAACGGGTCGAGCGCGCGCGATCGCACCTGGGTGTCCATCCCCTCTCCGGTATCGATGATGTCCACCGCGAGGCCGTCGACGCCTTCGTCTTGCGACGGGCGGATGCGCACGGTCAACGTGCCGCCGCCGCCCATGGCTTGGCAGGCGTTGTCGATCAGGTTGTCGAAGACCTGCCGCAGCAGATTGGCGTCGCCCCAGATTCGGGCTTCGTGCGCCTCCTTGAGGAGCTCGACGCGAATGCGCTTGGACTCGCGGCTCGTCGGGGCGAGCGCCCGATCGAGGAGATCGCCGAGGGCCATCTGCGACCGCTGTACATTAACGGGACGCGCATAGCGGAGGAGATCGGACACCAGTCGGTTGAGGCGGCTCGTCTCTTCGTCGAGGATCGCCAGCAGGGTCTCGCGGTCCTCCCATGTGATGGCTTGCTTGCGGAGGCCGGCGCCCGCGTTCGCGATGATCGCGAGCGGGTTTCGAACCTCGTGGGCGATCACCGCCGCGAGCTCGCCGACGACCGCGAGCTGCTCCTTCTTGACGAGCTCTTCTTGGGTGGCGCGAAGATCCTCGTACGACCTGCGAAGCTCGCGCGTTCGCTTTCGCAGCTCGTCCGTGCGCTGCTCGAGCTCGTGCGTCACGGTCGCGTAACGCGCGCTCGGCATGGTCGCAATGCCCACCACGAAGGCCGCCATTCCCGCATCGGCCGCGTAGAACGTGCTGAGCGCGCCGTTCGCGACGCCGACGTCGTTGAGCCCCGCTGCGACGAGCGCCGTCGCCCCAAGCACGATGGCGAGCGCCCCACGCTGGCCGGCGAGATAGGCCTTGGCCGCATGCACGAGCACGGCGGTCCCGACCAAGACCATCGCGATGGGCAGGAGCACGCAACCGGGCCCCCCCGCTAGCCGGTGCGCGGGGTCCGCCGCCAAGGCCATGCCGCCCGACGTGCTGAGCATTCGCACCTCGACCACAGCGAACGTCGCGGCCACTCCATAAAGCGCCACGAGGCGCCCTCGAGTCAGCGGCGTCGCGCGGAACAGCCGCACGAAGTGCACCGCGAGGGCCAGCGCCACGACGAGACCGATCGAGCCGATCCTTTGCGCCGCGAGGGCCACCATGGCGTCGCGGGTGACGACCGCGAGGAGTGAGCAGGTCGCGTGCAGGCCCGCGCCCGTGCACAGCAACGCGGCTAGACCGTAATCGCGATCAGCAGGCCGCCGCACGAAACTGCCGGCGAACATCAACCCCGCGAAGTTCTCCGTCGCGGCCGTGGCGCCAAGGACCGTGGCGAAGAGGTCCAAATCGCGGCCAGTTTAGCGTGAAGTTGGCTCGTTGCTCGCCAAGATCGCGTCGACCGCGCACCAGGAGCCAGCCCGCCCCCGCCGGGCCTAGAGCGCACTTCACAACCGAATCCGGTGGGGANNGGAGGTCGCTCCCCTCGACCACGGCTAATGCGCGATGGTGATCGTGCGTTTCGTGCTGTTCCAGGGCCCTGGGAGCGGCTTGCCGTCGGCGCCGAGGAGATCGAGCTTGATGTCGTAGGACCCGTCCTGCAGGTTATCGAGGTAGAACGGTGCCCCGAACGACGTCGCGTCGGCGCTCTTTTCGCCGTCGATCCCGGGGCCTGAGACGGTGATGTGGACGTGGTCCTTGTCCGCCGCGAGCGTGTCGTTCACGAGCTGAAAATCGACCAGCACGTGGTTTGCCATGTCGCCTTTGTATTCGCCCTTCGGCCGGCTGTAGACGACCAGGGGCTTGGCAACGTCCTGCGCCTTGTCGCCCTTCTTGCCGATCCAAAACTCGGTGACGGCGACGGCGCCCTTGGTCTTGACGCTCTCGTGGTTTGCGCGGCTCGGAAACGCGACGAGGATGTGCTGTCCCGGGGCGAGCGTGTCGGCGCCGGTCAGGTCCGAGAGCTTGAGCGGGGCCTTCGGGTCGTAGATGGGCTTGTACGGTTTGTCGTCGAGGATCAAGTGGACGTGCGCGTCGCCCTGGGCCGTCTTCCAGTTCTTCACGTCGAGCTTGATGGCAAAGTCGGCCGACTTATCGGCGGCGATCACCTGGTCTTTGGCGGGCGCCACGATCTTCACGGTCGGCAAGGGGGGCGCCGGATCGGGGCTCGCGATGCCCTGCGTCAGTTGCACGGGCGGCGGCGGAGGAGCGGCCTGCGAAGCGGCGGGCGGCGGCGCCGATGCCGTGGGCGCGGGGGCGGCCGACGACGACTCGGCGGCGGGCGGTGCGGGGGGAGGGGGAGGCGGCGGCGGCAGGTTGTCGTTCGCTCCGCCGCACGCCGCTGCGATCGCCAGCACCATGGGGGCGAGCGGCGCGGCGAACCAGAGGACTTTCTTCGTCTTGTTCATGGCGCGGGAGAATCGTCCGACCCGCGCGTTCGCGCAAGCGCCAGTCGCTCCAAACTAAGGGCGGGCTTGACGATTCTGCGCGCCAAAGGTCACTGTCGCCCTGCCCATGCCGACTCGACAGCGTTACCTCTTCGTGTGCATCAACCGACGCCCGGACGGCCACCCCAAAGGCTCGTGCGCCGAGAAGGGCTCCGAGGCCCTCGTCGTGCTGCTGAAGGAAGCGCTCGCCAAGCGCGGTCTGGCCAAAGACGTGGTCCGCGCGTGCTCGTCCAGCTGCCTGGATATGTGCGAGGCGGGAGTCGCGATCCTCCAGGAGCCGCAGCACGTCGTCTACGGCGGGGTGACAGCGGAGGACGTGGACGCCATTGCCGACGCTGCAGGGACAGGGGCTGTGGTCGACCGCCTCGTCGCGCGCGGGGCCGGGGAGGCGTAGCCCGTGCCGAGCGTATCGTTCCGCGAGACCATGAGCGGGAGCTATTGGCGGCTCGACTCGCCCATCGACGAGCGTGCCCTCACCGTTCGCTACGAGGCCCACGCCGCCGCGCTGGGCGACTTCCTCCGTCGTCGCACGTGGTCGCTGGTCGGGACGATCGACGCCGAGCAGCTGGCGTCGGGCCGCCCGATCGAAGGGACCCTCGGATTCGGCCGTATCGAAGAGCGCCGCTTCCCCTATCGGTTCGCCTTTCATGGGGACGACGGGCGCCGTTACGAGCTCATGGGCGAGAAGGAATGGAGCCACCTCGCTCCCCTGGAGTCCCTCACCCTCCTGCCAGCGACCCTCAGCGACGACCGAGGCGAAGAGATCGCGCGGGCGATGCTCCGGTTCGACCTTCGGGCCGATTGGGCCCAATGGCTCCGGAGCATTCGGGTGCGGCTCGGGGACTGACGGCGAGGCAGCTTGGTCAGGCCTTTTTGACGGTCTGACTGTCTTCTGCCATCTTGTCGTGGTGCTGACAAAAGTGCCGAGCTTCCCTCAGCCCGCGTCGGCGTCGCCGCTCGTCTCGAGAGACGAGGTCGCCGATGCCGCTCCCGCCGCGACGGTGTTTCCGGCAGACGGCCCGGTGGCGGAGCCCTCGCCCGACGCCATCACGGTGCTCATCGTGGACGACGAACGATCGAACGTCGAATCGCTCGAGAAGATATTCCAGCGCGAAGGCATCCGCACGCTATCGGCCCCCGACGCCAAGCGCGCCCTCGAGCTGGTTCGCACCCACCGCGTGCACGTTCTGCTCACGGACTTGATGATGCCCGGCACGACGGGGCTCGAGCTGCTGCGCGCGACGAAGCAGGTTGCACCCGACGTCGAGGTGGTGTTGATGACGGCGTATGGGTCGGTCGAGGCGGCCGTCAACGCGATGCGCGACGGGGCGTACGACTTCGTCGAGAAGCCGCTGAAGCGGATGTCGATCGTCAAGAGCGTGCGCAAGGCCGCCGAACGGCAGCGCCTCGTCGCCGAGAACCGATCGCTCAAGGACGAGATCAAGCGTCTGGCCCACCGGGAGATCGTCGGGAGCTCCGCCGCGCTGCGGCGCGTCGTCGATGTCGCGACGCAGGCGGCGCCCAGCCAGGCGACGGTCCTCGTTCTGGGCGAGAGCGGCACGGGCAAGGAGCTTCTCGCGCGCTACATCCACGAGCGATCCGTGCGCGCGCGTGGGCCGTTCGTCGCCGTCAACTGCGCGGCCATCCCGGAGACCATCCTCGAGAGCGAGCTGTTCGGCCANNCTCGACGAGATCGGAGAGCTCTCCCTCGGCGTGCAGGTGAAGCTGCTCCGCGTCCTGCAAGAAGGGGAGTACGAGCCGCTCGGCGGACGCCCCACGAAGTCCGATGTGCGCGTCGTGGCCGCGACGAA
>PLIR01000267.1:0-6199 GCA_003139415.1 Myxococcales bacterium | reverse complement strand
TTCCGCGAGGATCTCTATTACCGACTCAACGTCATCGCGATCACGGCGCCTCCCCTCCGCGCCCGGCGCGAAGACATCCCGCTGCTGGTCGATCACTTCCTCGGCCAGTACTGCGCCAAGAACGCCCGGCCGCGTTTGCACCCCACGCGCGGCGCGATCGAGCGGCTCGNNGGCCCGGCAACGTGCGCGAACTCCAGAACGTCGTCGAGCGCGCGGTCGTGCTTTCGCGCAACGACACTCTCAGCGAGAGCGATCTGCCGGACCACATCACCAACGCCACGCCGAGCGCGACGACGGCTCTTGCGTTCGAGGTCGGCAGCACGCTCGACGAGATCGAGCATCGCGTCATCCGCGAGACCCTGCGGCACACCAAGGGCGACAAGTCCCTGGCGGCGCAGCTCCTCGGCATTTCGACACGTACGATCTACCGAAAGCTCGACGGCGTCGCCGACTGACAGATTGTCGCGGGCCTCCCGCCCCTCGGGTGCATCCCGACAACCTGTCGAGACGAGGCCCCCATGCCCCCAGGGAATAACGNNCGTGGCACGTGGCTCGCAAAAGGCACGACGGGGGGTTCTGCACCCGCCGCACTTGCCCCCCGGATCCTCATCTTCGTAACCCCTCCTCCGAATGCCCGTCGACCAGCTCCTCAAGCGCCACTTCTGGGCGGTCATCGTCGTCCTCGTCGCCGTCGCGGCATTCTTGGACGCGCAGGGGATCATGCACGTCGTCGGTGCGCGCCTCGGTCCGACCGATGCGCAGCTCGCGGTGCCACCGCTCTCGGCGCGGGCGCCCACCACGGCGCCTTCGTCGACGCCTCACGCGACGAGCGCCGGCCCCATCCTCGACCGGAACCCGTTCGACTCGGTGACGGGCCCCCTCAACGCGGCGCCCCCCGCCCCGGTCGAAGAAGCGGCGGCGGTCGAGACGGCCGGGCCGATCGCGCCGGACCTCAGCGATCCGTTCGGGGCGCCCCCGTGCGACGGGATCCAGGTGCTCGTCATCACGGCGTCGGCCGACCCCGAGTGGTCGTTCGCGGCGCTGTCGACGGCGACGGAGAAGGGCAAGACGTTCTTGCGGCGCCGCGGGGGCGAGATCGGCGGCAAGACGGTGAAGTTCGTCGGGTGGGACCGCGTGTGGATGACGAGCGGCAGCCAGCTCTGCCAAGTGCAGATGTTCAAGCCGCCCGCGCCCCCCGCGCCGTCGGCCGCCCCGTCCGCCTCGGCGGGCCCCCCTTCGCCGAACGCCGTCTCCGACGACATCAAGAACGGGATCAAGAAGGTCGGCCCGAACGAGTTCAACGTCGACCGAACGGTGGTCGACAAAATCCTCGAGAACCAGGCCGACCTGATGCGTCAGGCCCGGATCGTCCCCGAGCAGGAGAACGGCAAGACCGTTGGCATCCGCATGTTCGGCATCAAGCCCGATACCTTGCTCGGGACACTGGGGATGCAGAATGGCGATCGCCTGGAGAAGATCAACGGCTTCGAGATGGCGAGCCCCGAGACCGCCCTCGAGGCGTATGCCCGCCTTCGTACCGCCGATCACCTCACGGTGTCGCTCAACCGCAACGGGCAGCCTACGAACCTCGACTTCAACATCAAGTGACGCCGCTCGCAGAAAGAGACGCCCCCGAGAACCGCCATGGCTGACACGACGATGGACAACCGCGCTCTCCTGCGCCGGACGCTCGTGACGATGGGCGCGATGGTGGGGACATGCGTCGTCTTGGTCGGATCGTTGACGCTCGTGGCGCTCGGGATCACCGGTCGCGCCGTGGGTGGCGGCGAGCTGTCCGGGGACGCCGGCGCGCTCGTCGTCCCCGGCGCCCACGGCACCACGCTCGGCGCGCCGTCCGCGCAGCCGGCACCGAGCCTGCCGAAGAAGAAGACGGAAGCGACGACGAAATGACCCCCCGATGAGACGGAACTTTCTTTCAATCCTGGCGATGTGCAACTTCGCCGTCGCCTCGGCGCCGGCGATCCTTCACGCGCAGGTCCGCGCGAGGCCCGGCAACGTCGTTGGGCAACCGCCGCCGCCCACGCCCCCGTCGCCGCCGCCGGCCGGCGCACCGAATCCGCCGAACGGACCGGCCGATCCCGGCGCCCCGGGGGGCACCGCCGGCGGCAAGAAGCCCGACGGCGGGGCAGCAACCGCCGACACGCAGGGACTGACGCAGTTCGAATCGGGCGTGGAGTACAAGCCGCGCCCGGGGGGCGACAAAGTCGCCTTCTCGCTCGAGGACGCCGATCTGCCGGAGCTGGTGCGGGTCATTGGCGAGCTGACGGGCAAGCGTTTCATCTTCGGCGGCAAGGTCCACAACATCAAGGCGACGGTGTTCTCACCGCAGAAGATCACCGTGGCCGAGGCGTATCAGGCGTTCCTGTCGATCCTCGATGCGAACGGGCTCACGCTCGTTCCGCACGGCCGCTTCTACAAGATCGTCGACTCGCCGGACGCCAAGACGGGGGCGCCGGTGTACGTCGCCGGCCAGGCGGCTACGGGCGAAGACCGCTTCATCACGCGGCTGCACCGTGTGCGCAACGCCAGCGCCGAAGACGTCGGGAACGTCCTCAACAAGTTCAAGTCGAAGGACGGCGACATCACCGTCTACGCGCCGAGCAACCTGCTCATCATCACGGACACGGGGACCAACATCCAGCGGATGATGCGCATCCTCGAGGACGTCGACGTCGGGGGCGTTGGAGACCAGATCTGGATCGAGCCGATTCACTACGGCATCGCTTCCGACGTTTCGGCGCGGCTCAACGAAGTCTTCGATCTCAAGGGCGGCACGCCGGCCAAGGGCGAGAAGGGGCCCCCCGCCGGCGACGTGCACGTCAGCAAGATCATCGCCGACGACCGGAGCAACTCGATCGTCATCATCGCCACCGAGCGGGCGTACCTCCGGATCCTCGAGTTCATCAAGCGCCTCGATGTCCCGCACTCGGGCGAGGGAGAAATCCACGTCTTGCCGCTGCAGCACGCCGACGCGGTCGAGCTTTCGAAGACGCTCAACGAGATCGTCACCGGAGCGCAGGCCGCGGGCGGCGGACAGGCGCCCAAACCCGGGACGATGGCGCTCACGATCTTCGAGTCGGGCGTGAAGGTGAGCGCCGACAAGGCGACGAACGCGATCGTCGTCACGTCGAGCCTTCGCGACTTCGCGAACCTGCGCACCGTCATCGATCGCCTCGACCAGCCGCGCCGGCAGGTGTTCATCGAGGCCGTCATCATGGACCTGACGATCGATCGCGAGAACCAGGTCGGGATGGCGTTCCACGCGGGCGACCTGACGAGCAACCAGACGCTCCTCTACGGCGGCTTGAACCCGTTTCGATCGATTGCACTACCCAGCCCGACCGACACGTCGCTCAACGCGTTCGCGCTCGGCATCCGCGGCCCCGCCCTCTCCGGCACCGACACGCTGCTCGGCACCGGCTTCTCCATCCCGGCCTTCGGCATCCTGCTCAACGCGATGGCGTCGACCAACGACGCCGACATCCTCTCGACGCCGCACATCCTCGCGACCGACAACATCCCGGCCGAGATCAACGTCGGCCAGAACATCCCGCTGCAGACCAACGTCGGTGGCCTGGGCGCCCTCGGGGCCCTGGCCGGCGCGGGCGGCGCGGCGGGGGGCGGCCTGGGCGCCCGCAGTGGGCTCGGGAGCTTCGGGACGGCGCCCCGCCAGGACATCGGCACCAAGGTGAAGATCACGCCGCACCTCAACGACTCGGACGAGGTGCGCCTCGAGGTCCAGGAGGAGATCAGCGATCTTACGGGCCAGCAGCCGATCGGCACGCTCGGCGCCGTGCCGTTCTCCAAGCGCACCGCCCAGACACAGCTCGTGGTGAAGGATCAGCAGACGGTGGTTATCGGGGGTCTCGTCCGCAACCGCGTGGCGCGCACGGACACGAAAATCCCGCTCCTCGGCGACATCCCGGTGATCGGGGCGCTCTTCCGGTCGAGCAGCACCTCGCTGCAGAAATCGAACCTCATCCTGGTGCTGACGCCGTACATCATCCGCGAGCAGTCCGACCTGCGGACGGTCTTCGAGCGCAAGCTCCAGGAGCGGCAGGAGTTTCTCGATCACTACTTCGTCTTCAGCGACGAGCAGATGTACGAGCCGCCCAAAGACTATTCGCGGACGAGCGGCGTGCTCGAGGACATCCGGCAGTCGTACATGGCCGTGGAGGAGCAGCGCCATCTGGAGGAGCTGACGCGCCCGCGCGAGGTGAAGACGCACGAGCCGGGGGCTCCGCTCGAGCTTCCCGCGCCGGTGAGCGAAGGGTCGGGCGGCGCCCCGGCCCCGCCGACGCCGCCCAGTGCACCCGGCACGGAAGGCGCGCCTCCTACGCCCGCTGCTGCTCCGCCACCTCAAGGCGCTCAGCCTCCGCCGCCGCTCAACGTCGCACCCGCGCCCCGGAGCGTCGACAAGGTCGAGGGGAGGTAGCGGCCGTGGCGTCCGAACAGCGCTTCCTCGGAGAGCTCCTGGCCCGGCGAGGCGTCCTTGCGGCCGACAAGCTCGAGGCCATGTGGGCCCTGCAGCGCGAGCGCGGCACCGACCTGCTCGACCTCGTGGTGAACACGACGTCCGTCGACGAACTGACGCTGGCGCGCGTGCTCGCGGAGGAGGCTCAACTGCCGCTGGTCGAGCGGATCGATCCGGCGGAAATCATGACGTCGCTGGCGACCCGCGTGCCCATCGCGTTCGCGAAGACGCACAAGGTCCTCGTCGTGCGCGAGGACGAGCAGGCCGTGTACGCGGTCTGCGGGGACCCCTTCGACACCCAGGCGCTCGACGACCTGCGCGTCATCTTCGGCAAGCCCGTCGAGGCATCGGTCGGGTGCCGGGACCGGATCGAGGACGCGATCAACCGCGTCTACGAGAAGCAGGCCGGCGAGGAGCAGCTCGAGAGCGACGAGGACAACGTCGACGAGGAGGCGGCGAGCGACATCCTCGACTCCGACGACGAGGCGCCCGTCATCCGGTGGGTCAACTCGCTCTTTTTGCAGGCGATGAAGGAGCGCGCGAGCGACATCCACATCGAGCCCGAGGAGAAAGAGGTCATCGTCCGGTACCGCATCGACGGGGAGCTCTACGTCGCGCGCCGCGCGCCCCGCGCCTTCATGAACAGCATCATCAGCCGCCTCAAGATCGAGAGCGCCCTGAACATCGCCGAGAAGCGGCTCCCGCAGGACGGTCGCATCAGCAAGCGCGTGGCCGGCAAGAGCTTCGACATCCGCGTCAGCACCATCCCGACGAGCCGCGGCTACGAGCGCATCGTCATGCGCTTGCTCAACAAGTCGAGCGTCCTGCTCGATCTCCCGGACCTCGGGTTCAGCGGTCGCGAATACGCGCTCATGGATGGCCTGATTCGCCGCCCGGACGGGATCGTCCTCGTCACGGGGCCGACCGGCAGCGGCAAGACGACGACGCTGTATGCGTGCATCAACCGGATCAACCAGCCCAACCTCAACATCCTGACGGCCGAGGATCCCGTCGAGTACGAGATCCAGGGGATCCACCAGGTGCACGTGCAGCCCAAGATCGGGCTCACGTTCGCCGGCGCGCTCCGCGCCTTCCTCCGGCAGGACCCGGACATCGTCATGGTCGGCGAGATCCGCGACCACGAGACGCTCGAGATCGCGATCAACGCGTCGCTCACCGGGCACCTGGTGCTCTCGACGATCCACACGAACGACGCGGCCGGCGCCATCACGCGCACGATCGACATGGGGGCCGAGCCGTTCTTGCTCCGGTCGAGCGTCATCGGCATCCTTGCGCAGCGACTCGTGCGCGTCATCTGCAAGAACTGCAAGTACTCGTATCCGGCCGAGGACTTCGAGCTGGAGGAGCTGGGGCTCACCCCGGAGCGCGCGCGCGCGCGCCGGATGCGGCGCGACAACCCGGCCTCGCGCTACTTCCCACGNNAGCCCGATCCGCTCGACGCCTTCGAGGCCGCCGAGAGGCCGATGTTCTACAAGGCGCGCGGCTGCTCGCAGTGCACCAACACGGGCTTCAGCGGCCGGCGCGGCATCTACGAACTCCTGCTCATCGACGACGCCGTCGGTCCGCTCATCCTTCGCAAGGCCGACTCGCAGGCGATCAAGCGCGTGGCGTGGGAGCAGGGGATGGACACCCTGCGCGACGACGGAGCGCGCAAGGTCCTGGCCGGGCTGACGACGGTCGAGG
>PLIR01000096.1 GCA_003139415.1 Myxococcales bacterium | reverse complement strand
GCACCCGTGGTCATGAAGAAGCTCATCAACCCGTCCCACTTCCCCAAGCCGCGCGGTTACACCAACGGCGTGCTCTGCGGCCCGGGCCGCACACTCCATGTGGCCGGTCAAGTGGCATTCGACAAGGACGCCCGCATCGTCAGCATGGACTTTGCGACCCAGTTCCTGGCGACGCTCGACAACGTGATCGACGTCGTGCGCGCCGCCGGCGGCGGCTCCGAGCACATCGTGAAGCTCTTGGCTTTCGTCACCGATCTCGACAAGTACCGCGCGGCCCAGAAGGCGATTGGCGAGGGCTGGCGCGCGCGCATGGGCGGCTACTACCCGGCGATGAGCCTCGTAAAAGTCTTGGGCCTGCTCGAGCCCGGCGCCCTCGTCGAGATCGAAGGGATCGCCGTGTTGCCGCTCGAGGAGTCGTGAGCCGGGCCGCGGCCTGATTCTCCCGCGCAAGGTGTCATCGTGGCCAGGCAGCCCCCGATCTTCACCTTCAATCAGTCCAAGGAGGCGATCATCGCCGAGGTCGTCCAGCGGGCATGCGGCGCCGTGGGCGATCCGCGCTTGATGCTGAGCGAGGCGGCGTTCCTCGAAGTCCGCCGGCAGCAGTCGTCCGCCGTCGACGACGTCATCCCCCTCGGCGAGTGGCGTTCGATCGCGCGCTCCCTCGCGCGCCTGAGCGACGCGGACTGCGTGGCGCACGTGCGCGACATCGTCGACCGCTACTCGCGCGACGTGGCGGGCAACTTCGACCCGCGCGTCTACAGGTTCGCGTCGCGGACGATCGCGCCGCTCATCGGGATGCTGATGTCGCCGATGCAGACGATGCGCAACCTCGGCGGGGCCTTCGACCTGCGCGCCCTCGACGGCCGCGTCGTGGTGAACGGGCCCATCGGCCGCATCCGCGCGCTGGCCGACCGCGGCACCCTGGTCTTCGTCCCGACGCACCTGTCGAACCTCGACTCCGTGGTCTTTGGCTTCGCCCTGGAGCGCGTCGGCCTGCCGCCGGCCACGTACGGCGCCGGCAAGAACCTGTTCACGAATCCGGTGCTCTCGTTCTTCATGCACAACCTGGGGGCGTACCGCGTGGACCGGCGCCTCAAGCACGGCATCTACAAGGAGGTCCTCAAGGCTTATTCGTGCGTCGTGCTCGAGCGCGGGTACCACTCGCTTTTTTTCCCTGGCGGCACGCGGTCGCGGTCCGGGGCGGTCGAACGAAAGCTCAAACTGGGCCTGGCCGGCACCGGGGTCGAGGCGATGGGCCGCACGGCGGCGCGTGGCGATCTTCGCCGCGTGTTCTTCGTCCCCGCGACGATAAACTACCTGTTGACGCTCGAGGCCGAGACGCTCGTCGGTGACTTCCTCCAGGAGGAGGGCAAGCACCGCTACATCATCGAAGACGACGAATCGAGCCGTCCCGGCCGCATCGCGGCGTTCATGCGCAAGCTCCTCGGGCTCGACGCGGGCTGCGTCGTCCGGTTCAGCCAACCGCTCGACTGCTTCGGCAACCAGGTCGACGAGGAGGGCACGTCCTACGACTCCCATGGCCACACCATCGACCCGCTTTCGTACCTGACCGACGGCGACGGCCGCGTCGGCCACGACCCGCTGCGGGACGCGCAGTACACCCGTGAACTGGGGGACTCGGTCGTCGACGCGTACCAGCGCGACACCGTGGCGCTCGCGACGCACCTGGTGGCCGCGTGCGCCTTCGAGCGCCTCCGCGACTCGATGGGCCCCTCGGCCAAGCGCCGCAAGGGCGACGCCTCGGCCGACATCTTTGCGCTGCTACGCACCCAGGACGACGTCGTGGTCTCCCGAGCCGAGCTCGCGGCCAGCGTCGAGCGGCTGCGCGATCGCGCGCGAGCGCTCGAAGAGCGAGGGCGCATCGTCCTTGGCGCCCGCCTGGCGCGCGCGAGCGGCCGCGAGATCCTCGACGAAGCGCTCCGGGCCTTCAGCGGCTATCACACGACGCCGGTGCTAGAGCCCCGCGGGTCAAACCTCGTCCTGACTGACACGCGCTTGATTTTTTACTATCAGAACCGCCTCGCATCCCACGGGCTCGCGCCGGACCTCGTGTCGGATCGCGCCGCGTCCGCCACTTCGCGGCGATCCGCGGCGGTCTGAGTCGAACGGTTCACCTCGAGTTGACGGGAAATGCAGCACACTTTGAGCTAGGCTTCCGCGCCTCTTCCCCATGAACACCCCGGATCCCACGCAGAACACGACCACGGAGACCTCGGCTTCGACCGAAGTCCCGCAGCCGACTGCGCCCTCGGAGCCGGCGGCGAGCCCGGGCAACGGCGCGAGCGAAGCCGCGTCCGAGCCCGCGGATCACGCGCACGACGGCGCTGCGCACGCCGACTCCGCGCACGCCGACGCCGCCGAGCACGGTGACGACGCCGACCACGGTGACGACGCCGACCACGCTGGTGAGGAGGGAGCCGCCGATGCGGTTGCGGCCGACGGCACGCCCGCGCCGGCGGGCGAAAAGAAGCGCCGCCGTCGCCGTCGCCGCAAGAAGCATGGCGCCGCTGTCGCGGGCGAAGAGACTCCGGCGGCCGAAGGCGCCGAGGCTCCCGCCCCTGCCGCCGGTGGCGACGACACCTCGGCCGCAAAGCCGGCCGACAAGCCCGCTGGCGACAAGCAAGGCAAACGCAAGGAGCGCAGGCCGGGCCCTCCGCGCGAGCGCCCGCCCGTCAACGCGGGCGACATCGTCTTCGGCAAGATCATCGAGATCACCGACGACGCGATCCTCATCGACATCCCCGGCAAGGCGCACGCGATCTTCGACCGCCGCGAGATGCTCATCGCCGACGACGAGGTCGATCCCGCGCCGCCCGCGGCCGATGCCGTCGCAGCCGTCGATGCGGCCGCCGCTGAACCTACGGAAGGGTCGCCCGCCCTCGAAAGCGCGGAGACCGGCGCCACGGAGACCGCCCCTGCACCGGAGGCCGCCACGGCGGTCGAGGTCGCCGAGCCCGCCGAGCCCGCGCCGGCGGCGGACACCTCGCCCGCTGCAGCAGCCGCGGAGCCCCTCAGGGACCCCAAGGTCCCTCGTGTGATCCTCGAGGTCGGCGCCGACTTCATCGGCGTCGTGCACAACGACGGGGCGCGCGGCGGTCTCGTCGTGCTCACGCACCACCCTCGCCGCTACGAGCGCGCGAAGGCCGCGATCGAGAAGGCCTTCAACGACAAAGCGCTCATCCTGGGGCTCGTCACGGGCGTCATCAAGGGCGGGATCGAGGTCGACATCGATGGCCTCCGCGCGTTCGCGCCGGGTTCCCACGTCGAGCTCCGGCTCGGATCCGATCTGTCGCACCTCGTGGCGCAGCGGCTGCCCTTCTACGTCACGCAGTACGCGAAGCGCGGGCGCGACGTCGTGTTGTCGCGTCGCTCGCTGCTCGAAGAAGAGGCGAAGCGCAATCGCAGCGAGGCCCTCGGCAAGCTGCGGGTGGGCGAGGCGGTCGACGGGATCGTGCGCAGCGTCGTGGCCTTCGGCGCGTTCGTCGACGTCGGCGGGGTCGAGGGCCTCGTCCCCTTGCAGGAGATGAGTCACAACCGGGCCGACGGCCCGAGCGACGTCTTCAAGGTCGGCGAGCCGACGCGCGTCGTCGTGATGAAAGTCGACGACAAGGGCAAGGTCTGGCTGTCGCACAGGGCCACGATCCCGGACCCGTGGCAGCAAGTCGCGCAGAAGTACTCGGCGGGGACGCGGCACGCCGGCAAGGTCGTGCGCATCCAGCCGTTCGGCGCGTTCGTCGAGCTCGAGGCGGGCGTCGACGGCCTGATTCACACGCAGGACCTGTCGATCAGGCGCATCGAGACGCCCGACGAAGTGGTGAAGGTGGGCGACGCCGTCGATGTCGTCGTGGCGAACGTCGACCCGTACAACCACAAGATCGCCCTCCATCCTGCCCCCAAGGGCGCTGCGGCCGAAGAGGCCGCCCAGAAGGTGGCGCCGCACAAGGCGGTGAAGGCCAAGGTCGAGGCGATCGAGGCCGGCGGCCTCGTCGTCCGCATCCTCGGGGTGACGGGTCGCAACGCCCGCGGCTACGTCACGGCCGCCGGCACAGGAACGCCGCGCGGGACCGAACTGCGCAAGGTCTTCAACGTGGGCCAAGCGATCGACGCGAAGGTCATCGAGATCGATCCGCGCCGAGGCGAGATCAAGCTCTCGATCAAGGCGCTCAGCGAGGACCAGGAGCGCAGCGCGTATCAGCAATACCGACAGCAGCTAAAAGCCGAGGCGCGGTTCACGTTCGGCGACTTGCTGGCGAAGAAGGGTGTTCCGCCCCGATAGCCGCCGTCGCCTGGGACCCAGCGCATAAGCAAGCGGCAGGCCGGCCTTTGGCGCGGCTCTTGTAGCGTCGACCCGGAATGCGGAATTTTCGATGTCGTTGCGGCGCGACGGTGTTCTTCGACAACACGCGCTGTTTGACTTGCGGTCACGAGCTCGGCTTCCTGCCCGAGGATCTCGTCTTGGCCTCGCTCGAGGCCGTCGAGGGCGGCTTCTCCACCCCGAACGGCGTCTACTCCAAGTGCGCCAACTACGTGAACGAGGGCGTGTGCAACTGGATGGTTCCCGGCGGCGCGGAGGCCGGCACGCTCTGCCAGGCGTGCGAGCTCAATCACGTCATTCCGGATCTCTCGCAGCCGGCGAATCGCGCCCTGTGGGCGGAGGTCGAGAAGGCCAAGCGCCGCCTCGTCTACGGTCTCGATCGGCTCAAGCTCCCTCTTCGGTCCAAGCGACGCGATCCGGAGAACGGTCTGGCCTTCGACATCAAGGCCGACGTGGGGACGACGCGCGTGCTGACAGGCCACGACGACGGGCTCATCACGCTGAACCTCGCCGAGGCCGACGCCCCCATGCGCGAGAAGATGCGTGTGGCGATGAAGGAACGATACCGCACGCTGCTCGGTCATTTCCGCCACGAGGTGGGGCACTACTACTGGGACCGCCTCGTGCGGGGCACCGACGCGCTCGAACCGTTCCGCGTCCGCTTCGGCGACGAGCGCGCCGACTACGCGCAGGCCCTCGTGCGTCACTACGCCCGCGCCGCCGTAGAGCCCGATCCGGCGTTCATCACCCGCTACGCGTCGTCGCACCCGTGGGAGGACTTCGCCGAGACGTTCGCGCACTATCTCCACATCGACGACACCCTGGAGACCGCGCGCGAATACGGGTTCCCCGGCGCCGGGCCAGTCGAAAGTGGCGCGACGGATGATCCAGGCGCCGACTTCGGGACCGTCCTGCGCCAGTGGGGCGACTTGACTGTCGCGCTCAACGCCATGAACCGGAGCATGGGCCTCACCGACGCGTACCCGTTCCAGCTGTCGCCGGCGGTCAACGAAAAGCTCCGCTTCGTGCACGAACTCGTGTCCGGGGCGCGCTCTACGAGCTCTGCGAGCGTCGAGGCCCCGCGCACGGCCGCGGCGTGAGCGACGCGCGGACGGTCGGGCGTCGAGCGAGGACGCTCACACCCGATCGAGCGGCGCCGGACACTCTCTCCGCATCCGGCACGCGCCACACTCCCCCCCGCGCCAGATCACGTCGAACCGCGCCTGCGCGGCGTCGAGCATCCACTCGTCGTCCGTCAGGATTCCCATCTCGAAGTTCCGCCGCCCGTCGCCCTTCGCCCCCAGGCCCGCCCCCGTGAAGTTGGCGCTCCCGAGGTACAGCCATGCTCCGTCGATCGCGATCATCTTGAGGTGCACGCGCGGGCACGCCCGCATCTCGAAGCGGGGCGGCGTCAGTCGTCCGACGCGCGCCGCGAGCTCCTGACGGAATGGACCGGATGGCGCCGCCGCGTGGAGGATCCGTACGACGACCCCGCGATCGCAGAGCGATTGGATCGTGTCGAGGATCGGGACGTAGCGGCCCCGCGCCCGCGCCCGGGTGCCGATGGGCGCCTCCGTCATGAGCTGCTTCACGTTCGCGGTGGCGATCCAGACGGAGGTCCGCGCGTTCGCGATCGCGAGGGTCACCCGATCGTAGTGCGCGCGGTCGGCGAGCAGCGAGAGCGACAACCGACGCGCCTCGGCGTTCACGGGCCCGCCCCTACCGGTGCCCGGCGAGCCAGCGCACCAGGCGCACGCCCGAGCCGGCGCCGAGTACCGCGAGCACGAGCCCCAGGCCCCGGACGGTCCAGGTGAATGCCTTGACCGGGACCTTCCCCTGGTACCTGCGGAGCAGCGCGACCAGCATCGCGAACCACCCCGCGATGCCCGCCCCCGCCGCCAGGCCGAACGGCACCGCGTCGAGCGGCGACGCGCCCTTCAGCCCCTTCGAATAGAGGAACGCCACGGCGGCGCTCCAGGTGAGAAGCAGCGTCGGGTTGATCGCCGACACCGAGAAGCCGAAAAAGAAAGTCCCCGCCCCCCTTTTCGGCTCCGGGGCCGTGGTGTCGGCCGTCCAGAACATGAATCGGACGCCCAGCGCCACGAGCACGACCGCCGTTACGCCGTGCGAGATCGGCACCACGATGGCATGTCGCCCGAGGAACGTCGTGAAGCCCCAGTACGAGAACCCGGCGTAGAGCGCCTCTGCCGCCGCAGCTCCCAGCCCGATGCGCAAGGCGTCGACGAAGTGGCGTTGCGTCGCTCGCGACAGGACGAGGATGGCGATCGGGCCCGCAAGAGGCATCGATCCGACGAACCCGAAGACCAGCGCCATCGCGCACACGGCCACGATGCGCATCCATCACCGCGGGGAGGTCTGCGACGGTCCCGCCTCCGAGTCACGCGCAACGGAGTCGAACGGGTCGAGCTCGAGCCCGCCGAGCACCCGCGACCGCGCCAGGGCGAGCCGGGCGGCGAGGATGGACCCGTCCGACGGGGAGCTCACCTCCGTGGAATAGACGAACACGTAACCTTTGCGAAGAAACCCGCCGAACGCCATCACGTGGCCCTTGAGGGAGCCGTCGGGGGCCTCGGCCGCGAGGGCCACTTCGATCCGGGTGTCGAACGTACCCTGCGTGATCGCCGCTTGGTCTTCGAGGGGCCGCAGGTCGCCCGATGGCACGAGGTTGCGAGACTTCGCGATGTCCTCGCACTGCGCGCGCCCGACGAGCTGCCCCGCGTTGAACACCGTGACCATGACCCGCGAGCGGCTCGCCTCGTGCGTCGCGACGAGCTCGGGCTGCGAGTGGTCGTCGATTCGCCACGCCCGGCCGTCGGGCAGTGGAAGCGACAGCCGGAGGCGCTTGGAGCGGTAGCGCAGCAGACGTCCGGTCCCCCCGTCGTCGTCCGGTGCCTGGGACGGCGCCACGGCCGGCGGCGGTTGTTCGGCCGGCTTGGCGCACGAGAGTGGCGCCCACGTCCCCAGGCAGGCCCACAGGAGGGCGGCGCGCATGGGGCCGCGCCGCCCGTCCCGTCGGGGCGTCACACGCGCGTGAGCCACTCGGGATGCGAGGAGTCGCTGCCGCGCACGACGTCGAAGAAGCGCGCCTGGATCTTGGTGGTGATGGGACCGACCGTCCCGGTGCCGACGGTGCGGTTGTCGACCTCGCGCACCGGCGTGATCTCGGCCGCCGTTCCGGTGAGGAACACCTCGTCGGCGAGCCAGAGCTGATCGCGCGTGAGCTTGCACTCGACGACCGTGAGCCCCATCTCGCGGGCCAGCGTGATGACCGTGTCGCGCGTCACCCCTTCGAGGATCGAGCACGACAGGTCGGGCGTGTAGATGACGCCCTTGCGGATGACGAAGATGTTCTCGCCGGAGCCCTCGCTCACGTACCCGTTCGGGTCGAGGAGGATCGCCTCGTCGTAGCCGCCGAACTTGGCCTCGCGCTTGGCGAGGACGCTGTTGGTGTACTGGCCGTTCATCTTGGCCTTGGCCAGGCTCACGTTGATGTGGTGCCGCGCGAACGAGCTGATCTTGGCCCGGATGCCGTTGCGCAGCGCCTCTTCTCCGAGGTAGGCGCCCCATTTCCACGCAATGACGGCCGTCTGTACCGGATAGTTCGGGACGTAGATGCCCATCGCGCCGCTGCCGATGAAGACCATCGGCCGCAGGTAACCATCGGACATCCCGTTGATGCGGAGCGCTTCGGTGCAGACGCCCACGATCTGCTCGCG
>PLIR01000489.1 GCA_003139415.1 Myxococcales bacterium | reverse complement strand
GTCTGGACGCCTGCCGCGATCGGGTGCCTGCCGGCGCCGAGGGACCGTGGCGTGTTCGAGAGCCCCCCGTCCGCGCCGAGGTGGGCGATGTCGATCTCGTCGAGGACGGTGCACGTGGAGGTGCAGCCGCGGCGAATGCCCGCGGCCCCGAGACCGTCGTCGCACTCCTCCGTGGCGGGATCGCGCCAGCCGTCGCCGCACACGTTCTGGGCCGGCGGGGCCTGGGCCTCGTAGACGCAGGTGGCGGGCTCGGGGGCCGCGTCCTCCTCACCGGTGCCAGCCTCGGACACCCCGCCGTCCGTCTGCGGCGTGGTGATATTCGAGTTGGGCCAGCGGGCCTGCAGGTACGCATAGACCTCCGCGACCTCTTGTGGGGAGAGCTCCCGGCCGTACTGGACGATCTCTTCGATGTCACCGGTGATGTCGAAAGAGCCCGCCGAGATGATGACGCCTTGAGGGTCGTAGCCGCCTTGGGCGGCGTCGGCGTGGGCGCTGAAGGCGTCTCCCGGTCCACCGAAGACGCTCATGACGTAGAGCGACGGCCCCACGGGATTGGTGATCGAGGCGATCTGCGGGCCGTCGTAGTAGCCCGCCGCCCGGACGCCGTCCTGCTGCGTCTCCGCGAAGATATGGAGGCCCGGCGTGGGCGACGCCGCGAAGACGAATTGATCCTCGGGGACGGCGCCGGCGCCGGGGAATCCGCCCTGTTCGCCGCCGTCGATGTCCGCGGACGAGGCGTTCAGCCACTGAATGCCGGCGGCGGTCTCGTACACCTCGTACTGCCAGCCCTGGCTGGATTCGGTGAAGAAGGTCAGCTCAGGCCCGAGCGCGGTGCCCGTCGACCCCGTGGAAGACGAAGTCGCGACGATGAAGAAGCTGGATTGCTTGCCGACGGCGTACCCGTGGCCGCCGTTGACCATGAGTGAGCGGGTGCCGTCGCCGCGAAGCGCGGGGAACTCGCCGTATGCGTTGGGGACGTAGAGCGGCCCCTCCATCCCGGTGAAGAGGGGAGCGGCGTCGCGCCCGCCGAGCCCCGTCTGGTCTTGCCAGACGGCGACGCTGCCATCCGAGGCCAGGACGACACCCTTGTCGGCGCGCAACCAGAGAAGCATGTCGGACTGAAAGGGCGCGGCGATCACTCCGCCGTCGGGGCCCTGCGCCAGCGGGTTGTTGTCGGTGATCGTCGATCCCCCAGGGTCGACCGCGCTACCCGCGAATCCGCCGGCGGTCACCGGGGCGTCGAGGCTGGCGGCGGTCACGGGGATCCCGCAGAGCCATCCGCCCGCGATGTCGACGGCGCACGCCGTCGAGGGAGGCGGCAGGGGCGTTCGAGCCAGCGACGCCACGGGCTGATCGACGTACAGGCCCTTGACCTCGAACGTCGCGGTGGCCCCGCCGGCCCCCGGCGGATACTCCAACCGCCCGCGCGTGATGGCGTCGACCGAGCCGGGGCCCCAGAGCACCGGTGCGCCGAGCGCCTGGGAGAACGAGACGTCGTTCATCTGCGGGAGCAGCGCCGCGCCCGTGTCCACGTAGACCGCGCCGTACGAGCCGCCCGAGAGGGACAGCGTGGCGCCGACGACGAGGTCCTCGTCGAGCGCGGCGGCGGAGAGCGTCCAGGCGGCGTTGCGGATCTGTCCCGCGAGCACGGACATCCCCGCCTCAGGCGTGACGGCAACGGCCCTCAGGCCTCCGGAGAAGTCGACGTTCACGAAGTCCGGGCGGTTGCCGAAGCCGTTGCTCGAGATGCTCACGAGCCGATCGATCGACGATTCGACGAACGCGACGTCCGGGCTCGTGATCGCGAGCGTGCTGTGCGTGCTCGCTGCGTCAACGGCGCCGCCGCCCAGCGGGTCCAATACCTTGAGCTGGTAAAAGGTGAGCGGGGTCGACGCGCCGTCGGGACCCGCGACGGGCGCGGCCGAGACCACGTCGACCGCGACAGGCTGGTAGACGACGATCGCGTCACCCGGCGCCCACGTGTTGACCTCCGCGGGGGCGCTGCCCGGGACGATTGGCAGCGCCTCGGCGGCGACGGGTTGCGAGAGGTACCAGCTATTGCCATCCGCGTTGCGGTAGACCCACGCCCGGCTGTTCGACTTCGAGAGATTGACGACGAGCTGCCCCGGCGCCGCACCCGCGGGCAAGCCGACGTCGAGGAGCTGCCCGTTCGGGCGGTTCCTGCCCATCACGTACGACAGCGCGCCGCTCGCGACGCGCTGCGGAGTGCCGAGCGAACCCTCGACCGTCACGGCCGCCCCGTTCTCGATATATGGACTCAGATAGACGGGATCGCTGTCGTCGACGTGCGAGCTGAGGAACGTGATCGTCGTGTTCTGGCGCAGGCGGGGCGAAACCGTGCCCCACTTCGCCTCGAGACCCGCGAACGTCAGACAGGGCTTCGTCGTCTTCTGGCACGAGTTGTTGTCGCTGGCCTCGCCCGTAGAATTGGCTGGATCGACGTACCAAGCGCCGACCGTCCAGCTCGTGGGAATCGAATCGGTGGTCGTCCCCGCCAGGCCTCCGCCGGTCGTGCCCCCGCCGCCGCTGCACGCGGCCACGGCGACGAAGAGAGAGGCGCGAGCGAGCGTTTTCCTCATGGTCGTCGCGCGCCCCTACTCCGTACCGTCCACGGTGCCGATGTCCGTGATCGAGGCGCCCGCCGGGACGACGGCGAGGCCGCCAAAGCCGCCCGCGCTGATCGCCGTGTCGAGGTTCGCGGGGGTGACCGCGATGCCGCACGTCCAGTCGCCCGAGGCGTCGACGGCGCAGGCGGTGCTCGACCCCGGCACCGCGGAACCTTCGATGAGAGAAGGGTCGACGTTCAAGAAGAGGCCCCCCGCCTCGAGGAAGATGCTCGAAGCGGTGGCGTTGGGGGGATACTCGAGCCGGGTATTCCCCACGACATCCATCGAACCGGGGCCCCAGAAGTTGAGCGGGCTCCCCCACTGGTAAGCCGAGACCAAGCCGGAACGAAGGACGAGCGCGCTGCCGGTGTCGATGAAGGCCGAGTCGATGTCGCCGCCCTGGTACACGTCGCACTCGCCGCTCAGCACGATGTCGCCGGCGAGCTCACCGCCGTTTAGGGACATCGTCTGGCCGCCGCCGTAGCGTGTCTGCCCGCCCCAGAAGTCGACCGCGATGGGACCCGTCGTGGTCGCGATGGACTGCGTGAAGTCGTCGTTCCCGAACTCCACGTCGTACTCGGAAGCGCCCCCCTGCACGCTGACGGTCTTTCGCACCGAGGACTCGACGAGGTTCACCTTCGTGCCGACTTGAAAGTCGTCCTGCGCCGGCGCCGCGGCGTCGACCGAGCCGTCGGCCACCGTCAACTGGTAGACGTTCAAACTGAAATTCGAGTACGAGAAATACGGCACGTTCCCGCCCGCCACGATCGGCGTCACCTGGGCGAGATCGACGGTCACCGGCTGGTAGACGACGACCGTGTCGCCGTTGGCCCAGTTGTCGGTTTCGCCTGGGAAGACGGAGGCGAGGTTGCTGGACGCCATCGGCTGGGACAGAAGCCAGCTGTCGCCGCCGGCGCTCTTGTAGACCCAGGCCCGGCTGGTCCTCGTGGTGTTGACGACGAGCTGCCCGGGCGACACCCCGGCAGGAAGCGTGGCCTGCCAGAGCTGGCCCGCCGCCTGGCTCTTGGGCACGACGTTGGAGAGCGTACCGGTCGCGACCTGTTGCGCGGGTCCGAGGGCCCCCTCGATCGTGACCATCGTCGCGTTCTCGATGAGGGGACTGAAGTAGACGGGATCGGTATCGTCGGGTTGCGAGCTGAGAAAGGTGATCGTCGTGTTCTGAGCGAGCTGCGGCGAGTAGGTTCCCCACAGGGACTCGATGTGCCCGTAAGTGAGGCAAGGCGCCGTCGTCGAGGTGCAGGCGTTGCTGTCGCTCGCGGCGCCCGTGCTGTTGGCCGGGTCGATGTACCAGTGAGCCTTCGTCCAGCTCGACGGGCCGGCGGGCGCCGTGCAGGGCGCTCCGTCCTGCCACGGCACGCAGGTGTCCGCGCAGAGGGTCAGGCCGGTGGGGCACTTGCCCGCGTTCAAGGCGCCGCTGCTGGACAGCTCGACCCCCCACTCGGTCGCGAGGTATTCGCGCGCGGCCGCAAGGTTCGTCTTCGACAGGACGCCCTGATAGACGAGGACCTCGTAGATGTCCCCCTCCCAGGGCTGGTAGGTGACGTCCTCGCGCGTGCCGACCGTGAAGCCGGTGTTGCCCGTGTACGACGTCGCGCTGCCCGAGTTGTTGACGGTCTTGCCGTCGACGGTGAGGACGACGCTCGTCCCCTGATGGTACGTGTAGTCGAGGACGATGGACCCGGTGACCGGCAGTGGCGCGGTGTCGAACAGGTCGTTGGACGAACCGTTGACCCCGTCGGAATAGGCGTAGTCGCTGCCGAACGTGCTGACGTACGAGAACGAGGCAATGGGGCCCGTCCGCCGCAGCGTGAAGAGCGTCCCTCCTGCGCCCCCGTAGGGGAGCCGGGCGGCGACGAGCACCGTCACGTCGTCTCCGTTGGCGGTGAGGTTCGACAGCGTGTTGTCGAGAAAGACGTCGGTGCTGAAGTAGTTCGACGCGGTGTTGCCGAACGAGAGGTAGGGCAACCCGCCGGCGGGCCCGGCCCCCGAAGCGTGGTAGGTGGGCTGACTCGCGAGCGTGTTCTGAGAGACGTTGTTGTTGTTGCCGGACTGATCTTCCCACTGGCTCACGAAGCCGTTCGTCTGCGTGACGCCCGCGTTCGCGTCCAACCAGAGAAGCAGCGTGCCGAAGGCCGGCGGCGTCGACGAGACCTCGGCCGAAGAACTGACCGGAGAGTCGCTCGACGAGCCGCACGCAGCTGCAATCGCGGCGAGGGCGAGAAGTGCCAGACCGGCGGCCCATGACGCGCGCGTGACCGTCCCCGAGCGGCGCAAGTCCATCTCAGAAGCCCCCGCCGTTGGTGATGGACCCTCCGCCGGGAATGACCGCGTTGCCGCCGAACCCGCCTTGGCTCACGGGAAGGTCCAGGTTGGCCGGTGTGACCGTGATGCCGCAGGTCCACCCGCTGGAACCCGTTCGATCGACGGCGCACGCCGTCGTGGGCCCGGCGTCCCCGTCGAGGAGCACCCCGAGGCCCGGCGCGTCGAGGTAGAGCCCCCCGGTCTGCAGGAACGTCGCCGTGGCCGTCGCCTCGTCGGAATACGTGAGGGTCGCGCTTCCTGCCACGAGGACCTCTCCTGCGCCCCATACGATGCCCGGGTCGCCTGCCCGCCCGACCTGGCTGTCGGCCCATACGGTGAACGCCGAGTCCGGGCCCAGGTACGCGTCGCCGATCGTCATCGAATAGATCCCGAATGAGCTCGGGTTGTTCGGAAACGAGGGTCCGACGATGAAGTCGCCGTCGACGAGGCCGCCCTGCATCACGAGGAAGCCATATCGACTCTGCCCGCCCCATATCGTGAAGGCGGGACCGGGCGTCGCGCCGAGGAAGATCTCGCCGAAGTCGACGTTGACGAAGCCTTCGGTGAGCCCCGTCGTCCCTCCCGGGTTCGTGATGACCTTGCCGATCGACGATTCGACGAAATTGACCCCGGCCCCGACGCTGAGCGATTGTGCGTATTGCTCTTCGGGGGCTTCGCCGATTGTCGGATCGACGAGCCTTAGCTGATAGATGTTGACGTTCGGGCTGCCGGACGCCGTCGCACCGTCGGCGACGGTGGGAGCCACCTCGTCGAGGTTGACGGTGACTGGCTGATAGACGACGACCGAATCGCCCGTCTGCCACGCGTCGTCCTCGGCAGGGAGAAGTGTTGGCAGATTCGCCGCGACGAGGCTCTGCGAAAGCAGCCAACCCTGACTACTGCTATCCGGGACGTAGACCCACGCGCGGCTGCCGCGGGTCGTGTCGACGACGAGGAGCCCCGGGGCTGCCCCGGCGGGCAGCGCGACGTCGAGGAGCTGGGCCGATGCGCGCTGCTTGGCCGCAATGACCGTGAGGTTCCCGGCGGCGATTTGCTGCGCGGGCCCCAGAGCGCCTTGCAGCGTCACCGTCGCTCCGTTCTCGATCCGCGGGGTGAAAACCACGGGATCCGCGCTGTTCCACTGCGAGCTCAGGAAGGTGATCGTCGTGTTCTGGCGAAGCCGCGGAGACGTCGTGCCGCCCCAGATCTGCACGACGCCACCGAACGAGAGGCAGGGCGAGGCCGCGGTGGTGCATGTGTTCTTGTCGCTCGCGGTGCCCGCGCCGTTCGCCGGGTCGATGAACCACGACGGCCGCGTCCACGCGATCGGCAATGGCGGGGTAACGCCGGCCGACGACGACGCGACTTGGTCGCCGGCGCTGCTGCAAGCGCAGGCGCTCGACAGCACAAAGCCACCCAGCACGCGAGCAACGCACCGCGCCAAGACACCATCTCCCCAGCCGAGCGATCTCCCATCGGGCCAAGACGATTCCGTCCGGTCCTAGCGAAGGCCGCCCAAGCTCCCCGCCCTCGCGTAGATCCGATTACCTTTGGCCTCATGACGCGTCAATCAACAAACATCAACGGGAACGAAAATTCTCCATCACAGAAACCGGAGTGACAATCACTTGAAGCCGGCGCCGGAGGATGAACGCAAGAGGCGGCTCGTCAGACGCCGGCCCAGTAAACCAACTTCTGTGAGGCCGCAATCACAAACTTTTCGAACTTGCCTCAGGCTCTATTTCGGGATGAACCCGAACATCGCCATCACCGTGCTGGACGTGGGGGCTCCGTCATCGCAGAGAGCCATCCTCGAGCTCGAAAAGCCGAGGGCAAGGCACCGGTTGCACTGGATCGCGCTCGCTCAGACCACGTCCGACGCGGCCGCCGAAGACCTGGTCGAGGACGCCCTGGTCCGCGTCCTCGTCACATGGCCTTCGTCCTGAGGCAGACCTGGGCTCAGAGAATGCGCCGAGCCAGCGTCCGCAGAGAGGTCCTGGACGGGGGCCTCCGGGTGAAGGAGCCGCCGGTGAAGACGGATTCGACGAGGGACTTCGATAGGAAGTGAAAGCGCCCGCGCCCGCGCCCGAGTGTGCGCCCGCGCCCGCGCCCGCGCCCG
>PLIR01000484.1:5529-10826 GCA_003139415.1 Myxococcales bacterium | reverse complement strand
CCCCGGGACCATCGTGTGCTGGGTGATCACGTCGGACGGCATCTTGAACTGGTAGCTCGGTCCGGTCGGCAGGAAGGGCATGAGGTCGACGCCGGGCCGGATCGCTCCGAGCGCCGCCGCGCCCGCGCCGCCATCCCCGACAGGGGCTCCCGCGTCGCCGCCGGTGAGCTGCTCGAAGCACGCGTAGTACGCGTCGTCCTCCGGGTTCACGCACTCGAACGGCAACCAGAACACCGCCATCGGCGCCGGCTTGCTCGGCCTTCCGTCGTACGCGAGCACCTGGACGGTCACGGTGTCGCCCGGCTTCGCGTAGGGCTCGCTCGCGCTCGACGCGAGGATCCGCACGGTGTCGATCGTCGACGGGTCGGCGAAGCCGGACGGGGCGCACGAGAGCGCGACCCAAGCCGCCGCTGCGACAAGCGCTGCCCCGCCGAGAGCGCCACGAGCCCTCATCACATCTCCACGCGGAAGCCGAGGCTCGGCAAGATCGGGAGGTCGTTCGCGTACGCCGTGTGCGTGTTGTTGAAGTCGTAGCTGATTCCGTCGACGTTCGCGGCGTTGTACACGTTGAGCACGTCGAGGTAGGCGCCGATCTGACCCCACGGGAACTTCCAGGTCTTGTCGACGCGGATGTCGAGCGACGTGAACATCGGGAGCCGCGAGCCGTACTGCGGATAGGCCTCGAGGGGCAGATAGGTGCCGATGTTCTCGTCGTAGAAGCCGTAGGTCTCCGGCGTGTACAGGTATCCGCTGACGAGGCGGAAGCGCGCGCCGATCTCCCAGCCGCGCCCGAGGCGATAGCTGCCGACCAGCGTGAGGATGTGCGTCTCGTCGTACTCGAAGAGCTCGAGCGGCATGCCGGGCGCAACGCGGCGCATGCTTCGCGAGAGCGTGTAGGCGATCCAACCGAAGAAACGCGAGTCCGGCTTGTATCGGATCATCGTCTCGCCGCCGTAGATGACGCCGGTGCCGGTGTTTCCGTACCCCTGCTCGACCAGGTTATCGAGCTGCTTGTAAAAGCCTTCGACCGAAGCCTCGATGTTGCGCGTGAACTCGCGCTCGACGCCGAGATCGTACTGGTAGCAGCGGTTGTCGGTGAGGTTCGGCATGCCGAACACGATGTTGGCCTCTTGCGCCTGGGGAGGCTGCGAGAAGAGACCCACGCCCCCCTTGATCGTCGTGCGGGGCGACGTCGTCACGTCCTGACGCACCGTCAGACGCGGGTCGAGGTCCCACGTGCCCGCGCCCGACGAATAGAGCTGCGTGTAGTCGAGGCGGATGCCCGGCACGATGCGCGCGCCGCGCCAAGGCGTCGCCTCCCACTCGATGTACGCCGCGGGCAGGTTGATCGTGCCGCTCGTCTGCGTCGCCTTCGTCATCTGCTCGGAGAACGGGCCGGCGGTCGGCTGCCCGGGCTTGGGCAGCGGCGGCAGCACGGCGGACACCGTGTACGGCGCGAAGAGCAGGTCGACGCCGACGTCCATCGTCAGCCTCGGGTTGAGCTTCTGCGAGATCTCCGCGCGCGACGAGATCTGCGTGTCGGTCAGAGAGAAGTTGATGCTGCCGGCGTTGAAGTCGACGTAGTCCTGCCCGACGGCGGCGACGACCCGCAGCTCGGTCGTGTCCGACACGCGGTTCTTGTACAGGCCCTGCCCGCGCCAGAACCCGGTGTGCGAGCTGATCGCGCCCGTGAGCGTCGGCTCGCCCGAATCGACGTTGGACGTCAGGACGTCGATCTTGTCGTCGGAGCCGAAGAAGGCGAAGCGGATGCTCGAATGCTTGTCGAGATCGCGCTCGAGGATGCCCTGGTAATCGTAGTAGACGGGGGTGATGTTGATCCCCGCGTTGGCCGCCTTCAGCACGGGGCCGAGCCAGGTATCGATGTACGATCGGCGGCCCGCGACGGCGAACCGCCAGCCCGTGTCTCCGATCGGCCCCTGGGCGAGCACCCGCGAGTCGATGAGGTCGACCTCCGCGAGGCCATGCAGCTTGTCGGCCGCCGGGTCGAGCAGCCCTACGTTGACGACGCCCCCCATCGCCCGCCCGTACTGCGTGCTGAAGTTGCCGGGGTAAAAGTCGATCTTGCCGATCATCTCCGTCGGCACGACCGAAGATAGACCGCCGAAGTGGTAGACGATGGGGACGGGCGTACCATCGACGAAGTACACCGAGTCCTCGGGTGCGGCGCCGCGCACGAGGAGGATGCCCGCGAGCGCGGGCGGCCGACCAACGCCGGGGAGGCTCTGCAGCGATCGCAGTGCATCGCCCCCGGTGCCGGGGATCCGGTTGATCTCGCGCTGCTCGAGGGTGCGCTTGGTCACTTCGCGCGGCGGAGCCTCGCCGCGCACCTCCACCTCTTCGACGTCGACGCCGGCGTCCGGGGGCGGCTCGGCGGGCTTCGCCGGGGCGAGGCGATCGATCGCGGTCACCTCCTCGCCAGGCTGCAGCGTCTGATCGGCCTCGTGCGGCGCGCGCCCCGGTGCCGTGACCGTGACGTGGTACGTCCCGGCCGGGATCCCATCGATGCGCCAGGCTCCGCTGGCATCGGCCGCGACCGTCTGTTCGTTGCCGGCGGCGTCGCGCACGACGACCACCGCACCGCCGAGCGGCCGCTCGCCCACGAACGACACCACCCGCCCCGAGAGGATCGATGGCGGAGGCTCGAATCGATAGAGGTAACGGAACTTCGCGGCGACCGGCCTACCGTCCCGGGTGGCCGGATCGAAGACCAGCTTGCGTGCCGCCTCCAGCGCGGCCTCGTCGAAGCCATGACCGACGGGGACATCGACCACCGCGTTGGTGACCGTGCCCGCGGCGTCGATCGTCAGGACGAGCCGCACCTCGATGGTGTCGTGAATCCCGTCGGCGAGCGCCTGCGCCGGGTAGGCCACCCCCTCGTCCTTCTTGAGGACCGGCATCGTCGTCCCGCTGGGGGCCGCGGGGCTCCGCGCAGCATCGTCCGCAGGTGGGGGCGCGGGAGCGGCGTCCGGCTGAGCGCGCGCAACGGTGGGCAGCGACGCGAGGAGGATCGCGACGACGTAGAGCGGGGTCCGCGATCGCATCCCGACGGATGCCTCGATTAGCCGACCGCGGTCGCAACCTCAACCCGCGCGGGACATCCGCAGCGCACGGCCGATATCCGCGTGATATACGCGGGCCCCCCGCGATGATCCCTCCGCCCGTGCCACCCGTGCCGGCCTGGATGTCCTGGGCGGGCGCGTGGGGTCGTCCGCCGGACCGGCCCGCGCAGGTAGCCCTCGGCATCGCGGCCCTCTTGCTCGTGGCGGCGGTCGCCCCCAACGGTCCCCATCGCGTCGCGTCGTTTCTGGAGGCGTGGGGGGTGGCGGACGTCACACGAAGGCGGCGCTTCATCTTCGTGACGGGCTTCGTGGCCGCGTTCTTGTCGCTTGGCTACATGGCGTTTTACCTGCGTGGCGGTCCGCGCGCGCCCGAAGCGGCGGCCTATTGGTTGGAGGGACGGGCCCTCTCGCACGGATGGTTCGCGTGGGTCGCCCCCGACCCGACGGCCGACTTCCGGACGCTGCTCATCCCGTTCGGGCCCCCCAGTCGACTGGCCGCGCCGTTCGCCCCCGCGTTCCCCCTCCTGCTGTCGCTGGGTTTTCTGCTGGGAGCGCCCATGATCGTGGGGCCGCTCGTGGCTGCCGCCCTCGTCGCGGGCACGTGGCTGCTCGGGCGCGAGCTTGCGGCGGCGGCAGGCGAGCCGCCGGACCGCGCAGAGGCGCTGGCGCGCACGGCGGCCGGGCTGTCCGTGCTCTCGGCCGCGATGCGCTTCCAGACGGGCGAGGCTCTGCCCCACGGGGCCGCGGCTCTTGCCGTGGCTGTGGCCCTCTCCTGCGCCCTCCGCGCGCGGCGCACGTGCGATGCCCGATGGTACGCGGCGGCGGGTGGCGCGGTCGGGGCCGCGTGTGCCGCCGCCCCTTGGTCGTCCGTGGCGATTGGCGCCGTGGTCCTGGGGATGGCCGGCCTGTCGACTCGTCCTGCGCGCGCCGCCTCGTACGCCGTCCTTGGCTCGCTCCCCGGGGTCCTGTTCCTCCTCGCGGCCCATCGCGCCGCGTCCGGACACGCGTTCGCTGCGGCGAGGATGGCCATGCATGGCGCGATGGCCATGACGGGGCCTGTCTCGGCGCACCCGGCGCGCGCAGCGCTGGCGGCGTTCGCACGTCAGTCGCTCCGCGGAGCCCGGCTTCACCTCGCCGACGTGGCCAACTTCGAACCTCTCGCGCTCGCGCCGCTGGCGCTCGCGCTCCGGAAGGCCCGGACTCGAGCCGCCCTCGTGCCGGCGATCGTCGTCTTGGGGGCGGCCGCCGTCCACGCGGCGCAGGTCTTGAGCCACGCCCCGCTCGCGGTGGAGGGCGTCGCGCGCTGGGCGCGCTCCGGGATCCTCGCGGAGGTCTTGCCCGTCGAGCACGCGCTGATCGCGCTGGCGCTCGCCCGAACGTTCCCCATCGATGTAGGCCGGTCCGCCCTCGTCGTGTTCGGGCTCGCGTTCGCGGGCTTCGCGCTGCACGTGTCGTACGACCACGAGCAGTTGGCCACGAGCGGCGTCGGGCGCCCCCGCTTCGAGCCGGACGTTCCGCGTGACGCAGGCGTCACGCACGGTCTGCTCTTCTTCGAGGACGACGACGGCTACGAGCTGGCGGCCGACCCCAACGCCTCCGCGAGCCACGGAATCGAGGCCGCCCGCATGCGCGGCGACGATCACGATCGGTTGCTCTACGACATCCTTGGACACCCTCCCGCGCACCGCTACCTGGCTTCGCGCACCGGCCTCCCCACGCTTCCGCCGTTCGCCCCCCCGGGCGGCGAGACCTGGCGGTTCGAGGCCGAAGTCGACGCGCTCCTCCCGACGACCTCGATCGTGGACGCGCCGGGTTGCGGGACGGACGTACACGCCGTGTCGGTCGACCCCGAGGGCACGACGACCCTCGAGCTGCCCGTCCCGCGCGGCGCGACCCCGGCGGCGCGGCGAACCTGGCTGATCTCCCCGCGCGTCTTCGATCGCGGCGCCGGAGGCAACGGGAGCCTCGACCTCGTGACGAGCCTCGGCGGGGCGCCGGTGGCGCACTGGGCGTGGACCGAATCCGCCAAATCTTCCCGGTGTTTCGACCTCACAGCTCAGCCCGTCGAGCTCGGCGGAGAGCGTGACCACGCCTGGTGGGTTTTGACCGCGCACGGGGGGCCGGTTGCCCTCGACCGGACAGTCCTCCGCCCCCGCTGATCAGGGCCAGCGCGGCACGGAAGGTGACGCCCAAGTGAGAGGGGGGAATGAGAGGGGG
>PLIR01000484.1:0-5461 GCA_003139415.1 Myxococcales bacterium | reverse complement strand
ATCGAGATCCGCGGCTTTGGCAGCTTCACCGTGCGGCCGTATAAGCCTTATTCCGGACGCAACCCGCGCACTGGACAGCCCGTCGACGTGCCCGCGAAGCGCTTGCCGTTTTTCAAGGTTGGCAAGGAGCTCAAGGAGATCGTGAACGACGGCCGGCACTTGCCCATCACCGGGGGCAACGACGACGACAAGGACGACGATCGCTGATGTCGTCTTTTGCGCCCGTGCCCGAGCAGATGGCGGTGCTCGAGCGCGCCGTCGTCGATTTTCACGTTCGGTCCGACCTCGAGGAGCGGCTCGAGGAGTCGCGCCAATCCGGAAAGCCCCTTCGCGTCAAGGCGGGCTTCGACCCGACGCGGCCCGACCTGCACCTCGGCCATTGCGTCCTTCTGCAGAAGCTCCGGGCGTTCCAGGACTTGGGGCACACCGCGATTTTCCTCATCGGCGACTTCACGGCGATGGTGGGCGACCCTACGGGGCAAAACGAGAGCCGCCCGCGCCTCACGCGGGCCGAGGTCGAACGGTCCGCAGAGTCGTACCTCGCGCAGGCGTTCAAGGTGCTCGACGAGCGCGGCGTCGAGCTGCGGCGCAACAGCGAGTGGCTGGACCGCCTGACCTTGACCGACGCCGTCGAGCTGATGGCCAAGTCGACCGTCTCTCGAATGCTCGAGCGCAAGGACTTCCGGCAGCGCTTCGAGACCGAGCGGGCGATCCACCAGCACGAGTTTCTCTACCCCCTCCTGCAGGCCTACGACTCCGTGGCGCTCGAGTGCGACGTCGAGCTGGGCGGCACCGATCAGCTCTTCAACCTCGTGCTCGGCCGGACGCTGATGCACAAGTACGGGAAGCGTCCCCAGATCGTGATGACGACGCCCATCCTCGAGGGCACCGACGCGCGCGTCGAGAACGGGGAAATCGTCGGCCCCAAGATGAGCAAAAGCGCGGACAACACCATCGGTCTGCAAGAAGAGCCGACGGCGATGTTTCGCAAGGCGATGCAGATCGACGACACGGTCGTCTTCCGGTACTTCGAGCTCCTGTCCCGACGCAGCGCAGCCGACGTGGCCGCGCTGCGGGCGGAAGTCCAGAGCCTCGGCCGTAACCCGATGGAGATCAAGGCGCTCTTCGCGCGCGAGATCGTGGAGCGGTTCCACGGGGGCGAGGCCGCGGCGCACGCCGTCGCCGAGTTCGAGCGGGTGTACGCCAAGGACGCCGTGCCCGACGACATGCCGCGCGTCGAGTTGAAGCCGGCGGGGGGCGTCGCCGAGCTCGCGTGGGTGCTCAAGCAGGCCAACCTGGTCGCGTCGACGAGCGATGCCCGCCGTCTCGTCGAGCAGGGCGGCGTCGAAGTGGACGGCGCGCGCGTGACCGATCCGCGGGTGCGGTTCCACCCTGGGAGCGAGCATGTGGTGCGCGTCGGCTCGAAGCAGCGACGCTTCGCGCGAATTTGCATTCTAGGATGAGCGGCGTCGCGTCCGGTATCGCGCGGCGCGACGCGATCGCGCTGCTCGGTGCCATGGCGGCCGCGGCCTGCTCGGCGAGTCCTCCTCCTTCGCCAACCCACCCCGGGGCAGCGCCGGAGACCTTCAGGGTCGACCCGCTCGTGGATCTCGTCCCCGCCGCAGGTTTGCGCTGGCTGGTCGACGTGCGTCCCGCCGCGATCCTGGCGGACGCGGGCTTCGGGGCCGCGATCGCGACGCTGGCGCCCGAAGAGACGTTCCTGACGTTCGCGCTGCGCCACGGCGGCGTCGATCTGCGGGCGGCGCACGAAGTCGTCGTGGCCGGGGTCGACGACGCGTGGCTCGGCCTCGCGCGGCTGACCGTCGACCCGGCGAACATCGAGGCCGCGTTTGCGCGCCGGGCCCTCGCGGTCGAAGGCCGGGCGGTCGAGCGCGGTATCACGCGCTTTTGGGGGACCGTGGGCAGCGAGCGAGAACAGGTCGCGGTCTTCGGACATGAGGCGGTGGGAATGGAGAAAGGTCGATTCGGGCCTCTCGGCGTGGCGACTTATTTCGCGCAGGGCCTCTTGCGGCGCGCTCGGCCTGCGCTGCGCGCGGATCCCCTCCAGGCCGCCGCCGACCGCGTCGGAGATGCGCCACTCCGCGCCTTCGCTCCCGGCCCGTTCGAGGGCGCATGGTCCTCGGGTCTCGGAGGGTTGCTGGGGGCGACCACGGCCGCCGCGGTCGCGTTGAGGCCGGCCGCCATTCGGGAGACGTCGCGTGGCGCCGATCGGGAGACGGTCGCGGTACGATTCGTCTTGATGGGCGACTGGACGACCGACGGCTCCGCCGCGGCGGGTAGGATGGGGTCGGCGTACCGTGTCGTCACCGAAGACCCCCTCGGCCGTCTTGCCGGGCTGGACCGCCCCGTCGAGCCCCCCAAGGTTACCTGGGACGCGTCTGCCCTTCAGCTCGACGTTGCTCTCGACGCCGCCGAACTCGCGCGAGGCGTCCGCGCGGCCACTAGCGGTTCTCTCGGTGAAATCATGGCACTTTAGCCCAGGGCGGCCCCGCGCTCATTGACGCACGAGCCCCGCTAATGGTAGCGGACCCCGCTCGCCTTCGAACCATCCCATGAACCCTCCCGCTCGTACTGGCTCCGCCGTTCGTTCCGTATCGCAAGCCGTCGTACCGACGAAGTCCCCAGTGAAATCCAGAACCAAGCCGCCCGCGAAGCCGTCCGAGCCCCCGGTCCGACCCTCCGTACCCCCGGCGCCCCCGGCGCCCCCCGTCTCGACAGCGCCTTCGGCGCCGCCAGGACGAGGATCGTTCCGCCCGGGCGCCCCCGGTGGGTTCCTGACCATCCCTCCCGTTCCGCGCGTCCCTGCCCCGCCGTTCAAGGTCGGCGACAAGGCGGTGCACCCGGCCCACGGTGTGGGAGAGGTGACCGCCATCGAGGAGCGCGAGATCGGGGGTACCCGCGCCAAGTTCTACATCCTGCGCATCCTCGACAACGGGATGAAGGTGATGGTGCCCATCACGGCGGCCACGCAGGTGGGCCTGCGCTACGTGATGAGCGAGAAGGACGCCAGCGGGATCCTCGGCACGATGCGGGCGCGCGAGGTCGCGGTCGACGTTCAGCCGTGGAGCCGCCGCTTTCGCGTCTACACGGAGATGATCAAGAGCGGGGCCCCGATCGAGATCGCCAAGGTCCTTCGCGACATGAACCGGCTGAAGTTCGACAAGGAGCTCTCCTTCGGCGAGCGGCGCTTGCTCGATCAGGCCAAGAGCCTGCTCCTCAAGGAGCTCGCCCTCGCGAAGAAAAAGACCGAGGCCGAGATGTCCGACGAGATCGCCCGCATCTTCAGCAGCTAGATCCGCCGATGACGCAAACGTGACGGGGGCGGCCCGCGCCGCCGCTTGCTCCATGCGATCGCGTGGACCAAGCTCCATATCGAAGTGGACTCGTCGTTTTCAGAAAGCTTGATCATCCTGTCGGACGTTCATCTTGGGAACGATCTGGGCCGCTTCGCCGCCGACGCCATCCGGCGCTCGGCGCGCGTCGACGCCGACCTCGCCGCTCTCTTGGAGCACTATCGGGATCAGCCAAGCCCGGCGGGCCGCTGGCGCCTCGTGATTGCGGGCGATCTGATCGACTTCGTCGGCATGACGATCCGCGCGCGCGACGGCGAAGTCATGACGGCCCCCAACCTGGAAGAGCGCGCCCACGGCCTCGGCAACACGGCCGACCACGCGCGGCTCAAGCTGCGGGCGGTCGTCGCGAGGCATCGCATCGTCTTCGCCGCGCTGGCGGAGTTCGTGGCGGCCGGGCACTCGGTCACCATCGTCCACGGCAATCACGACGTCGATTTCCACTGGGACTCGGTAAAGGACGAGCTTCGCGCCATCCTCGGCGAGCTTGCACCCATCGGCGCAACGGCCCAGGCGGACGGGGCGGGCGGGGCGGCTACGATGGCCGCACGCGTCGACTTCGAGCCCTGGTTTTATTACGTCGGCGGCCTGGCCTACATCGAGCACGGGCACCAGTACGACACGCTCTGCTCGACCGAGCACGTCATGGCGCCCCTGTCGCCCATGGACCCGCAGCGGCTCGTGCGAAGCTTCTCGGACGTGCTCTTGCGGTGGGTGGTCCGGCCGACGCGCGGGGTGCCCGAGTATGGCCACGAGGGCATGGGCGTCTTCGACTACGTCGCGCTCGGGTTCGGCATGGGAGCCGGCGGGGTCGTGCGGCTGGCCGCGCGATTCGCTGCGGCCGTCGTCGAGCTGTTTCGCGTGCGGCGCGCGTCGCTCTCCCAGGCTGCTCGCGTGCTGCGCGAGGAGCAAGAGCGACGGATGGCGTCCCTGGCGCTGGCCACCCGCGTCGGCGTCGAGCGTCTGCGGGCGCTCGCGGCGCTGCAAGTCCCGCCCGTCACGCGATCCGCCCGAAAGATCCTGGCGAGCGTATTGCTCGATCGTATCGCCCTCGCGGTGGCGGCCTTCACGGCGGTGGCCTTGCTGATCCTCGCGGCGCCCCACCACGCATGGTCCTGGCCCATGCTCGCGGTGGTCCTCGCCTCGTGGGTCTTGGCGCACCGGTTCCTCAGCCGACAACGCAGCCAATGGTTTGGCGAAAAGCTCGACAACAACGAAGTGCTCGTCGAGCGCGCCGGCCACCTGGCCCGGCTCTTTCTGACGCCGTTCGTGGTGATGGGTCACACGCACACGCCCGCGCGAGTCGCGCTGGCGGGCGGCTCGGCGACGTATGTCAACGTCGGATCCTGGCACGAGCCCGAGCCGGAGCCGGACGCCGAGCGGCCGTATCGCGCGGCCCGGACCCACCTGGTCATCCACCCGCCGGCCCCCGGCGCAACGGCCCAGGCCGAGTTCCTCGCCTGGAGCCCGGCAGGCCCACGCCTCTTCCGTCACCCGGAGCGCGCATAGCGCTTGGTCGTGCGAGACCAGTTGGTCACCGATGCGCCAGCCTTCGCCGGTTGGCTGCTACTGCTCGACGTGCAGCGGTTTCGGGCTTCCAACATTCTTTGGCCGACGCGAGCATCCGGACCCAGCCGCACTTAACGGACAAGCCCTTCGGGTCAAAAGGACCGTGAACGTCGTCATTAGAATCACTCCTACGACCGACTCAAAGGTCTCTTGCTAGAATTCGTTCCGCTGAACGCAGACGGCGGCGTCTGTACGAGCACATGTCCGACGTCGCTCCCCGCGTGCGCCGCCGCGGCAGGGCATCGGGGGAATGCGGGTCGGACGTGCCTTCGGCCGGGGGGGCCCTCCTATCTGGCCGGCGCCAGGAGGCACCGTCGCAGGCCACCTCCCGCCAAGCCGAACGCACGTCCGACTCGCACTCCGGACAGGCTACTTCAAGATGTCGCGTCATCGGCTCCTCGAGCTCGATGACGGCTCCCTCCGGTGGTGGGGCCCCTACGTCCTGCACCGTGATGCGGCCCGTATCGCTTTGCGTGCCCGTGCCTCCACGCCAGGAGATCGATGTCCGAAGCTTCGGATGT
>PLIR01000518.1 GCA_003139415.1 Myxococcales bacterium | reverse complement strand
CGACCGCGATCGGTGCGTCCGACAGGGACCGCGGTCGGTGAAGAACTTCTCTGCGGGCCAAGTTGGCCACGGCGCCCGGAAGCGTCATGCCTGAAGCGCAAGCACTTCGTGTACCACACGTCCGCATTGCTTCTGCGAGGTGCGGGCTCGGCACGTGCGACCTATCGAAAGGCACGGTGCCGGCGCATCGCGTGGCCCAAGCGCACGAGACTGGGAAGCGGCGCGAGAAGGAGAACGCCCGGAGGCGACGGAGGGGCGCCGCGACTGCGCACACCGCGCTGACGCATCCGCCGAAAGGCCGACGACGGCAAGACATTTCCCGTTTTCGGGNNTCGACGGTGCGTGCATCGGTCGTAGTCAACGTCATTTTCGTAGAGCGGCGACGCGGTGAGGAACAATCGTGTGTCGAGGGGCGAAAAGGCGCGCTCGGTTCTTCGGCGCACGAAGCTCGCAGCCACATTCGCCGCCTGATTTGGTGCCGCATGATGATGGCACGAACGTGGCACCACTCGCGGTACCCAGCGCGGACGCGAGTCGACTGTGACTCGCCTCGCAAAATGCCAAAACGAGAGGGACACCCCATGACGGAACAAGCCACGACGACGCCCGGTCTCGGTGCATCGTCGACCCCGAATCTGGATCACGCCGCGGTCGCTCTGAAGTCGAACGTGGTCGCCGGCGCACGCGAACTGAAGGATGAGATGAAGCACCTGGCCGGCGATGTCGCTGACGAGGCGCGAAAGACGGCGGAATCAAGCCTGTCCGTCAGCAAGCAGCGCGCGGTCGATGGCCTTGGCAGCGTCGCCAATGCGATCCGCAAGACGGGCGAACACCTTCGTGAAGAGGACCAGGGGGCCTTCACGGAATACTTCGACCGCGCGGCCCATCAGGTGGACAGCGCATCCGACTATTTGCGACGCCGATCGTTTGGCCAGGTGATTGGCGACGTCGAGCAGTTTGCACGCCGCGAACCCGCGCTGTTCATGGGTGGCGCCTTCGTGGCTGGTCTCATTGGTGGGCGCTTCCTCAAGAGCTCCCACCCGCAGCCCACGTCGGCGCCGCACAACGGTGATCACGCCACCTCGGGCTCCAACACAGAGAAGTCGGCCGCCGGAGAGCGGCCGCAAGCGAGTCGGACGCCCGGCGCGCACGCTGGCAGTCAAGGGAGCCCTCCAGGCGCGCGCCCCATGGCGCCCAACCCCGTGGCGCCCAAGACGACCCCGTCCACGATCCCGCCAAAGCCGGTACCTCGCGAGGGCAACGCGCCCAAGGCGCCGGGCGCCCAATGATGACGACCCCCAAGAGCGAGCCCGGTCTGGGCGAGCTCTTTGGCGCGCTTGCGCGCGGTACGGGCCTCCTCGTACGCCAAGAGGTCGAGCTCGCATCCAGCGAGCTCTCGGACAAGACCACGCACGCCGCGCGGGCCGTCGGCGTCATCGCGGCCGGAGGCGCTCTCGTTCACGCGGGCCTCGCCGGTCTCATGGTCGCGCTGGCCGTCGTTCTCGCGTCGACCATCCCGCTGTGGGCATCTGCCCTTACAGTCGGGGGTGTCGTTGCGGCCACGGGCTACGCCGTTCTGCTCCTCGGCCTGAGAACGCTGAAACGCATCGCTCCTGTGCCCGAGCAGACGGCGCAAACGCTCAAGGACGACAAAGTCTGGGTGGAGGAGCAACTCCGATGAACGACAAGAACATCGCCCCCATGGCGGGTACCGCGAAGGGCGCTCCGAGTACCGAGCGGCTGCTCGGCGGGATCGAGCACACGCGGGCAGAGCTATCGTCGACCATCGGCGCGCTCGAAGCCCGACTGAGCCCACAGAAGGTGGGCGCCGAGCTCGAGCACGTGGAAGCCAAGGTCCGCGAAGTGATCCGCGAACATCTGGCCGAGGCGAAGACGCTCGTCCAGGACGAGCTCGTCGAAGCGAAGGGCCTCCTTCGCGTCGAGATGAACGAAGCCGAAGCGAAGATCCGGAGGGGCCTGGCCGACGCGCGCGACGCCGTGAAGAAGGATCTTCGTGACGAGTGGACGACCGTCGAAACGAAGCTGAAGGACGGCCTCTCCGAGGCGCGCGACTCCGTAAAGAAGAATATTCGAGAAGCGGTCATTGACGCCAAAACGTCGATCCGCGCAGCGACCCTCGGCAAGGTGGAAACCTTCGCCACAGACATAGGAGACACCATGAACGATACCCGTGACACTCTGCTCGACACCATCCGTCAAAACCCGTTGCCCGCAGCGCTTGCTGGCCTGGGGGTGGCGTGGCTGTTCATGAACCGCAGCAAGTCGGCGTCGGCGCGCAGCCGTTCGCCGGGCTTCGTCGACCCGCGCGGTGTTCCGTACGGAGAGCACGATGGGCGGTCCGCGGTCGGCACCGCCGTTCACAAGGCTTCGGATGTCGCAACCCGTATGATGCTCGGCGCCTCCGATGCGGGGAGTGGCGCAATGCATCAGGTCTCGGAGGCCGCCGGCGCCGCCGTGCACGGAGTGTCGGACCTTGCGGGGCGCGTTGGCGCGCAGACCGTCGAGGCCGGAGGCGCTCTTGCTCACGGTGTCGCGGACGCGTCCGCGCAGCTCGCTCATCGCGTCGGCGACGCTGCGGTCTACGTCGGCGCTCATGCCCGCACCGAGGTGCGCAGCGTCGAGCGCGCGGTCAACGCGGCCCTGCACGAGAGGCCGCTGGCGTTCGGGGTCGCGGCGCTCGCCGCGGGCGCGGCCGTGGGATTCGCGCTCCCGCGAACGCAAGGTGAGGACCGGATCATGGGCGACTCTCGCGACGCCGTCATGCGACGCGCGGGCAGCGCCGTACACGATGCCGCCATTCTGGTGGGCCACGTCGGCGAGAAGACCGCCGAGAGCGCCAAGCAGCTTCTCAGCGATTCGCCAGGTGGCCACCACTAAGCCGGCCGCTCTCTCGAACGCAGTTCCAATTCAGCATCAACCGAAGCGGTAGCACCCCAATTTTGTGAAGGAGACTGACATGTCCATCGTCGCTTGGATCGTTCTGGGACTCATCGCGGGCTTCATCGCCAGCAAGATCGTGAACAAGACGGGAGAGGGCGCGATTCTCGACATCGTGCTCGGCGTCGTGGGCGCCCTCGTCGGCGGATTCGTGTTCAACGCCGTCGGCGCGGTCGGCGTCGATGGCTTCAACGTCTGGAGCATGTTCGTCGCCGTGATCGGCGCCATCCTCGTGCTGGTCCTCAAGCACGCCGTGATGGGCCGCGGTCGCGTGCATGTCTGACAGTCATTCCCCGTCGATGTCACGAAAGGGACGGTCCATGAAACCGAATGCGCGGCTCGGGCCGAGAAGGCTTCGGAGAAGGGCCGCTAAAAAGGCTCCAGGCCCGGCGACTCCGGAGGCAGATGGCGGCGGCGGGTCGACGGCCAAGGACGCGCCCTCGGGCGGTCGCCACGTCCTCGCGCATTTGGGCGGGCATACCGTCATGCCGCGGCGGGGCGGCGGGCACGCCCGATGATCCGCAGAAGCTGCGCGACATCGACCGGCTTGACCAGATGGTCTCCGAAGCCCGCAGCGCGGCTTCGTTCCCGGTCCGCGTCCTGTCCATACCCCGTCAGCGCCACCAGGTACGGCGGCTCGGCGCAGGAGGCTCGAACGCGGGCGGCGAGATCGTGACCGTCCATGACGGGCAGACCGATGTCGATCACGACGACGGACGGCCGGTATCGATCGAGTATGGCCAGCGCATCGGGCCCATCGTGCGCCGTGGCCACGTCGTGGCCCGCTTCTTCTAGGACCTTCGAAAGAAGGTCGAGGGCGTCCTCGTTGTCGTCGACCAGAAGAATGCGCTGAGGGGCGTCCGTCTCGGGGACCAGCAGCGACTCCACCCCGCGCGCGGGCGGGCTGGACCCCGGGGGAAGGACGGGCAATCGCACCGCAAACTTCGTCCCGCAGCCGTCCCCTGCGCTCACGACGGAGACGGTCCCCCCGTGCAACTCGGTCAATTGTTTCACGATCACCAGCCCCAGCCCAAGACCCCCTTGGCCGCTCGCGCGGCCCGAACGCTGAACGAAAAGCTCAAAAATCTCCAAAAGGGCGTCCCCGGCAATCCCGATCCCGTCGTCCGACACCTCGACCACGACCGTCTCATCATCCCGCCACGCAGCGATTCGGACGTGGCCGCCGGCCTTCGTGTAGTGGGCCGCGTTGCTCAGCAGGTTCGAGAGGACCTGCGCCAGACGAGTCTCGTCCGCATCGAGGACCAGGCCCGAGGGTACGTCGACCGTGAGGGCGTGACGCCGCTCTTCGAGCAGCGGCCCCACCATCTCGACCGCGCGCGCTACGACCTGCGCCACGTCCACCGACCCTCGTTGCAGCACGACCTTGCCGCGCGTCAATCGGGCGACGTCCAGCAGATCGTCGACGAGGCGAACGAGATGCTGTGCCTGGCGATCGATGATGTCGAGCTCCTTGGACGGTTGTCCACCGGCGCGCGTCTTGAGTATGCGGACGGCGGTGACGATCGGCGCGAGGGGATTGCGCAGCTCGTGACTGAGCAATGCAAGACTGTCGTCCTTGCGTTTGCTCAATCGCCTCATCTCGTCTTCGAGCTCCAAGCGCGAGATGAGCGAACCGAGATACTGCCCTGCGTGGTGCCCGAGCCGCATGTCTCGATACGTGTACCTGCTCGCCTCCGTCGAGAAATAGATGGCGCCAAGCGTTTTCCCGCCCCCTTGAATCGGGATGCCCATTCTCCCGGGCGGCCGACTCGCGGGCGCGCCGCTTTGGACAACGCGGTTGACCACCGCAAGCTCTGGCTCGGGCAAGTCATCGAGTGCGGTGCGCCGGGGCCGTTCGTCCTCGCGCGTCGTGATCCAGCACTCCGCATTCTGTTCGCGCGCGAGCACGACCACGCATCGGTCAAAATCGATGACCCAACGAAGGCGCCCCGTCGCCACGCGGAACAATGTCTCGAGGTCGGCGGCGTTGGTGCACTCCGAGAAGAGCTCGATGAGCACGTTCAGCCGTGCGATGTCGGCTAGCGACGACATCAGAACCGGGAGAACATCTCGTCGGACGCCATTGCGGTGGCATCGGCGATTGTATTGGCGTAAACCGCGAGCGCAGCCATCGAAATGATTTCCACGATCTCGGACTGCGCCAATCCGTGACGCCGGAGGCCACCAAAATCCGCGTCGGTGAGGCTCTGGGGATTCTCGGCGCACTTGAGTCCGAACTGGAGGATGTCGCGCACCTTCGGGGGCGAGATGTCGGCCACGTTCGAGACGAGCTGCTCGATCGTTGCTGGCTCCACGCCGAGCATCCGGCAGCACGCCAGGTGCGCCGCCTCGCAGTAGCGGCATGCGCGTGCCTGCGAGATGGCCACGAACAGCATCTCCTTCAACGTCCGGGGCAGAACGCCTTCGACGAGCACGTTCCGGACCAGCCCCCATGTTCCGCGCGTCGCCGCAAGGGAGTGTCCTTGGGTCTTGATGAAGTTCGGGGCTTCGGCAAAGCCCATCCGTCGCTGGAAGTCGTTGTAGACTTCGACGACTTCGGTCGGCGCAGCAACCTGCTCGAGCGTCGGTAGCCAGGCCATGCAGTTCCTCGGGTTGCGCGGGAAAGAGGGGTTCACTTACCACGCCAAAGGCGTGATCCGCAACGACCGACGCTGAGAGTCGGAGCCCTATTCGTCATCGACGTCACCACGTCCGACTGTCCCCCGAGTCAGCCTCAAGCGACGTTCACGCGGAAGCCGATACCGCGTTCCCCTGCTTTCGCATGATGCCGCGCGCGCCAAGGCAAAATGACTTTTGGCACTGCGTCGACTCGAGCCCAAAGCTCAACATGTCGGATTCGGGGCACGGCATCTCCGCCGAGTTTCTCCCGCGAGTCTTCGAGGTTCCGACCCCCTCGCGTTCTCGAGTGGCTGGCGCGTGAGGGCGGCTGCAAGCTCGTCGTCCGCAGTGAGGATGGCGGACGTGTCGAGTNNGATTGACCAGTACGCGGCAAGAACTCTGGCGCGCGGCGCTCTTACGGAGCCCCACCGTCGGACGTCTCGCTCGACCTGTTTCCGAAGGAGGCCCTCCCATGAACGCGACGCGAACGCTCTCGCTATCGACCGACGAACTCGCGAGCTTCGCGGCGGACCTCGATGCCATCGGCGAGCGCGTCCGGGAAGAGGTCGGCGAACCTGACGCGCGATACCTGCGGCGCATCGTAGCCTTGCAGCGCTCCGCGGAGATCGGCGGGCGGGCGCTGCTTTTCGCCGGGGCGCTCCCCCCGCTATGGATCGCCGGGGTGGCACTCCTCGGCCTCTCGAAGATTCTCGAGAACATGGAGATTGGGCACAACGTGATTCACGGTCAGTACGATTGGATGCAAGATCCCGCCCTGAACTCTGCTCATTATGAATGGGATATCGTGTGTCCCGCGAAGCACTGGAAGCGGACACACAATTACGAACATCATACGTTCACCAGTATCATCGGAAAGGATCGCGACGTGGGATACGGCTTCCTCCGCGTCGCGGAGGACCAGCCCTGGCGGCCCTGGCACCTGGCGCAACCGCTGTACGCCCTTGGTCTGATGTTCGGCTTCGAGTGGGGAATCGCGCTGCACAACCTCGAGCTGGAGCGCGTGCTCGCGGGCGAGAAGCCCCCGCGCGCAATGCTCCGACAGTCGCTACCGCTCGCGCGCAAGGCCACTCGGCAGCTCCTGAAGGACTACGTGCTCTTCCCACTCTTGGGCGGACCGTTCGCGCCGTTCGTGTTCGCGGGCGACGCCGCCGCCAACATGGTCCGCAACGTGTGGGCCTTTCTGATCATCTTTTGCGGCCATTTCCCGAGCGGAGTGGCGTATGTCCCGGAAAGCTCCGCGGTCCCAACGCAGCCCGAGACGCGAGGCGCCTGGTACCTTCGACAGATTCGGGGGTCCGCCAACATCGAAGGCCCCGACTGGTTCCACGTCCTTTCGGGCAACTTGAGCCACCAGATCGAGCATCACCTCTTCCCGGATCTGCCCTCCTATCGCTACGCTCAGGTCGCCGCCATGGTCGAGCCCACGTGCCGGAGGTACGGCATCCCATACACGTCAGGTTCCTTCGTGCGGCAAGTCGGGAGCGTCGCGCGGCGACTCGTTCGCCTCGCCCTGCCGCCTGCTCCCGTGCTGTCCCCAGGCGGATTGATGGGGCGGTCCCCTCCGATAGGGCGACGGCCTATCTTCGGCTTCTTCTCCAATAGTAGCCACCTCCACCGCCGAACACGACGAACAGCGCGACAATCAAGACGACCCACGTGATTGTACTCATGACACTTCTCCTTATCAGGGCGCCGAAAGGGGCAACGTGCGTGCCATGTCGACGTGGCCGGTGCTCATTTCCAGCGACCGGCCGGATCGGCAGCGATACGCAGATGTAGAACACACCCTCCGGGCCCGTACTTGGAACTTGCATGCACGATGCCCGGCATCGGATGACGTTCGAGAGAACCCGGCTTGAGCGACCTATCCAAAAGGCATCAGCTAAAGAGCGGGTGCGGGTGCCCCACGGACAAGCTCAAAAAAGCTCAAGGGCAAGTTCAAGCCGGGCCGGAGGCAAGCGCCCCGGGTGCTGGCCAACGCTGGAGGCGGTTACCGCGAACTTCGCGGGGGCGCTCTCCTCCCCGCGGGGCGTGAACGCGAGGAGGTCGCGGAAGGGCGCAGACCCCGCTCGACGACCGACCCCCTCACCGACTTTCGGGCTCACCCCAGCGAGTTCCGAGTCAGCGCCTGTCGGGCGACGCGGCCGCTGCCCGCGAGACCAGGTCGACGACGCGCGCGACGACCTTGTCGAGCGCCTGCAAGATGCCCGCAGCGAACGCCTCCCGTCCGGGGCAAAGGCGGCGGCGAACCGGCCCGCTCGCAGAACGATGGGCCGCCCGCTCTCGCGGTCGTAGCCGACGACAAAGGGCTTCGGACTTCCGGACGACAGCACGCACCTCCGACACACCGCGTGCAGATCTCCGCGGACTAAGGCCGAGAGAGTGGCGCGGCATTCGCCCGGCACGTTGTTGCATTTGTGTGACATTCAATCCTCGGTCGCGTGACAAACGCCTCAGGATCGCCAAGAATAACGCTTGCCGGAGGGCGGACAGGCGTGAGCGATTCAAAGAAGGTTTGGACTTGGTGGACGTGTTTGCGGGTGATCGCGGTGTTCAACATGGTGGTGTGGGCCGTCACTTGCCTGCCCTTGATCGACGCCTCGAGCGACCCGGGCTGGCAGGTCATGTTGTCGGGGATTTTCGTCGTGGTCTGCGCCTTCCGGTCGTGGCTGCCGCGAGTCGATCTCGAGCGCTACTGTCTCGTCGATAGTCCCCTGTCCGGGATGTTCGTCGGCCGCAGCGCCGCGACGGTCGCGGAGATCTGCTTCGCCGCGCAAATCGCGCTGTGCGTGCGTCAAGTCGGGGTGAGCGCGCACGTTCCGTCGATCGTCACGGCGTCGTACTTCGTCGTGCCGCCGTTGGTGCTGGCCCAATTCTTCTGCTGGTACAGCGTCATCACGCTCAATCACCTCGGCCACGCCATCGAAGAGTCCCTGTGGACCGCAACGATGGCGCTCGTCGGCGCGTGCTGCGCGGTCGCTGCCAGGCACCTCGAGGGCAACATGTTCTTGTGCGCATCCGGTGGCGCGGTCCTCGCGCTCGGTTTCGTCGCCTTCATGACGCTCGTCGACGTCCCGATGTATTTCCGACGCTGGCGCCAGGCCCGGAACGAACGGCAGGCGTTCCTTGGCATGCGCGCGGGCGTGCATGACGCGCTGAACCGTCGCATCGCAACCAAAGAATGGTCGGTCTGGCGGCCCGAGGTCGCGTGGCTCACCGGTTACTTCAGCATCGCTGTCTGGCTCAGCGTCTCGCTCGTGCGCTTCTCGCGGCCCTAACGGCCCGAAATACCCATGGGTCTTCGTGACGCGGGCGCGCCAGAGGGCAGCGTTCGCTGCGCCGCAGGCAGCGTTCCATGTCTTGCCGGGCAAGGGCCGTTCGATACTTTGCGTCGGCCGTGGCGTATACGATTGAGTGGCGTGGGAGAGGCAAGCGCTTGGTCGCACACAAGTGAAAGAGACCGCGTTGGCGTCAGCCCGGAGTTGGGCGATCCATCAAACCATGCTAGCGCTCGTGCTGGTTACGGTGCCCTTCATGGGCTCGGGTTGCTACCCGAAGGTGGCACCACCTCCGGTGGCCTTGTCCGCCAACAGCGTGGCTTCGGCAGCAACGCGCTGGCCTGGCGTGACGGCCGGCTCGCTCTCCACCGGCCATGACCTTTTTCTGGCGAACTGCGACGTGTGCCATGGCTACCCGGATCTGACCGCCATCCCCGACGCGCGCTGGCCCAACATCCTCGAAAAAATGGCAAAGAAGAGCCATCTTGGCGCTGAGGAGAGAGATGCGATCCTGCACTTCGTTCTCGCGTCGCGATGGGAGCAAGGGGCCCGATGATCGCCCCGGCGGCCTCGTTTCTCAGCGCGTGACGCTGTCGTGAACCGCCACCACCTGCGCTTCGTCCTGCGCCAGTACATCGAGCACAAGAACCCATCCAACTTGCGGCTCCACGTCTGGACCAACGGGTTCGGCTGGCTCGGACTCGCCACGGCGCTGTCGCAAGTGCCGGTTCCCTGCGCCGTGCCGGTCCTCGGCGCCAACCTCGGCGCCGCATTCACCGTGCTCTCCCTCGTGTACTGGCTGCCGGTGGACCTCTTGGCTGCGGCCGGGGTCGCGACGCTGACGGCGGCCTGGGCGCTGCTGCCGATCTCTCCATGGGGGCCGGGCCATGGCTGGATCGCGGGCGTAGCCGCGCCCCTGCTCGTGTTCGCGGCGACGGGGGTCACCGCGCGTTTTGCGCACGTCTATCACCACGAGTACGCGAAGTTCATGAAGGGCGACCCGCCCTTTTCTGCCGCCCTCGAGACGACCCACGCCGTGATCTGGGGCGCCTTCCACTTTTGGCTCGAGGGCCTTCTTCACGCCGGCTGGCGGCCCCGACTCAAGGCGGAGCTCGACGAACACGAGCGTCGGACGCTGCGCAGTCGGAAGCACGTGCCGTGGGTCAACTGGGCGAAGACCGCGTCCTGCCAGGCGCAGTTCGTGTGCGTGCCCCAAAGCGTCAGCGACCTCGCCGATGCGGTGCGCGAGGCGCGCGGCAGGGGACAGCGAGTTCGCGTCGTGGCTTCCGGGTTCTCGTGGTCGTCGCTAGTTCCCTCGGACGACACGCTGATCTTCTGCGAGCGCCTGGATCGCATTGCCGTCGACGTGTCCGACCCCGCGCGGCCAGCGGTGTGGGCGGAGGCCGGCGTAACCAACCGGCAGCTCAATCGCGAGCTCGAGCGCCGCGGGTTGTGCATGCCGTGGAATGTGGTGCTCGAGAGCGTGCGCGTCGCCGGGATCGTCTCGACTGGCACGCACGGCACCGGCAAGGTCACGGCCACCGTCGGAGACCTCGTGGAGGCTTTCGAGGTGTTGGATCCCGAGGGGCGACTTCGGATTCTGTCGGAGGAAACCGTTGGCGTCGAAATCATGAGCGCCGCGCGCCTGGGTCTTGGCCTGTTCGGCGTGATCGCGCGCGTCCGGTTGCGGGTGGTGCCCATCTATCGAGTGCGGCAGACGGACCAGCGCCTCCCCATGGGCGTCGTGCTCGGCCAGATCTCCGAGTTGATCGACGCCAACGACTCCGTGGAGCTCTACTGGTTTCCTTTCAACGGTGATGTGTGGATGCGCACCATCAACCGCACCGACGCGCCGCGCACGTTCGAGGGCCACGGCTTCTGGTTCAGTACGCAGAACTTCCTTCAGAACGCCTGGCTCGTTCTTTTCCAGAAGTTCGTTATGAACTTCGCGCCCGGTCTCACGCCGGCCCTACTGCGCGTCGGCATGCGCATGCTCCCGTTTCGCACGCGCGTCCTGAACCTGCCGGAGTCCCACCACTATCACCACTGGATCGAGATGATGCCTTGCGGCTGCCTCGAGGTCGGCTTCAAGGCCGACTCCAATGGCGCCAACGTACGCCGCGCCTGGGAGGCGACCGGGCGTCTCGTGGAGGAGTACGCGCGCCGTGGCCTCTACCCGCTGAACCTCTCGCTGAACATGCGCTTCATCGGTTCGAGTGGGGCGCTCCTGACGCCCGCGTACGGCGACGGGCTCACTTGCTACATCGAGATCATGTGGATGGGTCGCCCGAAGGCATGGGGCGCGTTCTCGTCGGAGCTGTGCCGCGAGTGGCTGAAGGTACCGGGCGCGCTGCCGCACTGGTCCAAGGAGTTCGAGCACGTCGCGGACGTGGTGCCGATCATGCGCGAAAACCTTGGCGACCGGCGCGGTCGCTTCCTCGACGCGCTTGCCCTGTCGGGCGTCGATCCCGAGCGCGCGCTCTTCAACGGCCTTCTCCGTCGCGTCCTCATCGACGAGCGGCCGGCAGCATGAAGCCCGCGCGGATGCGCATCGGAATCATCGGCGCCGGCGTGTCCGGCATGACCGCAGCGTGGCTCCTTCAGCACGATCATGAGGTCACCCTGATCGAGAAGGCGCCGCGGCTTGGTGGCCACGTAGAGACGGTCCCGGTCGTGGTCGAGGGCCGCACGGTCCATGCGGAGCTGGGCCCCCGCTTCTTCTTCGACACGGCCTATCCCTACTTCCTGGCGCTCCTACGTTTGCTCGCGGTCTCGCTCCGCTGGAGCGACGCCCGCGTTTCCTTCACCGAGGTCGCCCGCGGGCAGACGATCGTCCTTCCACCGCGCTCGCCACGACATGTGGCTTCGCTTTTGCGCTCGCCCCGGCTGGTTCGCCACGTGCTCTCGCTGCGTCGTTTGATCGACGAGCAGTCCGAGATTTCCGGACGGCGTGACTTCTCGCTCACGTTCCGCCGTCATCTCGAGGCGGGCCGTTACCCTGCCTCGTTCGGCCCCGAGTTCGTTTATCCATTCCTCGCCGCGTGCTGGGGGGCACCGCTCGACCGGCTCCCCGAGTTTCCCGTGTACTCGCTGCTCAAAGGGATGACATCGGGGAAGCGGCCTGGCTTCTACGAGGTCGAGGGCGGGATGTCGCGGTACGTCCGGGCCTTCGGCGACGAGCTCACCGGAGTGGACATCCGCCTCGGCGTCGGAGTTCGATGCGTCGATCACGACGGGGCCTTCCTCGTGGAGGACGATCGCGGCGAGCGCCACAGGTTCGATCGCTTGATCGTGGCCACTTCTGCCCGGGAGGCGGCGGACCTGCTCCGCGGTGTGCCGACGGTCGCTGACATGCAGGCGACGGTCGCAAGCTTTCGTCACTTCGAAACCGAGATCGTGATCCACGGCGACCCCTCGTTCATGCCCGCCGACCGGAGGGACTGGTCGCACACCAACGTCTTCCTCGATGGCGAAGCCGCCTGGATGAGCGACTGGCCAGGCCGCCGCGAAGGCGTCTCGGTCATTCGTACCTGGCTGCCGACGGGGCGCACGCCCCCGCGTCCCCTGTACGGGCGCCGTAGGTTCCACCATCTGATGATGAGCCCCGAGAACGCTGTCCTTCAGCGACGCATCGCCACGCTTCAGGGCACGTCCGGTCTCTGGGTGACGGGCATGTACGCAGTGGATGTCGACAACCACGAGAGCGCGCTGCTCTCCGCGCTCGTGCCCGCCCAGGCGCTGGCGCCAGCGTCGCAGAACCTCGCACGGCTGCTTGGCGCAGTGCCCCACGACGCGGCACACGGCCTCGACGTGTTGCCCGTACCGCTCTCGCCGCTGGCGCGGGAGGGCCCAGACGTCCTCCCGATTCCCTCTCCTCCGTTGCGAGCCTAGCCTTCGTCAAGCCGCGTCCTTACCAGCAGACTCACGAGAACAGCCACCTCGTCTATGATGCGACCCATGAATCAGCACCAGTCTTCAGCCACGACGCTCGAGGCATCGCTCCCGTGCCGATCCGACGAGTTCCGGCAGAGCGGCTTCGCTGTGCTGCGGGGACTGGTTGACGATGAAGAATCGGCGAGGCTGCGCTCGGAAGTCGACGCGGCGCTTCGTCGGCCGCGCGATCCCAGTTGCGCACGCCCCAACAACACGCTGGTGCCGCTGCGTTGGTGCGACGCGATTGCCGACATGTTGCTGACCTCCGAACGTCGAATGGATGCGATTCGGCGCGCTGTCGGAGCGGCTGACTTACGCTGGATCTCGGGCTACGTCAGCGTGAAGGACGCGAGAAGCGCGCCGCTGTGGTGGCATCAGGACTGGTGGTGCTGGGATCACGCTGTAAGCCTTCGTCGGCAGGCGCCCCAAGTGGCGGTTCTCTTTTACCTGACTGATGCGGACTCCCGGAACGGTGCACTGCGCGTCGTGCCGGGCTCGCATCACCGGAGCTTGCCGATCCACGCGACGCTTCACGACCTGGGTGCCGACGACAAGCCACTGGATCCGAACCACCCTGCATTCGGGGGCCACCCTGAGCAAGTCACGCTGGACGTCGAAGCAGGCGACGCAGTCGTCATGGACTACAGGCTGCTTCACGGGACTCACGCGAACGCCAGCGACCAGCGGCGTGACGGCATCATCATGAGTTTCACGCCCGGGTGGCGCGATCTTCCCGAGGATATCCGCGCTCACCTGATCTCCCACTGCGCCCAGCCGCTCGCCGGCGAGATCACGCGAGCGACACCGTCGTGGGGAAACCTGTTGCCCGTCTTCGACGGAGCTCGGCGCGACCTGACCCTCAATCGAGTCGCGCCGGCGCATTTCGAAGCGAGGTAGCGCTGGCGCCAAGAGTGGGGGCGCGACGACGCACCGAACGCGACGACCGACGGGGCGTGGCGTCGTCGGCGGGCAGGGCGACGCGCACACCGGGGATGGTGCGTCGAGCACCCTGCAGGATACGTGGGGGTCGCGTGCGTGAGCAACCAGTGCCTGACCTACGCTGTCGGCCCGTAGAACGTCGTCGCCCCCGGCCCCGTCTTCGCCGCTCGACGGACGACACGCGCGATCCCATGCGCATGGTACGGCGTATCAAGCCCGCGTCCGGCCATCCCGCGTGCACGTCCTGACGGTCGGCGCGTCCGGGATCGATGCCCGTGCGCGTGGCATCACGGGACACGCGCCCGGGCTGACGTATGAAGCCCGCATCCTGCCATCCCGCGAGCATGTCCTGACGATTGGCGCGTCCGGGATCGATGCCCGCGCGCGTGGCATTACGGGACACGCGCCCGGGCTGACGTATGGAGCCCGCATCCTGCCATCCCGCGAGCATGTCCCGACGGTTGGCGCGCGCGGGACCGATGGACACGCGTGTGGCAACGCGAGACACACGCGCGGCACGGGTTTCCACGCCGGCCGCGCGCGTTTCCCTGTGCGGTTCGCGCCAATACGCCGCGTGGGGATGCAATGCCATGGTCATGGGATCGAATGCGACGGTCGTGCTCCGGCGTCCCACGGGCCCGCCATGGAATGCGGCGCACGCGGGAACGGATTCCGTGCGCCTCATCACGAACGCCGAGGGCTCGGGAAGGGGCGGGAGGCGCGCAGGAACGGGTTGAACGAAGGCCTTTTTCAACGACCCACAGTCATGCCAGGTGGGACCGCCCGCCACGTCGAATAGAAGGCGAGGCCTGATCCACGCAGCGTGTCCGACGCCGAGAGCAAGGGCGTCGGACCGGCGGTGACCGTGCCGGAGAGCGCATGGCTCGATGCCGAATCCCTGGAGAGGGTCTTCGCCTGGGCTCGACGCGGGTGACCCAGCACGTGAACATCCCGGGTCATCGTGACCTGGGCGGTGGGCTTCGGTGGTGGGGACGCGCCCAAGGTCGGCTCGCGGAGCGTACTGCGCACGGGCACGCACCTCGTGCGCGAGGGGCTGATGGGGCAGAGAGGCATCATCCCAAGGATGCCGGGGCTTTCTTGCAGAGTACAGAGTGCGCCCGTACAATAAGAAGCGGCGGTTCGCGTCCAGAATCGCATTCGGGGTCTGTGCCAAATTGTTACCGGTCCGTCGCTCCGAACCGTGAAAGCGCATGAGCGGTCGCAAGGGGATACTCGCAGCATGGACCGTCCTCGGAGCACTGCTCCTCCTGGGGTGTGGCCCGGCGGCGCGGCCGAACGCGCTCGGGTCGTCGCCCGGCTTCGACGCCGGGATCCGCGCCGGTGACGCCGGTGCCTGCAGCTCCCCCCAGCAGGGGTGTCCCTGCTCGGTAGAAGGGGCCACCGTCGGCTGCGGCAGCGTGGTGACGCGCGACGGCGCCTACGTGACCTGCTCGCAGGGGAACCGCACGTGCACGGCGGGTAGCTGGGGCGTTTGCCTTGGCGACACCCGGACCGAGGCGCGCATCGTCCCCCATGGCGGTGAATACGCGCGCCTCACGAGCCTCTTCTCGCCGGCCACGGTCGACCAGGCCGTGGTGGCCAGCCCGGAAGCCGGTGTATGCGCCGAGGACCCGTGCGACCCCGACTGCAACGCCTTCGTCATCAGCGCCGACAGCTACGATGCGGGCGCCGACTCCGGGCTCGACGACACCGATTCGGGCCTATCGCTCAACGGCTACGACATCCCGGTCACCGACTGCACCGCTTTGCAGGTGACGCCCAACACCGACCCCTCGAAGGACCTCGTCGTCACGTCGATGGCGCCCAGCCCGAACACGGTGCAGTACACGGCGTCGCTCGTCCCGCCCACGTGCTACCCGACGACGCCCAGCTTCCTGTGGTCGATCGACCAGTACGGCATCGCCCAGATCGGTACGACGGGCCTCTTGACCCTGGCCGTGCCGGTCGCTGGCCCCATAACGGTCACGGCCTACGCCGGATCGCTCAGCGCCTCGGTCGTCTGCTACGTGACCGTGAACGTGGTCGACACG
>PLIR01000395.1 GCA_003139415.1 Myxococcales bacterium | reverse complement strand
CCTTCCGGCTTGTCCGTGCGGCCTGGGGCTTCGGCAATACCGACGACCCGCCGGCGTCGATTTCGCTCCAGTGGGTTCGTGCTCGCACGACGATGTACGGGAACTCCACGCCATACGTCGGGCTGCAAGCGCCAAAAAGTCACGCCATCGGTATGACGCTTCGAAGCTTGGACGCTCTCAAGCAAGCACGGCTCGCGCGCAAGGATGCGAGCTCACTATGGTGGGCCGCGTACGTGTACGTCCCTCCGCCGGCTAACTTCCCTGCGTCGCTCGACGAGTATCGCGAAGTGCTGATCGAGGCGCTCCGCGCAGCTTGGCGCGTCTATGCGCCGTTCGTGCCAAACACCGCGCCCTGAAGCGCCCGTCGCGAGGCAGGGTTCGGCTTCTCGCCTGGAGAGCGTGAAGCAGCCGCTCCTCCCTGGTCTACAGCCGCGCGGTTCCGCCAACAGTGGAGGCGCCGGAGGAGTTGACGACTGTCGCGACCGTGCTCAGGTTGAGCTCTGTCATTCAGAGAGGCAGGAGGGACCTGGCCCTGCGATCGCCTCGGCAACCTCCGCGTGGAGCGGGAAGGTGCCAACGCCAGCCTCGCGACAGACGGGGAGCGATGGAGCACGCGATGGCGGGGAACGAATTGGCGGCGGGCATGGAGCTGTGCCGCAAGTGTCTCGTCCTGCGCGGACCGTTCTTCGACTCGCACAACGCGTGCGAGCGGGTGCAGCGGTGCGGGTGCGAGCCGCGGGATCCGCGGTGGAACGCGTTCGACTACAACTGCGCCGCCGAGCTTTGCCGCTGCTGCGCGTCCCGCGTGATCGGGTGCGGGTCGAAGTGGAGCGTCTTCTTCTGCGACGGATGCAAACGGGACGTTGTCGCTTACAACGGCGCCGCGGGATGCACGGTGATTCCCATCGGACGCCACTCGATGATGAACGGCGTCGCGTTGAACACCCAGCACGCCCGGAAGGGCAGCGCGCGCGCAGCCTTCGCTCACGGCCTGTCCGAGGTGGTCGACGGGATCGGCCGACTCGAACGGTTCCACCGCACGCAAGTCACGCGCATCGTTTCGTCCATCGACGCTTCGGGGCCGACCGTGCCCGTGCCGCAATACATCGATCACGCCACGCGCAGCCAACCATCGGCCTCGGCGGTTTTCGCCGCGCTCGTTCTCGGAATGGGCGCGGAGGCCAGCGCCACGTCGGGGTCCCCTTGAGCACGCCCCCGCCTCCCGCGGTCGTGGTGCACATCCCTCACGCGTCGCTCGTCGTGCCGAGCGATGTCGTCGCGGGCCTGCTCCTGACGCCCACGGAGATCGAGCACGAGCTCCTCGTGATGACCGACCGCTACACCGACGAGCTATTCGCCCTTCCCTCGAGCCTGGCGACGACGGTCACGTTTCCCGTGAGCCGCCTTGTCGTCGACCCGGAGCGATTCACCGCCGACGACTCCGAGCCGATGGCCCGAAAGGGAATGGGCGTCGTCTACGAGCGCACGGCCGCCGGTCACCCTCTGCGCCGCCGGCCTTCCGCCGACGAGCGTCACCGGCTGCTCGCGCGATTCTACGAGCCCCATCACTCGGCGTTGACGACGGCCGTCGAGCGCGCGCTCGCCGCGCATGGGACTTGTCTGCTGCTTGACGGGCACAGCTTCCCGACGCTTGCATTGCCCTACGAAGACGATCAGGACCCTGACCGCCCCGACATCTGCATCGGCACCGACGCACGCCACACGCCCGCCTGGCTGCTGGACATCGCGGTGGGCGCATTCGAGGAGCTGGGCTGGCGCGTGGCGGTGGACCGACCGTTCGGCGGTGCACTCGTGCCAATGCGCTTCTATCGACAGGACCTTCGGGTTCACGCGGCGATGATCGAGGTCCGGCGCGGGCTGTACATGGACGAACGCTCGGGCGAGAGGCTGCCCCGCTTCGATGAGATCAGGGAACGCATCTCCGGCGCGCTGAGAAAGGTGAGCGCCGTCGGTACGTGTCGACGCGGCGGGGCGTGACGGTTGTGCGCCGCAAGGACTCGATGCGCACGGCGGCGGGGAATTCGCGTGCGCGACAGGCCTGGACGTGCGAGACCACGGGACGGACGATCGCTCGGTAGCTCGATCTCCTTCGCAACGTTGTCGCTGCCCTCGCGAGATTGTTTGCCCCTCGCGCCGTGTTGCTGTCGAGAACCTCTTGCTCCCGCCACGCGAAGGCTTCACGCAGGCCGTCGATCACGAACTGGGCCGCGACGGCGGCAAGGATCAATTCCATCACCCGATGTTGATCCCGGTCTTGCGCAGCACCCACGCCACGAGCGCCGCAGACGCGTGACTGCAAGCGGGCCGAGCGGCTACGCTTCTCCTGCTCACCGAACAGACGACGTCGCGGCACCTCGACCTGAGCGGGGGCGCGACCAAGGCATCAGGAACAGTGCCCCCTCTCGACTTCATCGCGACGGCCTACCCACGCGCCGAGATCACGACCGCGATGGTTCACGACCGCCGGAGCGACGCATACCTCATCGTCTACGGGGGCGCGGAGCTGTGCCCCGCCGACCAGCCGACTTCGTCCCTCATCGGCAAGCCTCCGCACTTCATGTTGCGCGAACGAATCGACGGCCAAGACGCCTCGCTCTACGTGCGCCGCGACCTGGTCGACTCGGCCGCGGCCATCGCATTCTTTCGAGGGGCCGACGGCTCCAGGTCGCTCCCTGGCGCGCCCACGTTGAAGAGCGCTGGCCCCTTGGTCGACGTGACTTCGAACGAGGAGGCCGTCCTCATCCCGTCAAACCTCGGCGAGGCAAGTGGCGTCGGAGCCGTGCTGCCGCCGCGACAAACGGCGTTGGGGCTCCTGTCGAAGTACGACACTGGTGGTGCGACAACGAGAACCCTGGGCGAGCCCGCGATGTCGCGCGTCCGCGAGGTCGTGCGGGCGGCGCTAGGGGTCGACCTGACACGCTTCGCCGAGCACGTAGGAGCGGTACATCTTTGCTTCACCAATCCGATTCTTCGCCGCTTCGAGCGGACTCTCGGTGCAGACGGACGAACCCTGCTGGTTCGATGCTACGAGAGGATGGGCCGCTCGATCTCTGGCTGCGACGTGGAGCTAACGAACGAGTGGCAGCCGCTCGGTACAGGATTTTGCCTCCGCCAGCGCATCGTGGCGCCCTTCTTCACGGTCGCCCTTCCTGCGCCCCCGCACAGTCTACGCGTGCGGCTCTTCGACACGTCGGGCCGTTGCATTGAGGACGAGAGCGCCGTCTTCATCAAGAAGATTGGCCTGGACCTGGCGATGACCTCACGGCGGCGGGTGATCCTTCCCGGCTCTGACGGCCGACAAGAGGTCCACGACGTCCAGACCGTATCGCGTGAACGTCGCGCTCGGATCGAGGAGGAGGCCTTGCCCTCGCCCCTCGTAGCAATTGGCGAGGCTCAGCGGCGGCGTCAGCTGGATGAACTCGCGGCCGAACGGGTCTTTCTGTACTTTCCCGGCGGCGATGACTCCAAACGCGACGCTCGTAAAGTCGTGCGAGAGCTGTTGGGGCGGGCGCGCGGGCGCTGTGACATCGTCGATCCCTACCTCTCTGCGGATGACGCAGCGATGTTCGTGCCGTTCATCGCGACCACAGGGTGCAAGGTGCGCCTGCTGTCGTCGCACGCATTTCTCCGTCAAAGCGTCGACGGCGAGGCACGCCTTGTCGCCCGCGTTGCGGAGTTGAAGGTGCTCCCGCTGGTCTTGGAGGCACGAAGGATGGAGGGGCGCGAACGAAGCCCGGTTCACGATCGGGTCCTCGTCGTGGACGACACCCTCTACCTGCTCGGTAGCTCCCTCTCGGAGCTCGGCTCACGCGCAACAACGATCTTCCGAGTCCCCGACGCGCGACAGATGCTCTCGGAAATCGAGCGTTGGTGGGCGGAAGCGCTTCCCCTGGGCGCCCCGGAGCCGGCGACGAAGGGAGACGCTGCATGAGACGCGATCGCCGCCTTCACCTGAGTCCTGGTACACGAGCGCATAGTGAGAAGGCCGAACGGGAGCTCGCGGCTCTTGATGGCTCCGTCACGGCGGAGGCGTGGGCCGCCATGCTACCGCCTCTGGCAGGCGTTCTGAGCCGGCGCGCTACGGGTGCTTCGGACAGCGTCCCCTTGTTTCCGGAAG
>PLIR01000389.1 GCA_003139415.1 Myxococcales bacterium | reverse complement strand
CTCGTCCATGTAGTGCGTCGTCAGGAACGCCGTCGTGCCCTGCGCGGCGATCGCTTAGATGCGCTCCCAGAACTCGCGACGGCTCAACGGGTCACCCCGGCGATCGGCTCGTCGAGGAACAGTAGGGAAGGTTGGTGAATGGTGGCGCACGCGAGCGCGACGCGCTGCTTCGAGCCGCCCGATAGGGTGCCCGCGGCCGGCGCGCGCCGGTCGGTCAATCCCGTGCTCTCGAGGACCTCGTCGACACGCCTGACCTGCTCCGAAACTGGAAAACGAAGCCGGAGGGGGACGATTCACTGCGCAGTTCCCCCGCCGCTGCGCAAATCGGGCCGCGCATGTCTGCGGCGCTTCCTCGGGCGCTCAGATGGACAGTTGCGCTGCGATCTCGCTTGCCCGGCATCGCCCCGCTGAGACGCGCGACCTGGTGCCCGCACGGGAAGAGAATGCGGGGGCGGGGCGTTGAGGGGGGACGATGACGCCCCGCCGGCAGCAAGCGAGGAGGCCGCTCCTCCGGCGTCGGTCGACGCGTCCGTGCCGCGGACTGACATGGAAGCATCCTCGGACTTCAGCGGCCCCTTCTCCCTGATCCACTTCTCGTCGTTCGGGTGACCCACCCCGAGGCGAGCGTCGGCGCGCGGGAGCGGCCCGATCGTGATCCACCCGGAGAGGTGAATCGAGGGCGCGTCATCGCAAGGCGCAGGGCATCGCGAGGGGCGCTGGCCGACACCGACCCGGAGTCCGGCGAAGACGCTGTCGTTCGGGGCGCGGGTGCCGATGGGGACGAGCCGGCGGCTCGAGATCAGAAGGGCAAGTCGTCGTCGTGCGCGCTGTCGTCGGCGACGGAGGTCGCGGCGTCACGAACGGCGTGCCTGTAGCGCACGAGCGTGTCGCGGAGGGCGCCGGCGCGCCGGCAGATGGTATGCGCGAGCGAGACGACGGGCCCCTGCTCGCTGGGCCTGTGGAAGTCGTCTGCGAGGGTCATGTGCTCGGCCAGGAGTGCGCTCGCGGCGACGTCGAGCGCGTGCTCGAGCAGAATGATCGCCGCGAGCTCGGGGGCGTCGACGAGGTCGGGCACGGTCGGCGAGGCCGTGAGGGGCGGTGACGCACGCCGACGCGTCATGGGATCATGCCGAGGGAGGACTGACAGCGGGGCGCTGGCCGGCGCGCTCGGCGGCGACGTGCTGTCGGTAGCTGGGCCCGTCGATGTCGATCCGAATGGCGTGCATGGCGAGTCGATCGAGGATGGCGGCGGTGAGCGTGGCGTCGCCCAGGAAGCGTCCCCAGTCGCTGAGCGCGATATTCGACGTGACCGCCGTGGAGACCTTGCTATGTCGACGATCGATGAGGTTGTAGAGGGTGTGCGCGGCGGTCGGCTCGTCGCCGCGCTTCTTGACCTGCCCGAGACCGACGTCGTCGATGATGAGGAGCGCGGGGGCGGCCCAGGCCTTGAGCCGGCGCGCGTACGAGCCGTCGGCGAGGCCCGCGTGGAGATCGTCGAGCAGGTCGACGCAGCGTGCGTAGCGCATGCGGACGCCCTGCTCGCACGCGCGGAGACCGAACGCCTTGAGGATGTGACTCTTGCCGGTGCCGGTCTTTCCGGTGATGACGAGGTCGTCGCGTCTGCGAACGAAGTCGAGTCGGGCGAGCTCGAGGATCAGCGCCTTGTCGAGCTTGGGCTGGAAATTCCAGTCGAAGGCTTCGAGCGCCTTTCGCTCCACGAGGCCGCTGACATGAACGCGTCGCGCGATGCGGTCCTCGAGCTTGCGCGCCGCCTCGAGACCGAGGACGTGCTCGAGCAAGACCGTGGCGCCGGGACGCTCGCGGGTCGCCCAGGCGAGTCGCTCGTCGAGCTCGTCGAGGGTGAGCGTCAGTCCGAGGAAGTCGAGGTGCCGGCGCAATCGCTCGAGGACGAGGTCGTCGTCGGCGGTGCGGGTGTCGGCGTCGTGACCATTCTTGCCATCTCGCTTGGCCATGCAGGTGTCTCCTCGGTGGGGCATTCGGGCGGAGTGGGCGACGCGGACGCGAGCGGCAAGAGGTCGTACTCGGAGAGATCGCGAGGCTGGGTACGCGTCTCGCCGAGGGTCTCTTCGAGCCGGCGCGCGGTGTCCTCGGCGACGTACTCGTCGAGAGTGCGGGGCGTCGAGCGAGCGGCGAGGATGCGCTCGACGGCGCGGTGGTCGAGGGCCCCGAACGCGGCGGCGTGTCCGAGGGCGCTGTCGATGTCGGCGGTGGTGTAGCGCTCACGGAGCAGCAGGATCTGCCGCGCCTGATGGCCCCAGACGCGCGGCACCCCGAGACTCATCGAGCGAAAGAAGGCCGCGGCGCTGTCGCCCATCCGCTCGAAGGCGAGGTGGAGCTGGTCGAGATCGATGGGGCTCTTTCGTTGCGCGGGCGGATGGAAGCCGGCGGGGTCGAGCTTGAGGCCCTGCCCGCGGGGGGCGAGCTCGTGGCGGGCGATGCAACGCAAGTCGGCCGCGTAGACGAAGAGCTCACGCTGCGTGACGCGCACCGGCAGGATGTCGGTGACGTGGTCGTAGGGAACGGCGTAGCGGTTGCCATTCCAGTCGACGAAGCCATCGATGCCGCAGACGCGATAGACGACGCGGGCGGTATCGTAGGGATGGCGCGGAAGGGCGACGAGATGCTCGCGCTCGTCGGCGAAGCGCTCGAGGGCCGTGCGCTTGTGGCGCCGGCGGTGATCGACGATGTCGTCCATCCAGGTGGCGATCTGGGCGCGCATGTCCTCGAGATTGCGAAACGAGCGTCCGTTGAGAAACGAACGCTCCACTTCCCAGAAGGATCTCTCGGTCCGAGGTTTGTCGTTGGGGTGCCCGCGGCGGACGGCGACGGGCCTGAACTCGTAGTGGCTCGAGAACGCGAGGAAGCGCGGATTGTAGATCGGCTGACTGCCCTCCCACCGCAGGACGACGGGCTTCTGGCTGTCGTACTTGCACTGGGCCGCGCACCCCCCGAAGCGATCGAAGGCCTGCTCGTGTCCATCCATCAGGGCGTGCAGATCGTTGCTCGAGAAGAGCGCGAAGGCCTTTCGCTGGCTGTGCACGAGGACGTACGAGAGCGCCTCGACCCTCATGCGCTGGCCGTCCGTGAACGTGATGGTGTAAGGCGACCAATCGCTCTCGCCCATCTCGCCGGGCCCGTAGATGGGCGTCGAGCGGCTCGGCTGCGGTTTGGACTTCGGCCGGGCCGCGCGGACGTACTTCTTGACCGTGTTGTAGCCGCCGCCGAAGCCTTCTGCGCGCAGGCTCTCGAACACGCGCTGGGCGGTGATGTGCAGGTACTGGGTCATGAGCTCGGCGATGCGCGGCTTGAACCGATCGAGCTTCGAGGCGCGCGGTGCGCGAGCCGGTCGCGGGCGAAGTGCGGCGTGCTCCTCGGTGCGCCCGCGCTGGTGCGACGCGAGCACGGCCCGCACCGTGTTGCGGCTCACGCCCGTCGCGCGCGAAATGGCCCGTCGCGAGAGACCGTCGCGCGCGAGCGTGATGATCTGGTGGACGAGCTCCTCGCGACTGCGCCACGAGGCCGTCATGCGGCGTCCTTCTGGCCGAGGGCGTTCCCGATCACCGCGTCGAGGGCGCGCAGCACGGGCGAGAGGCGACCGAGCGCCTCGCGCAAGAGCTCGGCCGCACCGGGCGTGAACGTCGCGAGCGGCGACGCGAGCATGCGGATCTCGAGGCGCGCGGCGATCGCGTGCACCCGCGCCACGTCCAGGGCTATCGCGTCCGCCTCGCTGCGTGCCGCGCGCGGAGTGTGCCGTCCGGGTTGGGTATCGATTGCGAGAGCGTCCAGCCGTCGCGCGAGGAGATCGACGCGCGCTTCGTCGCTGTCCTGCTCGAGCACCTCCTGGACGAGCGCGTCGGTTTGCCGGACGGTCAGGCCGCGACGTACGACGACAGAGCTCGCGGCGACCTGGTTGCCACGTGGCAACCGACTGATGGCGACGGCCGCGCGCGGGGCGAGAAGACCGAGCCGGACGTCGGCCTGCACGGCCGGCTCGAGGGACTCGACGAGCATCAGACGTCGCCAGACCCAGCTCTTGTGCCGGCGCATGCGACGCGCGATCTCGGGTTGCCCGAGGCCGTCGTCGCGATAGAGCGAACGAACGAGCCAGGCCTCCTCGAGCTCCGTGAGGCCGCTCCGATCGTGCAGCGCGGCGACGCGGAGCTTCGCTTCGATCGCGTCGACGTCGTCGATGCGCGCCAGCAACATCGTCCAGCCCAGCGCGCGCGCGGCGCGCACGCGCTTGAAGCCATCGAGGATCTCGAGTTGGCCCGTCTCGCCGAAGAGCGTGAGCGCGGCGAGCTGGCCGTGTCGCTCGAGGGAATCGCGCACGGCCGCGAGCGCGGTCGCGTCGCACAGGCGCAGCGGGGCGAGGCGCTCGCCGAGCGTCGCGAGCGCGACGAGGCGCGTGTCGGGGGTGGGCTCGGGCACGCCCCGAACCCATCACGGCCGACGACGAGCGCCCAGGCTCCCGCGTGACAGCGTTGCCAGATTTTCGCCGGAATCCCCCATGACATCGGTGACTTCCACGCCGAGGGTGGCGCGTGACACGAAGGCTCCGACGCTCGACCCGTTACCAGGAATCGGCGCGAATCGAAGCAGAATGCCGCGGAGATCGCGCACGAGGGTGGCGCGTGACCGCGCCAGCGCGCGATCCACGAATTGCCTCACTTCCTTGTCGGATAACGGGCACTTACGCGTCGAGGGTGGCGCGTGACATCCCGCCTCCCCCCGCGCCTTTCGGTGGGTCCGCTGCCGGTCTCGCTCGTCGGTACGCGCGTCGTCGAGATCGCGGCGGCGCCGGGCGCGCGCGAGCCTCCGGTCCCGCGCCTTTCGGCAGGCCTTCCCGCAAACCCGCTGGGTCTCGCGCGCGGAGGGCTCCGCCGTGAAGGTCCTACGGCACTCGGCACATCGGCAGCTCGCGGCCATCGTGCCAGCGTCGCGCCCCCGCGCATCCTGGCCGCCTTCCCGGCCACCAGGTGGATCACGTTACGGCCGCCCGTCGCGCCCGATCACCCGGCCACGTGGGTCACGATCCGACCGCGAGGTGGATCAGAGGAACGCGGCCGCTGAAGCAAAGCTCCATGCCGCCGCTTTCTGGACACGGAGCTCG
>PLIR01000364.1 GCA_003139415.1 Myxococcales bacterium | reverse complement strand
CGTGAGCAGGGCCATCGAGCGCTGCGAGGCGCAACGCCAAGGCCCCGCGCGGGTTCCCGAGCCCCGGCGCCACCGCTACCGCGCGCGCCGGCGTAGCGGTTCGCGCCGTCACGACGATGCGGGCGCTCCCAGGGGCTACCTCGCCGGAGGCCTCGTATACGAGGGCGCGGTCGTCGTCGCCGGACCGAGCGGGTGTCGAGGGCGGGATCGCTCGGGGCCATGGTCTCGTGCGGGCGAGGGACTCGCCGACGGCGCGGACGATCGCCTCGTCGCCCGCCGCCGCGACGGCGATCCGCCCAATCCCGATGGCTGCGGCACGCCAGCTCTCGAGCTCCGTGAAGGTGGGCAGCGCCCCGTCGCCAAGCCCGTACGCCTCCCCGGTGCATCGGGCGACGCCGACCAGACTCGGGTCGGGCAGGGGACGGCGCGCGAGCGCCGCAGCCTTGCGTTCGACCGCCGAGAGGGCTGGTTCACCGGCTAGGACCGGCGCGAGCATCGCCTCGCGCAACGCGAGCACGATTCGCTCCGCAGCGGCCGACGATGCCACGATCGCGCGCACGCGCCAGCCGTTCCAGCCGCCCGTCGCCGTGGCGTCGACGCCGCGCGCCGCGAGCCTCTCCTGCACCAGCGCGGCGAGAGCCACTGCGGCGAGCGCGCCGAGATCCTCGGCGACGCCCGCGGTCGTGACGGCGACCGCCACGGCGCCTGCCCCGTCCCCGTCGCGCACGACCGACACGAGCGATGGGCGATCGACGTCTCCTGCGGCGGCCGCTGGTGTCGGGAGCCGCCGGCCGTCGATGGCGGGGCCGGCCGGAGTTCGCGATGCGGCGCACCCCGTCGCCACGAACGCGACGGCGAGGATCTTCGCCCCACGCCCGACGCTCACGTCCCGTCCTTGCGCGCCGTCGCCTCGGCCACGTTCGACCGGGTGGATGCCGCCTGCCCCGAGGGCGTCACGGTGAGATGAAGGAGCGCGTGCAGGCGATCCATGCGACCCCGGGACGATCGTTAGCATGGCACACGACGCGCCGGCCCGTGTACAAGGCCGCCATGGATCGTTCGTCCGCGGCCTCCACGCTCGCGACGCTCGCGGGGGCGCCCTCGGCGGACGAGGCGGCCCGGGTCCGCCCCGTCGTCGTCGCGGCAGTCGACGAAGCGCGCGCGCGCTCGTGGCCCTTCTTGAGCGACGTGCTGGAGCACGCGCTCCGGCCCGTGGCCGACGAGGATCGCGCCGTGGCCGCGCAGCTCGTACACGCCCTCGTGAAGTACGACCGGCTCCTGCGGTTCGCGACCGAAGGCGTCGCGGCAGACACCGGCTCGCGCCTCGACGCCTTCCTCTCGATTGCCACCGAGGCCTCGCCCGCCCGCGCCGAGCTGCAGGCGCGCGTCGATCGCATCGACGACCGTACCGAGCGCGCCGGAGTCGTATACTCGCTGCCGGACTGGCTGGTCGTCGCCATCCGGGACGACGTCGGCGAGGGCGCGCTTTGCGACGTGCTCGCCCGGATGAACGAGGTGCCCCCTCGCGTCGCGCGCGTCAACTCGCTCAAGACGACTCGCGACGCGTGCCTTCGCGCGCTCGCCGACAGCGGCATCGGGGCCGAACCGACACGGCACGCGGCGCTCGGGGTCGTCCTTCATGGGCGGCGCTCCGCCTTCCGCACGGCGGCCTTCGCGCGCGGCGACTTCGAGATGCAGGACGAGGCATCTCAACTCGTCGCCGAGCTCGTCGCTCCCGCGCCGCGATGCTCGGTCGTGGACGCGTGCGCCGGAGCGGGCGGCAAGGCCCTGGCGCTCGCGGCGTTGCTCGGCGGGCGTGGTCGCGTCTTCGCGCTCGATGCCTCCGAGGACAAGCTCGACGAGCTGCGCCGCCGCGCGCGGCGCGCCGGAGCGAGCAACGTGCAGGCGATCCATAGCGACCTCCTCGCGCCGGACGATACCCTCCGCGGCCTGCAGGCCCGGGCATCGCGCGTGCTGGTCGACGCGCCCTGCACGGGCCTGGGCGCGATCCGCCGTAATCCCGAGCTCCGATGGCGCCTGCGGCCCGAACGGGTGGAAGCGCTGGTCCGCACGCAGGAGGCGCTCCTGCGCGCCGCCGCGTCGCTGGTGACTCCCCGGGGCCGCCTCGTCTACGCGACGTGCTCTTTCCTGCGGCGCGAGGGCGAGGATGTCGTCGAGCGCTTCCTCGCCGACGACCCGCGCTTTTCCCTCGTGACGGCACGAGACGTCCTCGGCCGCGCGCGGTCCGAGAGCATCGCGACGCACGACGGCAGGTACCTTCGGACGTGGCGCGCCGATGGCGGCCCCGGCGGGATGGACGGCTTCTTCGCCGCCGTTGTCCGGTTGAGCGCTGGCGCGGCCCCGGTGTAAAGACGGAGAGGAGCCAAGGATGCTGACCATCGATCTCTCGGGCAAGCGCGCGCTCGTCGCCGGCGTGGCGGACGACGGAGGGTTCGGCTTCGCGATCGCCAAGTCGTTGGCCGAAGCGGGGGCGTCCGTGTGCGTGGGGACCTGGCCGCCGGCGCTGGGCATCTTCCAGACTCTCCTACGCCGGGGCAAGCTCGACGCGTCGCTCGTTCTCGCCGACGGCCGCAAGATGGAGTTCGAGCGCATCGTGCCGCTCGACGCCGAGTACGACATCCTCGAGGACGCCCCGGCCGAAGTGCGTGAAAATAAGCGTTACAAGGACCTCGGCGATTTCAGCATCCAGGGCTGCGCCGATCGTCTGCGCACCGACTTCGGCGAACCATGCGTCGACGTCGTCGTGCACTCGCTCGCGAACGGACCAGAGGTGACGAAGGACCTCCTCGCCACGAGCCGCCGGGGCTACCTGGGTGCATCGAGCGTCAGCGCCTATTCGATGGTCTCGCTCGTGCAGCGCTTCGGGCCGATGATGCGCCCCGGGGGCGCGTTCCTCAGCCTTTCGTACCTGGCGGGCGAGCGCGTCATCCCCGGCTACGGCGGCGGCATGTCGAGCGCGAAGGCGGCGCTCGAGAGCGACACCCGCGTCCTCGCCTGGGAGGCGGGCCGCAAATGGGGGCACCGCGTCAACTGCGTGAGCGCGGGCCCGTTCGCCTCCCGTGCCGCGAGCGCGATAGGCTCGGGCAAAACCGAGGGCGAGGCCGAGGGCGGAGCCAAGCGTGTCCCGTTCATCGAACAGATGATCGAATACACGCGCGTGAACTCCCCGCTCGCCGAGGCCGTCACCGCCTCGGAGGTCGCGGCCGCAGCGGCGTTCCTGTGCAGCCCGCTTGCCACCGGGATCACCGGCTGCGTCGTGCACGTCGACAAGGGCTACCACGCCATGGGCAAGGCGGTCAGCTGAGGCCATGAGATCCATACGTACGATTCTCCCGGAATCCGGACTCGCTTTGCGACTGCTGCTGGTAGGGGCGGCGGCCTGCGCCGAGCCGGCGGCGCCCCCTGCCGTCGCTGTTCACGCGAGCGGGCCGGATCACCCGGAGTCGGAGTGGGCGAAGTGGAAGCGTGAACCGGCGCTCGCGGCCTGCCATGCCCACGCCGAGGCCCAGCAAGACCTCGTCGCGGGCGTCGCCGCGGTGGCCCAGGCCTGCGCACAAGCGTCGCGCATGCATCAGATCGATCAGACGGTCGTCGGCACGAAGCAAGCGCACGAGCCCCCCTTCGCCGTCCCGGTCCACGTCGAGGCCGACCACTGCTATCGCGCGTTCGGCTTGGCCGCGTCGTCGCTCCTCGACCTCGATGTCGCCTTCGTCGACTCCCTGGGCAGGAGCGCCGGCGGCGACGAGACCGAAGGCCCCATCGCCGTGGCGCTCGAAGACGGCGCCGTGTGCTTTTCCCACGCCGACGACGTCACGCTCAACGTGTCGTCCGGCAACGGCGGGGGGAAATTCGCCGTGCAGATCTGGGCGGACTGAGGGGCGCGCCCCGCGGCTTTTTCAGGGGTGCGCATGCCGCGACCTCAGCCTTTTTGACAGCACCTCTTGGCGGGGGCCCCCATTGCGCGGGATACTCCGCAGTCATGACCGCTACGCCCGCCTTTTCGCCGCCGAGTCACGGCCAGCCCATCACGATGGGGTCTTCGGGAGTGCTCGTTGTCCCGGACAACCCGATCCTTCCGTTCGTCGAAGGAGACGGGACGGGACGGGACATCTGGCGCGCATCCGTGCGCGTCCTCGACGCCGCCGTGGCCAAGGCCTACGGCGGAAAGAAACGGATCGCCTGGTACGAAGTCTACGCGGGCGAGAAGGCCTACAAGCTCTGCAACAGCTGGCTCCCGGACGAGACGGTCGCCGCCTTCCGGCAATACCTCGTCGGCATCAAGGGACCGCTGACGACGCCGATCGGCGGCGGCATCCGGTCGCTCAACGTCGCGCTCCGGCAGCTCCTCGATCTTTATGTCTGCATCCGGCCGGTGCGCTGGTTCGAGGGCGTGCCCAGTCCCGTCAAGCGCCCGCAGGACGTCGACATGGTGATCTTTCGCGAGAACACCGAAGACATCTACGCCGGCATCGAGTTCGAGGCCGAGAGCCCCGCCGCGAAGAAGGTCCTCGAGTTCTTCAAGGAGAACTTCCCCGCGGACTACCGCAAGATCCGCTTCCCCGACACGGCCGCCATCGGCATCAAGCCCGTCAGCCGCGAGGGGACCGAGCGCCTGGTGCGCGCCGCGATCAAGTACGCCGTCGAGCAGAAGCGAAAGAGCGTCACGTTCGTCCACAAGGGCAACATCATGAAGTTCACCGAGGGCGCGTTCATGCGCTGGGGCTACGCCCTCGCGCAGCGCGAATTCGCGGGCGCCGTCTACACGTGGGACCAGTGGGAGAAGACGAAGGCCGCCAAGGGCGAACCGGCGGCCAACGCCGAGCAGAAGGCGGCCCTCGACAAGGGCGCCGTCGTCGTCAAGGACGCCATCGCCGACAT
>PLIR01000236.1 GCA_003139415.1 Myxococcales bacterium | reverse complement strand
CCGGCGCGTGGCGGGGTGGTGAGCGCGGGGATCGCGCTCCGCGTCGCCAAGGTCGCGGGCGTCCCGTTGGAGAGCGTTTTGGCCGGGACCTGGCCTCCGGGTGGCGCATGCCCACATTGCGGGCGCTGTTGAGGCAGTCCGCTTACCTCGCACCGATCATCAGTTTGATTTTGCTGTCTGGTCCAACGGCCGTCGTAGGTGCGCCGCTCATCGGGCCATCGAGGTCAGACATACCGGCTGCCCTCAACCCGTCGGCCAAGGCTTGTGCGCGCTTCTTGGTGATGTCCGAGGCGTCGGGAGCAACGTACAAAGTCGCACCGGACGGTAGGGAGATGTTGGGGCCACCGACCTGCACGCCCCAGTGGACGGCCTGGAACACGGTGCGCCCAACCACCTGGGCGAAGGTGTCCTGGTTCTCGGCCCATTCGATGGTCAGACGCTCGTCCGTACTGCCGTCATTTCTGAACAGTGCCAACGCCGCCACGAGTCGTTCTGGGTGCAAAAGGCGTCGCGGCGCCATCCGTTCCTCGATTTTGACCCGGGCCAGCCGTTAACCTTCCGCGATCCGGTTAGCTTCTGCGGCGCGGGCGTTTGCCTCCGCGGCTTCGCGCCGGGCCACCTCGATGTCGCGTGTGGCATTGGCGACATTTGCAGCCGCCTCCTCGGCGCGCGCCGTGGCTACCGCCACGAGCCGCTTGTTCTCCGCTGCTTCTGCATCCTTGATAACCACAAGGTCGCCGTTCAGCTTCAATAACCAGATTTGGATGGCGATCACCGAGACGGTNNATTTTGATGGCGATCACCGAGACGGTGCCGACAGCGGCAACAACGCCAAACACCAGCCGCAACTTGTCATACGACGCGATGGCTCGGACGAGTGACGCCTTGTCCACAGATGATCCCGCAATCCTAGAAGCCGACCGAAACGAGTCCGCTCAGTACGAGCGCCTACTGTATGGGCTCGGCATAGGGGGTGTCGCCGGGCTTCTGCTCTCGGCCCTTACCATTTTCTTCACGGAGCGAAGAGCAAGGCGGTCACCGTGACCGGCCCCCGGACGCGTATGATCGGCCACCATGCCCATCTTCTGGAACGGGAATCCAGCGTCGTCGTACGAGTTTCGTTGCATCAACTGGCAGCTCCCAAGCCATATGGGTGCCTTGGAGGTCCCCATCGACTCGATGGAGGCCGATCCTCTGTGGCTCACGTTGGTCGGGGTCGAGCCTGCCATGGCGCGTCCGGGACCGGGGGTTTTGCACGAGGCGACGATTCCTCAAATCAATCTGAGAAGAGGTCAGCCAGTGCGCATCTACCGTTGCCGTATCTGCGGCTACATCGAGATGTACGACGCACACTCCGTGGACCCCAACCTGTGGGGGCCCTGAGATGGCTACTGACGAGAAGGGCGACGAGAAGGCCCGCGAAGCCCTGGCGAGGGCCGCGACAAACCCACGCTCCGCTGAGCTTGTCGTGCCGTCCTCTAAGGCGACGGAGGCCGAAGTGGACGTCATAGAGATGGCGATCGACCATCCGCCGCCTAAGCCGGATCACCTTGGTACTCCAGTCTCTGTGCTCGGCGCCGTTGGCCTCATCCTCAAGACGATCGCTTCTCCGGTGGACCAGTTCGGATGGAAGGACGTTGGGGTGATCGCGGTCTCCGGTGTCTTGGGAGCAGCACTTCTTACTCGTTATGTGATCGCCCTATCGGCCAAGACACCGATCAAGGACAAGGCGAAGGAGCACATCCGGACGATGCGGATCGCGCATGGCTGGAAGCCAAAGGACGAACCGTCCTCAAACTGGAAGCGCCTGCGTGAACTTCTCTGGCGAAAAGTCTTCGCGTTTCTGGGTGACAAGAACTCTTGACCGTATCCACTTCACGTCACACAACGAGGCCGAAGCGGCGGGGCCGGGACGTTACAGCCCCCCAAAGGTGACCGGGACGGAGAAGACGCCGATCTTCGGCTTCCCCGTCGAGGAGCTGGTTTCGACGTCGTACGTCGAGCGTCAGAACCTCACGATGCGCATGGGCATCCGCCGGTTCACCCGGTTGACCAACGCGCACAGCAAGAAGCTCGAGAATCACGGCGCGGCCGTCGCTCTCCACTTCGCCCACTACAACTTCGTCCGCGACCACTCCACGATCCGCTGCACGCCCGCCATGGCGGCCGGCGTCGCCTCGACGGTGTGGAGCATGGACGTTCGGCTCGACGCCGCGCTGGCGCGCACGGAGGCGCCGTGAAGGCCAAGCGGATGGGGCGTCCGCCGCTCGCCAAGAAGGAGCGCAAGGCGGCGCACCTCTCGGTGCGACTGACGGAAGCCGAGCATCGGGCCGCCGAGCGGGCCGCAAAGGCGACTGGTCAAGGGCTCTCGGAGTGGGCGCGCGCGATCGTGCTCGCGGCTAGTTCTGTGGCATCGGTGGACGAGGCGCGGTGACGTGGCCTTTGTTGCGACCCTGACGACTGAGGCAGAGGTCACTGCAAACCCGACGTGGGGCGACGTGGAACGCGAGATCTGCGCGCTGGACGGGGCCGTACACACCCTGGTCGTGCTCGCGCCGCCGTCGCCATTAGGGCCTCCGTCAGGAGACCATCACCTTGCTATTGGCGGGGGCCTCGATGGGGGCCTCATCGTCTTCGTCACCGAGGACAACCTCACGTTCTGGAACTTGAGGAACCCCGAGAATCGGGGCGCCACGCGTGTGGTGCGAATGAGTATCGGAGGCCAGGAAGGCGACTATCGCGCGGCGCAGATCGTCTCTCGAGACCTCGCGCTGCGGGCTGCCCGTCGATACGTCGAGGACGGCCAGCGCGCAGGCGATCTCGAGTGGACGATAGGTACCTAGTTCGTCGCCTTTTGGCGAGCCCGGTACTCCGCGTACACCGCCGTCTTGACTGCCATGACCGGCCCATCGACGGGCGGCAGGTGGAGCACGACATGAAACTGCCGGCGCGTGCCCGTCGTCGCGTGAGACCACGCGTAGGCGCGCATCGCCTTCGGGTGCTTCACGAGGTCGAACACGTGGACCTCGCCGGTCCAGACGGTCTCGCCCTTGGGGTCCTTCTCGTGGACCGGGACCGACTCGACCCAAGAGGCTTCGCAGCCCTCTAGGTGGCGGATGGCGTCGAGCAGGGCGGGGAGGCCAGCGTCGTCCATGGTCACTCCGAGGCGTGGGCGGGATGCCGCAAGGTGTACGCCTCGCCCCGCGCCACCATGCGAAGCGCGCCTACCACGAGGGCCGCGGTGACAATGGTGAGAACGCCTGCCGCCATCGCCGCGATCTTGAGCCTCCGTCGGCGCATCGACGACGATGCTAGCCACGGACCGTGCCCGAGTCAGCCTCGACGCCGCGCGTCAGCGGCTCGAAATTAGGACAGTACCCGGACGCGGGCGCACGCGCGGACGCGGGCGCACGCGCGGACGCGGGCGCGGGCGCGGGCGCGGGCGTACTCGCG
>PLIR01000467.1 GCA_003139415.1 Myxococcales bacterium | reverse complement strand
ACGCAGTGGACGATCTGGCCCGGCATGATGAGCTTCTCGCCTTCCTTGCGGCTCATCTCGATGCAGCGCGGAGGAAAGATCGAGCTCACCGTCACGAGGTTCGCCTTCTCGATCCCCGCGTCGCGGAGGGCAAGCTCGAAGGACGAGAGCCGGTCCTTGTGCACGCCGACGCCGTTGGTGAAGAAGATCGCCTTCGGCACGAACATCTCATGCATGACGGGAAAGCCGCTCTCGCCGAGCACGATCTTGCTCATGTCCTTCTTCGCAGCCTTGGCCATCATCATGCCTCCACGATCACGCGGACGGTGCGACGGAGACAGGCCCGCCGCCTCGCGCGTCAAGGTAGCCGTTCGCTATCACCCAGAGCCCGAAATTAGAAGGGGTTCTCGCGCCGCCGTCAGGCCTTCTTGGCCTTGGTCGGCGTCTTGGCCTTGGCGGGAGCCTTGGCAGCTTTCGCGCGCGGCTCGGCGCGCGGCTTGGGCGACGCCGTCTTCGGCCCGGCCGCGCGCTTTTTGGCGGACCGGTACGCGTCGAACAGGCGCGGAACCGGCCACTCCGAGAGCTTCTGCCGCAGCCCGGTGTCCTTGGTGCGCTTCTCCAGATCGAGCACGGCGTCGACGAGCTTCTCCCGCGTACCGAACTTCTCCTTCACCTCCGAAAAGGTGGCGTGGAGTCGCAGGAGCTTGGCGTTCGAGACATGCGCGAGGCCCTTGCCTTCGGTCGATCGGGCGAGCCAAAGCCCGTCGTTCGTGAGCTTCTCGATCGCTTCGACGAGCTTTGCCTTCTCGCCGAACTTGTCCTTCACGATTGCCAGCGGAGTCTTTGCGGCCATGGGGGCTTTTCCTTGTGTCGAGGGTGCGCGAGTTGACTCGCGCGGCGGGTTTGAAAAACGGGCGCGGAACCTACCAATGACCGACCCGGCCTGCAAGCGAGTCGGCCGCGGCTGCCTCCACACCCCACCCGGGACGCCGTCCTAGTCGACGGACTGGCTGGCTTCGGTGGGATCGGGCACGGTGCGGTAGCGACGGTAGTAGCGCGTTACGTGGACGACGTAGTCGCGCGTCTGCGTGAACGGCGGGATCCCCGAGAAGCGGATGACGGCGCCATCGCCGGCGTTGTACGCCGCGACCGTGAGCTCGAGGTCGCCGTTGAACTCGTTCGCGAGGATGCGCAGCAGCCGGACTCCACCCAGGATGTTCTCGCGCGGGTCCTCGATGTCCCTCACCTGCATCAGCGCGGCCGTCTCCGGCATCAGCTGCATCAAGCCCCGGGCGCCCGAGACGCTCACCGCGCGCGGGTCGTAGTCGCTCTCGCACCGGATGATGGCGCGGACCAGTTGCTCGGGGATCTGGTAGAGCGTCGCCGCCTCCCGGATCCAGTCGTCGTAGCGGGTGTAGCGCGCGACGTCGCGATCGCTCGGGGGCACGGGGGTGACGCCGCTGCCGGGGCGCCCCGACCAGCCGTTGCCGCGGATGTAGAGCCGATAGCGCTTGTCCCCGCCCGGCGTGTTGGTGAAGTGCACGGTGCCGTCGGACCCGGTGTACGTGAAGATGTCTGCCCGGGCCGCCGCCGGCACGACGAGCAGCGCGGCCAGCACGCCGCAGCGCGCGAAGCGGAACGGGGGCCGTCGTGTAACCAAGGCGTCATCCCGATCGTGACAAGGTGCCGCACTTCCCGCAAGTTCTCACGACATCGCGTCGCGCGCGTTGGCCAGGGCGCGGGCGCGGACAGCGTTCTTGAGAGGGCCTTCGTGCAGCGCCGTCAACGCTTCGAGGGCTGTACGCACCGCGTCACGCGAATCGCCCTTCCAGGGTGCTCCTGCGAGCGTGCGCCACAGGAGCGACTCGAGCGCCCGCGGGCGTGCGGTCAGGCCGGCGACCGCGCGGCTCACGACGGCGGCGGAGTTGGGGTCGGTCCGCAGCGCGCGCTGATACAGGCCGGCGGCGCTCGCGTAGCCGCCGCCTCCCCGGGTCGTGATGTCGGCCGCGTCGCAGAGGGCCAGCGCGCGGGACGCCGGGTCCTTCGCCGCCTCGACGCGGGCGCGGGCGTCCTGGAGGGCTTCGCGCAAGGCGGCGCGCTTGCGGCTCCATGGCCACGCGGGCCGCACGCGCCACAGCAGGACCGCGAGGAAGGCACCGGTGGCCGCGACGAGCGGCGAGGACCATTCTTGCATCGCGGTGCGGGCACGAGACTAGAGCAACTGCGGCCTCCGGCCATACCCGGGTGCCCAGAAGACGGTCGGAAGCGCGTGCCTGTGCCAGAGCGCGAGCCAGTCCATCAGTGCGGCGACGGTGATGTGCACGAAGAACCCCTGGTAGATGCTCTTCGTCTTCATGCTGAGCGAGCCGAGCGCGATGCCCGCGACGATGGCCCCGTTGGCTTCGAGGAACGGCTTGCCGTAGTGGATCATGCAGTAGGGCACGGCCATCGCGAAGATCGCCCCCGAGCCGAAGCTCCTCCGCAGCGCCCCCAGCCAGAATCCTCGGAAGAACATCTCGAGCCCGAAGAACTGGGCGAAGTAGATCGCCTCCCACACGAGGAAGTCGAACCAGGATCGCGAGGCCAGCTTGTAAAACGGATAGTACGAGCCGAAGTCGGGCTCGCGCGACACGAGCAGCATCATCGGCAGGACGAGCGCCAGAAACAGGCCGTAGATCCACGCGTGCTTCCAGAAGTCTTTGACCCGAAGCCCCATGTCGAGGAGCGAATCGCCGGGAAAGAAGTACTTCCAGAACGCGAACGGGGCGACGTACCCGATGACGCGCGAGGCCACCCACCAGCCAAAGCTGTAGAGCTCGTCGTACTTGGCGAGCCGCATCTTCGGGTGGTGGGCTTCGAGGCGCACGATCCACGGACGCAGCGCCTGCTCGAAGTACGACCGTCCGCCGTAGTACTCCTGCAACGTCAGGATGACGGCGCACATGCCGAGAGCGACGAACGGGCGAAGATCGGTTCGACCCTCGGCCTTTAGCTCAGCCCGCCACTGCGTCGCGTCGTCGTCGAGCTCTTTCCACGTGTCCCGGAAGAACAGCCACAGCGCCGGGAGCAGGATGAGCAGCGCCGGGATCGGCAGGAGCGGTTTGAACGTCGTCAGGAAGACGTCCAGCCGTCCCGGCTCCGGGGAGGTCAGGGGCGGTGACATGAGCGGCCGCGCGACCTCGCAGGCATTCGGGCGGCGGGCAGACTAGGATGGTGCAGTCGGGATTGCTACATCCTGCCGCCGCCGCAAGTTCCCCATGATGTCCGAGAAGATGCCCGAGAAGCCGACCCCCGCGCCCCGCGCCGAGCAGGAGAACGCCCCGAATTTCGTCCTCGAGATGGCGGAGGCCGACGTCGCCGCGGGCAAGAACGGGGGCAGGGTCATGACGCGCTTTCCGCCCGAGCCCAACGGGTACCTGCACCTCGGCCATGCCAAGAGCATCTGCCTGAACTTCGGTCTCGCGGCGCGCTTCCCGGGGGCCCTCTGCAACCTGCGCTTCGACGACACCAACCCGACCACGGAAGACGACGAGTACGTTCGGTCCATCCAGGCCGACGTCCGCTGGCTGGGGTTCGACTGGGCCGATCGCCTCTACTTCGCGTCGGACTACTTCGAACGTCTCTACGCCATCGCGCGCAAGCTGATCGAAGACGGCAAGGCCTACGTCGACAGCCAGTCGCTCGAGGAGATCCGCGCCGGCCGCGGCAACTTCTACCACCCAGGCCGGGTGAGCCCGTACCGCGACCGCCCCGTCGCCGAGAACCTCGACCTGTTCGCGCGCATGCGGGCGGGTGAATTCCCGGACGGCGCGCACGTCCTCCGCGCCAAGATCGACATGCAGTCGCCCAACCAGAATCTGCGCGATCCGGTGATGTACCGCGTGCGGCGNNGACGCCATCGAGGGGGTGACGCACTCGATCTGCACCCTCGAGTTCGAGAACCACAGGCCTCTATACGACTGGTTTCTCGACCAGGTGACGTTCGACCCGCGCCCGCAGCAGATCGAGTTCGCGCGCCTCAGCGTGACGTACACGGTGACGTCGAAGCGCAAGCTGCAGCAGCTCGTCGCCGGCAAGCACGTGTCGGGGTGGGACGACCCGCGCATGCCGACCATCGCCGGCCTGCGTCGCCGGGGCTACACGCCCGAGGCGATCCGGGCCTTCTGCGACCGCATTGGCGTGTCCAAGCGCAACAGCTTCGTCGACGTCGCCCTCCTCGAGCACGCCGTCCGCGAAGACCTGAACGCCCGCTGCCCGCGGGTCATGGGGGTCCTTCGCCCCTTGCGCGTCGTCATCGAGAACTTCCCGGAGGGCACCGAGGAGAAGTTCGACGCCCCGTGGCATCCCGAGCACCCCGACCGTGGGGGCCGCTCGCTCGCGCTCTCGCGGGTCATCTTCATCGACCAGGACGACTTCGCCGAGGTGCCGCCCAAGGGCTGGTTTCGCCTTTCTCCGGGCACCGAGGTGCGCCTGCGGTACGCGTGCATCATCCGCTGCCAGCGCGTCGTCAAAGACGACGCGGGCCATGTCGTCGAGCTGCGCTGCACGTGGGATCCGGAGTCGCGCGGGGGCAACGCGAAGGACGGGCGAAAGATCAAGGGCACGTTGCACTGGGTGGCAGAGAAGGACGCGATCCCGGCCGAGGTGCGGCTGTACGACCGCCTCTTCAAGTCCGAGCAGCCCGGAGCCGGGGTCGACGACGAGGAGGCCGACCGTGGCGACGCCTTCCTGGCGGACCTCAACCCGGACTCGTGCACGATCGTCCGGGACGCGCGCGTCGAAGCCGCCATCGGCGCCTCCCCAGCCGCCGGGGATCGGTTCCAGTTCGAGCGGGTGGGCTACTTCTGCGTCGATCCGGACTCGAGGCCTTCCGCCCCCGTCTACAACCGGACGATCGGCCTCCGCGACTCCTGGGCAGCCAAGCAGGGGAAGTAGCGCCTTGGGCCCGAAGGCTTTGAATACGCGGCCGTCCACCCCGTCCAACGCGGCGGATCGGGCACGAGAAGCAGAGGAAGACCGTGCGCTCATCGCGAAGGCGCAGGCCGGTGACATGGGTGCGTTTCGGCGTCTCGTCGAGCGCAACGAGAGGCGAGCGTTCGCGGTCGCCTTCGCGCTCGTGCGCGACGAGAACGATGCCCGCGAGATTGTCCAGGACGCCTTCCTCCGCGCCTTCAAGAGCCTGGACGGGTTCCAGGGCAACTCCGCCTTCTTCACCTGGCTGTACCGGATCATCACGAACCTCAGCATCGACCTCAAACGCAAGCCGGGCCGCCTGGTGGTCGAGCTCGACGAGGCTCGGCTCGCCGAAGACGCGTCCATCGAGTTTCCTGCCGTGGGCCGACCAGAGGGGACGAACCCGGCCGAGGACATCCGCCGCGGCGAGATCGCGGCTCGCCTCCAGATCGCCCTCGACGCTCTGCCGTCGTACCACCGCGCCGTCATCGTCCTGCGGGAGATGGACGGCATGAGCTACGACGAGATGGCGGAGGCCATGGGAGTCTCGAAGGGCACGATCATGAGCCGGCTCTTCCACGCCCGGCAGAAGCTGCAGAGAGCCCTCGCCGACTGCTACGACGAGCAGATCGGCGCCCACCCCCCCGTCGTGGCACGCACGTCCGCGGGCGAGACGCCCAGTGAGGCGAACGAGCGAGGAGGGGAGTCGTGACCCTGCCGCGCGAGACGGTCCTCGACCTCATGGGCCTCGCCGACGGCATGCTCGAGGGCGACGCCAAGGCCAAAGCAGAGCAGCTCGTCGCGTCGAACGAGGAAGCCCGGCTTCTCGTGGACACGCTCCGGGCGTCGCCGGTCGGCGACTGGGTGCGTGAAAGCACGGACAGGCAGGCGTCGGCCGCGGTGGCGGGGATCGCCGACTCCGTGATGGCTCGCCTGGCCGCCGACGCATCGGGCGCGGTGGAAGGCGGCGTCGTGCGCATGGCTCCGTGGGTGCGGCGCGGCTCGCGGCGGGGTCCAGCCGTCGTCGCGGGGGTGGGCGCCGCGCTCGTTCTTGCCGCGAGCATCGCGCTATACGTGCGATCTGGCAGTCAGCGCTCCGACGAGGAGCTCGCGCCAGTCGCCAGCGTCGCCGTTCCCCCTGTCGGCGTGCCCTCTGTGGCCCTGCCTGCCCCTTCCGCGTCCGCGTCACAAGCCGAGGCGAAGACGGCGGCCGCCGGCGGGGTCGAGGTCAACGCGGTCGAGGCGCCGTCGCGGGCCGTCTCGGTCTTCCGGATCCCGATGGGGGCGGCCGCCGCGGCGGCCAACGCGCCTCACCCGTCGAGCGTCGTCATCTGGGTCGAGGAAGACACGGGGACCAAGTGAACTGGCGCCGTCGCGCTCTTGCACCGGTGGCGTTCGCGCTCGCATGCGCCTCCGTCGCGAGCCTCGCGTCGGCGGGTCCGGCCAAGAGCGTGCCCACGCTCGAGATCCGGGTCATCCATGCGACGCAGTCCGACGGGGGAGCGGCCATCGATGCCGACCTGCGCGACCTCCCCCAACTCACGCGCGACCAGCCCTTCGTCCGCTACAACGTGTACAAGCTCTTGGCGCGCAAGCTCCAGGCCCTCGAGGAAGGCAAGCCCGAGGCGTACGGCCTCGTCAACGGCAGGACACTCCAGGTCACGCTCGTCGACGTGACGACCACGAGCGCGCCTCATCCCGACCGGCGCTATCACATCCGCGCCGCCATCGGCGAACCCGGCAAGCAGGCCTTCCTCAAGCTGCTCGAGGTGACGGCCAGCGAAGGCCAGCCGTTCTTCGTCGGCGGCCAGACATACGAGGGCGGAACGCTGTTTCTCGAGCTTGTGTTGTACGGAACCTAGTACAGGAACCCTCCCGCTCGATTTGGGCCATCCAGCCCACCATGTGGTATTCGTCGCGGCGATGTCGCTGCACAGGGCGGACGGCCCGCTGACGGTGCACGTTCCTTCGGCCGACGCGGACCGGCCGGCGTGGGGGCGCGTCGGGGTCATCGCGGCCATCGGGTTTGTCGTGGGCGTGGCTTGGCCCAAGCTGGCCGGAGTCCGGCTCGGTCCGAGCGTCCCAGCCCCGGTCGTGTCCTCGTCGAGCGCGCAGCCCGAAAGCGTCGACACGAGCGCCACGCCGGCGGCCGCGGTCCCGGCGCTGATGCCCGCGCCCTCGGCGGTCGCGTCGGTCGCGCGAACCTCGGTCGAAGTGGCGCTGGAGCACGGCTCGCTCTTCGCGTGCAAGTCGGCCAGCGGCGATTCGCTCAAGGGGAGCGCATGCGGGGGTCTCCCAGGCCTCGACGACGTCGTGCTCCCCCGCCTTCGCAAGCTCGCCGAGTGTCCGGAAGCCGCGGGGGCCAGCGGCAAGCTGCGGCTCGTCGTTCACCCGGACTTCGCGCGAAGCGCCTTTGCGGTGGAGCTGGGGCGCAACCAGAGCGTCGGCGCGCCGGAGCCTCTGCTCGCCTGCGCCAAGTCGGCGCTCGCCGGCGCCAGCCCCGCCGGCATCCCCCACGAGAACCCTCGGTACAGCGTCCTTTATGTCGCCTCGTTCCCGGACACCGCGAGCCCCGCGGAGACCGCCACCGCGAGCGCACCGGCCGCCGCCCGCGGCTCGGACGCCACGGCGCAGGTCGAGTGGGACGTGGCCATCGTCCGGG
>PLIR01000479.1 GCA_003139415.1 Myxococcales bacterium | reverse complement strand
TTCGGGCGCGGCGGAGGCGGCAGAGGCCAAGGCGACGACCAAGGGAGCAGGCGAAACGGCCGGCACCTCCGTTGTGCCGGACGACGGCGCGATGACGCCGACGGGGCAATCCATTGGCCGCCCCGGTGAGGCCAGCGTGGCCGTAGACGTTTTCCGCCAACTGCCGACGCCNNACCCCGAGCGCTGCCACGACGCACATGGCGAAGAACCCAAGCCGCCACCCATTCGGCGTGGGCGACGCGTCTTGCACGTCAGCCCCCGAGAGCGTCGGGATCGTCTCGAGCTTCCACCCGTTCGCGCCGGTCGTCGCCATCGTCGTCGGTCGAAGGCTGCTCGTCGAGCCCACGCTCTCGGGCGAAATGCCGACCTCCGTGCGCGTTCGTGGAGCCCAAGACGCGCGGGGCGGCTCGGCCGGATCGCGGACGCTCGATGGAGGCGCGGCGGACCCCCTCGAGACGCCAAGGGCTGCGGCCAAAGACTCGACCTGCTCGCCCACGGACGCGAAGCGCCCTTGAGGGTTCGGGTCGCATGCCTTGAGAAACCACTGGTCGAAGGCCACTCCCAGCGAATGACCCTTTTCGGACGGCGTCCGGAGGGGCTCGTTCAGAATGTCGAGGAGCATTTGCGCGAGGCCAGCCTCGGCGCGGTACTCCGAACCCGTCAGAAGCCTGTACGCGATCATGCCTNNGCTGGTGCGCTCTTTGGAGCGGCGAAGCCGCCTCGCGCAGCCAGCCCACGACCAACTCTGGCTCCGCGGGCTTGTCGCCCGCCGCGTTCTCGAGATTGGCTCCCTCGAGCAATTCCATCACCAGGTACGGCGCGCCCCCGAGCTCGCGCGCCACGTCGGCGTCGAAAATCCGCACCACATGCCGGCTACGAAGTTTCGCGGCCGTGCGCGCTTCGCCCTTGAAGCGCGTAATTGCGTCCGGCGAAGCCGCAAGGTGCGGCTGCAGCACCTTCAGAGCCAGAAGATCGCCGGTAAACGTGTGCTCGACACAATACACGGTACCCGTCGCCCCAAAACCTAGGACGCTGCGAGGGCGATATTTGCCGCCGATGAGCTCGGGCAGTTCCACTGGTGGCACCGGTGTAAGGATGTTAGAGAGAGTCGCGTCCTCGGTCAACGACTGCCGCGCCCGACACACGGGCTGTCCCCAGCGTGAAACAGATATGAAAAACACCAAAGCCAAAGCCAAGGCCGTGCTCGGTGTCTGTTTGTGTCTAATTGGAAACGGCTTCGCGCGGATCGCGAACGCCGACCCTTCCGCCGCCGACAAGTCCGTTGCTACGCAGCTCTTTGGCGAGGGGCGCGCCCTCTTGGAGCAGGGGCGGCTCGACCAGGCTTGTCCGAAACTCGAAGAAAGCCAGCGGATCGACCCCGGTGGCGGCACCTTGCTCAACGTCGCGCTCTGCCACGAACGGCAAGGCCGCACGGCGACCGCCTGGGTCGAGTTCATCGAGGCGCGTGGCATCGCAAAAGCCGACAATCGGCCGGTCCGAGTGGCGTTCGCACAAGCCCACATCTCCGCGCTCGAACCAACGCTTTCGCGCATCGTTCTCCAAGTTCCGAATGGCGCGGATGAGCCGGACCTCGAGGTCCGGCGCGACGGCAACGTGATCGCGCGCGCAGCCTGGGGGTCGGCCTTGCCCGTCGACCCGGGCGATCACGTGTTCGAGGCGCAGGCACCAGGCAAGAGGCCGTGGAGCGAAGCGATCGTGGTCGTTCCCTCGGGCGAGACGCGCACGATTCTCGTCCCGGCGCTCCAGGCTCTCTCGGTCGTACCTTCTGTGGCCATCGCCACGAGCCCCCCGGCGCCGGCGGAGACTCCCGTCGCGGTGGCACCGCCCGTGGCCGAGCCGACGATCCCGCCCAAAAGTCCAGACTCGCGCGCGCGAGGAGGGTCTGCTGGCCTCTCGGCTGCCGGTTGGATTGCGCTGGGGCTGGGCGTAGCGGGGGCCGGCGTCTCCACGTACTTCGGGCTCCACGCGATCGCCCTCAAGAACGACGCGGACCGTGAGTGCTCCGCCGACGCCTGCACCTCACAGGGCGCGTCGACGAACCACGACGCGATCCGGTCCGCCGATATTTCGACCGCCACCGCGGCCGCCGGCGTCGTAGGCCTCGGACTGGGTGCGACTCTCCTCATCGTGGCTGCGACGAAGCGTCCGGAGCGCACGATGGGGCCGATTGGCCAGTCCAGCCCCGCGCCGGGCGCCAGTCTTGTGGGCTGGGACGTCGGCGCAGGACCGGGCCGCGGCGGCCTCACCGTTCTCGGGCGCTGGTAGGTCATTTCACAACCGAATCCGGTGGGGATCTCGAGGGGAGCGGAGGTCGCTCCCCTCGACCGCGGCCTAATTGGCTTCGCAGAAGCCGAGATTGCAGGCCTGAGCCGGGCAGTCCGATGAGCCGCCGCACGCCGTACACGTGGTGCTCCCGTTGACCGACTTGTCGTAGTAGCAGTTGCATTGGAAGGCGGGAGCATAGGCCTCTAGCGGTCCCATCTCCGTCGTGCGAGTCACGTGCATGGCGCAGACCGGCACGTCCCCTCCCAGGATGGTCGCGTCGACCAGCGCCTGATTCGGCTCGTTGAACAGCGAGACGAAGGTCTGAGCTTGAGACTGGGGCTGACCGCCAGCCGATAGCGCCAAGTAAAGGTGAATGAAGCCCCAGGGTGCGTAGTGTCCGTCCCGCACGTTCTGCTTGTCATTCGTCGTCGGCATCCGATCCGGCAAGAACCCGGCATTCTGCCCGCTTGCCTGGAAATAGAGCGTGTTGACGCCGGTCTTGTACATGGGGTTGTCGGCGTAGTCGGTGGAGAGGACCCCGATCGTCTGCTCCGCGTTGCCCGCTGGCGTATCGACGATGTCGTTCGTCATCGTCAGCGCGTCCTTTACGACAGTCCCCCACCAGGCCGTGGGAGGGACGTTGATGGCCGACGAAAGGATGATGTCGGTCCCCGTCGACGCGGCTCGCATCAACATCGAGTTCGGCTGCGTCCACGGGGTCGACCGCCCCTCGTCGCCTCCCAGTCCAAAGACGAGGCGCGCGGCTTCGGCGCTGATCACGTTCTGGTCGGAAGCGCTCGGCGTGACGAACACGAACGATTGCACGGGCCCGAGGTACTCGCCGATGGTTTGGTACGGCGCCGTTCCCGGAATCCATGCCGGGTTGCAGGATTGGGAGAAAACGTCCGACTCGCCGATGTCGGTAGGGTCGGAGTTCCCATCGATCGCATGGGGCCCGTTGCCGAGCGCGCAGGGCGTGGCGTTGCCGCTCTGATCGTAAAAAGTGGCGGCATTCTGCGACGAAACCACCGGGTTCGTCATCGCCGTGTTCCCGAAGCCGCCGGCCGCCGCGCCCGCGCACGAGGTCGTCGGCTGCCAAATGATCGTGTTGCCGGTCACGAGCTTCGACATCGCCGCGACGAAGGGCGTGAAGTTCGTGGAGCCCTGCATGTACAGGGGTGGTGGTCGCGAGGCGCTGTAGCAACCGACCGTGGGGACAGAAGCCTCGGTCACCACGCCGGCCTCGACCGGCGGTGGCGAAAGGAGAGCGGGCGCGGCCCCGTCGCACAATCCTAGCCGCTCGCAATTGTCGAACACGACGCACGACGAATTGGTGCACGCGTTGAAGAACTCGACATCGTTCGTGGGCGTCCCGCTGAAACAACCGGGTGGGCACGAGGGCGCGCCGCTCCCTCCGTCGCCACCGGGTGCATCGCTTGAGCTCGCGTCGGGCAATTGGCAGAACTTGCCGACGCACGCGGCGCCCCCGTCGGCTTGGCCTGCGCCGCCGTCGACTCCTTCCCCTGCCGATCGCTCGTGAAGCGAGAGGATCTGTTCGCATCCGACGGTGGCCAGAAGCGCGAGCCCCACGCGCGCGAGGAGCCGCGGCCTCACTTCGGATCGCTCAACGGGTCGTCGTCCGCGTCCATCGGAAGCACCGGTGTAGGGACACTAGAGATGCCCTCGCCGTCGGTCAACGATTGATGTGCGCGCTGATCCGCCTCAACCGTATGGTCCAGCTCTGCCATGAGCGCAGTGGCGCTACTGGGTTTGTGTGCCTTCCTACACGAAAGAAATGCCCAAGCCACAATCGGGAAACCAAAGACGGACGATGACTCACCCGTCCCGACGAGCGTTTGGTGCAGGCCCCCGTATACCGCGACCCCAACGAAACATGGATTCGACTGGAGCGTAGGACATGCAATCCATCAATGGAATGGCCGAGAGACTGCGAGACATGCTCGCGAGCCCGGAAGGCATCGAGCTTCCGGGCTGCTACGACGTTTTGAGCGCGATGATCCTCCAGAAATCCGGTTTCAAAGCGGTATTCATGAGCGGCTATGGGATCGCTGCGAGTTTCTTGGGCAGTCCCGACATAGGGCTTACCAGCTTGACCGAAACCGCGTCGGTGACGAGAAACGTAGCAAGCGCGCTGCAGATCCCGTTGGTCGTGGACGCCGACAATGGATACGGCAACGAAGACAGCGTCGTGCGCACGGTCGGTGAGCTGGAGCGCGCCGGGTCGGCGGCCATGATCTTGGAAGACCAGGTTTCTCCGAAGCGGTGCGGACATGCTGCCGGAAAGCAAGTCGTGGCCCTCGATGTCTATTTGCGCAAGCTAAACTGCGCCCTCAAGGCACGAAAGACGCCGATGTGCGTCGTCGCGCGAACCGACGCCATGGCGATCGACGAGGGAATCAGCCGCGCGAAGCAGTTCCACGCCGCCGGGGCGGATCTCGTTCTCATCGACGGCTTGCCGTCGGTCGCCGCCCTGAAGCGGGTCGCCAACGAAGTTCCCGGCCCCAAGGTCATCAATCTCATTTTTGGCGGGAAGACGCCCCTCCTCAAGTCGCGCGAGTTGCACGACCTGGGCTTCAAGGTCGTTCTCTACTCGACCCCCGCCTTGTACACGGCCGCGAGAACGATGTTTCAAACCATGACGCTGCTCAACGAGACGTGCGACCTCAACTCGATATCGAGTCATTCGCTGGCTTTTCGCGATTTCCAGTCCTTCGTCGAGGGGGAGTACTTCCGGCGTCCGGGCAACGACGTGCTCGCGGGGCTCGGGGCAGACAACGGCGCGGCCCAGGTTCGGTCCGGCGATGCAAAGCTCGCCCTCGATGGTACGCCGGCCTTATGGCCGGAGAGGACTCCGGGAGGTTCCGCGGGCCTGGGGCATGGGTAGGGCAGCGCGACGGAGTCTGCCCAAGAGGGCGACAAGGTCCGGTGTTTCCGTCAGCCGAGAACCCGAAAGCCCACCGCGCGAGCCGCCGTCGCGAGCGCGGCGTCGTGGGTCGCGAAGGCGAGCTCCGACCTTCGCCCACGGGCGAGGAGCGCGCTCGCGAGGTGAATCGCGTCGAGCGTTCCGAGCGTCGTGGGCAGCACCGACGAATCGATGTACGCCCTCACCGATCGCGACGCTCCTCGAGCAGGAGCTCCAGTGAACCAACCGGCCAGTCTGCGCTCGGTTGGGGCTCCCTGTCGGCACGGGAAAGCCTGCGCTTGGCCGGCAAGAGGCGGATGCGCGGCCCGTCCTTTCGGATGGGCGCGATCCGCGCGATGGGTCGGTTCCGATCCATCACCTCGATCTCACCGCCCG
>PLIR01000106.1 GCA_003139415.1 Myxococcales bacterium | reverse complement strand
CCCGCCGTGATGGTCAGATACGGATCCGGCTGAATCAGGAAGCGGTACCAGCTCTCGAGCTGCGACTCGATCCCGCAGCCGAAAGCTCCTGCCCCGACGACGATGTCTTGAAAGTCGGTGACCAGCGAGACTGTCGTTGCCTCGGAGACCCCGTTGACGGGCGAAGCTGCGCTCGACCCCGGGGGCGCCCACGCCAGGAAGTTCCCGACGAGCTCCGACGTCGGCCCATCCGGGTTCGTCGGCGTTCCGGTCCGGTTGATGAGGTGCCCCTGGTCGTCGTTGTTCTTCGAGATCGACGTGAGATCGGCGAAGTTGCCGGTCTCGTCATCGAGCAAAAACTGCTGGTACGTTCCGGATGTGAACTCGAGATAGTCGGCCGGCTGGGCGCCCGGCGTGGCCATCGTCTGGCATATCGATGTCGTGCCGCGTCCCCCGAGCGACGACGTGACGACGCCGACGTGCAAGTCGTGCACGGGGGTGAGCTCCGGCTGCCCCATCGCACAGTTGCCGTTCGAGTCCGACGTCAGCTGCGTCCCGTTGTTCAGGATTGCGTTGCCCTGGCTGTCGACGCAGTTCGGCGTCGTGATCCGCGTGATGAGGTCGGGGATCGCCTCCTCCAGGTACGCCTGCTTGTCCCCCATCGACGACGAGTTATCGACGTCGAACAGGATGTCGATCTTCTGGATCGGCAACACGCTGTATCCCACCGCGGGCGCTGGCTGCGAGCGCGGGAGCGAGGCCCCGTTGTTCCCGGACGCGCCGCCGTCACCCGCGTCGCCCGACACCAGGCACGCCCCATCGAAGACGACGAGGGCGGCAACGACGACGCCCAGCGCCGCACCGGATACGATGGGAGACGACATGCTTCCCTCCTGAGACAGGGCTCCGCCCCGCCTACCGGGAGGAATGCCTTACCCGCATTCGTTCCCGGTACCCCCCCCGCCGATTGGCGCGCGTCGCAACTTTCTCTGGCGAGGGCAGTGCCATCAACACGCGGGGGAAACACCCCCTCTTCCCCCTTGTCATCCTGAGGCCGAAGGCCGAAGGACCCCACGCGGACCCGGGTCTCCACGCACGGTGGGGTCCTTCGCTTCGCTCAGGATGACAGCAGAAGCGATGGGCCGCGTTTCTTCACGGCCTCTCAGGATGACAGCAAACGTCAGTCGCCGCTGGCGGCCGCGTCGCTCGACGCGGTGCTCACGGGGGTGCTCGAGCCGCCGCCCGTCCCGTTGCCGCTCGCGAAGTCGGACGAGTTCTCGAGGCACTGCAGGCTGATGATGCCGCCCTTGGGCAACCCGTTCACCGAGAAGTCGATCGACTGTGGGCAGGTCCCGGTTCCGGTGATGTAGCACCAGCCCTCGGTACCCATTTTCGTGGGGCTGTTGTTGTTCTTGCACGTGTTGCCCAGGAATTGCGCGGGCAACACCTGATTGATCTGGCACGTGGTGTCCAGCGACAGGTCCGTTGCACTTGTCCCGGCCACGTACGCCGCGTGCTGGTCCGCCTGGAACTCCTGCAGGATCGTGGGGTTCACGGGCTGCAAGCTCGTGTTCGTCGCGTCGTTGCACGCGTCCGTGCCCGTGACGCCCGGGAGCGTCGCGAGGACCAGGCAGGGCACGGCGCCCGCATCGTTCTCCTGCAGCGTTTCGGGCAGGCACGTCGACGTAAGCGACGCCTTCAGGCGGTCGATGATCGTCGCCACCGCGGGGCGGTATCCGTAGAGAGGATCGTTGCCCTGGGCGTTGTCCTCGATGTCGATCGGGCAGAGCGACGACACGATGCCCTGCGTCTTGAGAAGGTTCGCGAGCAGAAGCTCACGGATCGTCGGGTAGGCCTTGGCGTAGTCCTGCTGCAGCGGGTTGCTCGCGTTGCAAACGGCCGGCACGTGGTCGGCCGCGAGGCCTGCGGTCGAGCAGTCGCACGACGAGATGTCCGCCTCGGACTGGTTCGAGGGGGCGGCCGCCGTGCCCGGGTCGCAGTCGCGGGGCGTCGACAGCTTGAACACGCACGCGTATTCGCGGTCGATGGGCAAGTTGACGCGCGAGGGCGTCTCGCCGTCGGTGAACCAGTCGCCCGACTCGTCGGAGTTGCCAACGGGGGGCCCGGCCGTGTTCAAAGGAAGGCCCGTCCGCGGCTGGTACGACTCGATCATGTGCGGGTCGATGCCGTTGTAGTCGTACGTCTGCGGGTTGTTGCCGAGAATGAGCGTCCAGTCGGCAGCGGCCAGCGTCTCCTTGGGGGTGATGACGCCGTTCGTCGTGGTCGTCAAGAGCTCGTGCGGCACGCCACCGATGTGGGCGTAGTACACGAGGTTGTTCGCGGGCGAACGGGTCGTGCTCGGGGTGAGGCTGCAAATCGTCGGGTCGTCCGGCTGCAGCTGCGTCGTGGGCGAAGGCAGGTTCTGCGCGAAGAGCGGGTTCACGCAGTTCAAGTCGCTGGGGTCGCTGTTCAACCCGCCCTGGTAGTAGCCGGTGCTGTTGGGGCCACTGGTCGGGTACTCGCCATTGCGATTGGGCACCTTGGGCGACGTCAGGCCGAGTACGTAGCGGTTGATCGGGAACTGCAGGTCGACGCCGTACTTCTGCTTCATGTGGACGTGACGAACGTTGTCGTTGAATCCAAAGTTCGTGTTGTCGGACGGGTAGACATCCGGACTCATCTGGCAGTTCGAATCGGCCTTCGTCACGCTGTTCACGAAGGCACACGACTGGCAGTTCGAGGCTCCGGGGTTGCCGCTCGCGCAGGCCGTCGTCGGCAGGGGCGGCTGGAACTCGCTGTCGAGCCAGTTGACGCCGAGCCCGTTGATCGTCCGGACGTCGACCTCCGAGTCGTTCTCGTCGCTCAAGACGACGATGAGCACCAGCGAATCGGGGCGCAAGAACTCGGCCCGCTGCTGCAGGATGGTCGTGTCGAGCCCGCTCCAGGACGCTTGGAGCAAGCAGTTGCTCGTGCAGCCGGCTTGCGGGCCCGCCGTGATGGTCAGATACGGATCCGGCTGAATCAGGAAGCGGTACCAGCTCTCGAGCTGCGACTCGATGCCGCAGCCGTACGCCTGCGAGCCGACAACGAGATCCTGGAAGTCGGTGGCCAGGGTCGTCGGATTGGTGACGACGACGCCGCCCGGCGACGCAGCGCCCGTTGGGGACCAGGCCAGGAAGTTGCCGCCGTTCAATGGCGTCGTCGGGGCGTTGGGAGAGGTAACCGGATCGGTCCGCGTGACGAGGTGGCCCTCGTCGTCGTCGTTCTTCGGAATGTTCGACAGGGTGCCAAAGTTCCCGCTCGCGTAGTCCAAGAGGAACTGCTGGTACGTCCCGCTCGTGTACTCGTTGTAATCGCCGGGCGTGGCGTTTGCCGTGGTCGAGATCTGGCAGATCGTTCCGTTGCCCATCGCCTTGCCCTGCGTACCGCGTGGGCCGAGCGACGATGAGAGGACGCCGATGTGCATGTCGTGCACCGCGCTAAACTCCGGCTGCCCCTCCGAACAGTTGCCGGCCGAGTCGGCGATCAGCGCCGTGCCGCCGTCGCCGAGGATCGCGTTGCCGTTCGCGTCGATGCAGTTCGGCTGCACGAGGCGCGTGATCAAGTCGGGGACGGCCTGCGCGAGGTAGCTTTGCTTGTCACCCATCGACGAGGAGTTGTCGATGTCGAACAAGATGTCGATCTTGTTGATCGACGTCGTGCTGTAGCCGACCGTGAAGTTCGTCTTGGTGACGGGGTTGCCCGCCACGACGGGCCGCGTGAGGCAGCCTCCGCCGAAGACGAACAGGGACGAAACGATGGCGCCGAGGGCGACGCCGGAGACGACTCTACGAGACGACATGCCATCCTCCTGGGACGGAGCTTTGCGAAGCACGGGGAGAGAAGCAGAGAAATCGCGGGGCGAAGCATGCAAGCCAGGCTGGCCGCGAAGCAAGAGACTTGGTGAAGGGGGGCGCGATGGGACGCGAGGGGGACTCCGGCGGCTGCTTTGGGCAGCTCGCGAGGGGGTCGACCGGGGGAAGATAGCAACGAGCATGCCTCTCTGGCCAGCAAGACGCACCGCGAAATCCCGCGGGATCTTGCATAAGACTGTGGCGACGATGACAACGGCGTTGGCAACAGGACAACCCGGTTAGCCCCTTGGCGGGCGACCACGATTGACGGACCCGGGGGTGCGGCACTGTCGTATGCGCCCATCTTTGCCCATGCCGCTACGACGGAGGGCCAACGACGTCGCTTCGGTCGAGCGAGCAGACTACTACGTCGTACTCATCACCCATGCGCTACCGCCGGCTCCTCGAGTGCGTCGCCGTCGTGGCCGCGTGCATCGCGAGCGGGACGCTCGAGTGCGGGGGCCTGCAGCCTACCGAGGCGCAGCGGCACGGCGCACAAGCGTACGACCGCATGTGCGTCGTGTGCCACGGCCTGCATGGCGAGGGGTACGCGGCCGATCAGGCGCCGATGATCGCCAACCAGCGCTTCCTCGCGTCGGCGAGCGACGACTTCCTTCGCAACGCGATCGAGGGCGGGCGCGCCGGCACGACGATGTCGGCGTGGGGGCGCTTGCGAGGCGGGCCGCTCTCGCGAGGCGAGACGGGCGCGGTCATCGCGTACTTGCGAAGCTGGCAAGAGGGCCCGCGCGCCACCCTCGACGAGCGCCCGGTCACGGGCGACGCGAAGCGCGGCGCCGATGTCTTCGCGCGCGAGTGCGCGGGATGCCACGGCGCGGACGGCACCGGCGGCACGAGCGTGAGCCTCGGGGGCCGCGACTTTCTCACGAGCGCGAGCAACGGGTTCCTTCGCTATGCGATCGCCGGCGGGCGGCCTGGGACTGCGATGGAGGCGTTCGGACGCAAGCTCGGCGACGGGGGCATCGACGACGTGGTGGCTCTCTTGCGGAGCTGGCAGGCGCAGGCCGTCGCAAAGCCTTCCCCCCCGCCCCCGCGGCCGCCGCCGATTCCGCTCGGTCCCGTACCGCTCAACCCCGGCGGGCCCGAGCCGGTCGGCTTCAACGCGGCGCCGGGGACGACGAAGATCGACGTCGTCAAAGGCCAGCTCGATCGCGGCGCCCGTATGGCGCTGCTCGATGCGCGCGCAGGGTCGGACTATCTGAACGAGCACATCGCGGGCGCCGTCAGCGTCCCCTTCTACGACCCCGATCCCTATCTGGCGCAGCTCCCGCGCAGCGCATGGCTCGTCTGCTACTGCGCCTGCCCGCACGCCGAATCGGGCCAGCTCGCGCAAAAGCTGAAGGGCGCCGGCTTCACCAAGGTGACGATCCTCGACGAGGGTCTCGGCGTGTGGCGGGCGCGGAAATACGGGACGCACGAGGGGCTTGATCCGTGAACGCTCGCCGTGGGCTCTCGTGGTAGAGGAATCGCCCGTGCGGCTCTGGCGTTCCTTCCCTTCCCCTCTGCTGCTCTTGGCCGGCGTCGTGGCCTGCTCGTCGCAAGACAGCGCCACCATCGCGCTGACGCAGGGCGGCGAGACGACGACGTTCACGCAAGCGCCCGCGGTGACGCAGATCCTCATCCAGCAGGTCGACTCGAGCGGGAACACGACGACGCTCGGCACGGCGCCCTTCTCGGCGAGCACGATCCCCCTCACGAGCGAGAGCGAGAGCGAGACGGTCTCCATCGAGGCCACGGGGCTCGACGCGCAGGACGCGGCCGTCGTCTTCGGCCAGACAATCCCCCTTTACTATGGGTCTCTCGTCGGCGACACGGTGTGGGTCTTCGTGCAGCGCACCGGCGCGTTCGCGCGCGCGCCCAGCCCGCCGACCGATTTCCGGCAAGCGCCGCTGCTCGCAAACGTGCAGGGGCAGTTCGTGTTCATGGCGGGCGGCACGCTCCCGGACGGCGGCGACCTGCCGGAAGGCGACGGCGGGCTCGCGTTCACGCCGGTGTCGTCCACGCAGCTCTACGACTTCGGGGCGCTCCAGACACTCGCGGCGCCGCCCACGCTCCCGAGCCTCGACGGCGGGGCCACCTTCGCGCCGCAGTCGCTGGCGATGACGGGGACGGTGGCGTGGCTCATCAGCACCCAGGGCGGCCTCTACTTCGACCTCAGCTCGAACGCCTCCGAGCAGATCCCCGAACCGGCAGGGGGGCCCTCGTTTGCCGATATCGCGGGCGGCATCACCGTGGCCGACAGCGACGGCGGGCAGTACATCGTCGGCGGCACCCGCACGACGGGCGCCCCCTCCACGGCCGTCCTCTGGATCAACCCGAATGACCTGAGCAACACCGCCTACCCCGACGGCAACGCCGTCTGGCTGACGCTGTCGGAGCCTCGGCTCGGCGCGTCGGCCACGTGGGTCCCCGGATACGGCCTGGTCGTGGCGGGCGGCAGCGCGAACGGGAGCGGCGTGGAGGTGCTCGATGTGACCTCCAATTCGACGACGAACGCGGTGATGTCCGCGCCGCTGCCCTTCCCGCCCGATCCTTCCGTGGGTGCGGGGGCGACGCCGCTCACCGGCGCGCAGGTGCTCCTCGCAGGCGGCATCCTTCCGAACGGCCAGGACGCGGGGGCGCGAGGGATCGATCTGTCGTGCAGGACGACGCAGTGCACGCCGACCGTCTGGACGCCGCTTCCGACCGCCATCGGCACCGCGCAGGCCTTCACGTTCTCCGCGACGTCCGCGATGGTCATCGTCAACGAGCCGCTGA
>PLIR01000249.1 GCA_003139415.1 Myxococcales bacterium | reverse complement strand
ACGGCGCGGGCAAGAGCACCTTGCTCAAGATCCTCAGCCGGATCAGCGAACCGAGCGAGGGCCAGGCCGAGGTGCAAGGGCGCGTCGGCAGCCTGCTCGAGGTGGGCACCGGGTTCCACATGGAGCTCACGGGCCGGGAGAACGTCTTCTTGAACGGCGCCATCCTTGGCATGAAGCGCGCGGAGACGGCGCGCAAGTTCGACGAGATCGTCGCGTTCGCGCAGGTCGAAGAGTTCATCGACACTCCGATCAAGTTCTATTCGACCGGCATGTACATGCGGCTCGGCTTCGCGGTCGCGGCGCACCTCGAGCCAGACATCCTGATCGTGGACGAGGTCCTCGCCGTGGGCGACGCGGAGTTTCAGAAGAAGTGCCTCGGAAAGATGGGGGACGTGGCGCGGGGCGGCCGCACGGTGCTCTTCGTGAGCCACCAGATGAACGCCGTCCGCGCCCTGTGCTCCAAGGCCCTTTGGCTCGTACGCGGACAGGTCGCCGACTTCTCGGACACCGAAGCCGTGATTCGTCGATACCTCTCGGATGAGAGCGACGCGTCGGCGTGGTCGAGCGACGGACCTCCCGGCGAGGGGTTGGACAACCCTCATTTCAGCCCCAGGCGCTTCGCCCTGGTCGACTCCGGGCTCGCTCCGCTCACGGGGAGCGCGGGCGCCGACGAGAAGGTGGGCGTGCTCATCGAGGGCGACGTGGCCACGCGCTGCGCGGCGCTGACGGTCGGATTCGCCGTGACCGCCGCCACGGGAGAGGTTCTCTTCTGGTCGCTCGCAACCGACCAGACGCGCGAGCGATGGCCCGTGTACCGGCAAGGGATCAACCGCCTCGTCGGGTGGCTCCCGCGGCGCTTCTTGAACGAGGGTGACTACATCGTCGAGCTGGTAGCCTCTCTGCACCTCACGGAGTGGCTGAGCGAACCAGGCCGCAACGCGCCCAGGCTTCGCCTGGTCGTCCGGGGAGGACTCGGCGCTTCCCCCTACTGGATGCACGCACGCCCCGGTCTCAACGCTCCGCTCCTGGAGTTCGAGTCCCTGCCAGCCGGAAACAGCCCCGAGCTCCCATGAACGAGCCACGCGTCGTCCACACCATCCCGATGCTCTTCGGCCCCCGCGGGACCGTCGGGGGTGCCGAGCGGTACGCGCTGGAGCTGGCGCGCCACATGGCGTCGAAGGTCTCGACGACGCTCCTGACGTTCGGAGACGAGCCACGCGAGGAGACCGTGGGGCCCCTCTGTATCAAGGTGCTCGGCGGCGCCTGGAAAGTGCGCGGACAGCCGCACAATCCGGTGGCGCTCGCCCTCGTGCCGGAGCTCCTCCGTGCAGACGTCGTCCACTGCCACCAGCAGCACATCGTGGCAAGCTCGCTCTCGGCGCTCGTCGCGCGCGCCACCGGCAAGCGCGTCTTCGCGACGGATCTCGGCGGAGGCGGATGGGACGTCTCGTCGTACGTGTCGACGGATGGCTTGTACGACGGCCATCTTCACATCAGCGAGTACAGCCGGCGCGTCGCCGGTCACGATCGCAACCCTCGGGCGCATGTCATCTACGGCGGGGCGGACGGCGCCAAGTTTCACCCCGTCCCGCGCGCCATGGGCCCGCGCCGCAGGGGCCTCTATGTCGGCCGGCTCATGCCGCACAAGGGGGTACGCTACCTCGTCGAGGCGGCGACGTCGGAGGTGCCGGTGACCCTCATCGGTCAGCCGTATGATGCAGAGTACATGGTCAAGCTGCGCGCCCTCGCGCAGGGCAAGGACGTGTCGTTCCGTCACGACTGCCGCGACGAAGATCTCGTGGACGCCTACCAGCAGGCCCTGTGCGTCGTCCTACCGAGCGTCTACCGGACCGACGACGGTCACGAGACCCTTGTCCCCGAGCTGCTCGGGCAGACGCTGCTCGAAGGGATGGCGTGCGGGATCCCGGCCATCTGCACCGACGTGGCGAGCATGCCGGAGATCGTCGAGCACGGCGTCAGCGGCTTCGTCGTCCCGCCAAACGACGCGGGCGCCATCCGCGACAAGCTGCGTTGGCTCGAGGCTCACCCTGACGACGCCGCACGCATGGGCCGGGCCGCGCGCACCCGCATCCTCGACAAGTTCAGCTGGGCCGACGCCGTTCAGCGGTGCCTGACGGCCTACGCCGAGGCGGCCCGCGGGCCCCGGTGGCGACTCTTTCGGTGACGGCGAGACACGACGCTCACGGCTCGACCCGCTCGTGCACGGGCCCGCCGTCCGCGATCGCGCTCCCCGACAGCGTCAGATAGGCCACCCCGAACGGCCAGGCGAGCTGCACGAAGACGCTCTCGAGCGCGGCAGGGACACCCGAGATGGGAAGCGTCGCGTGCGCGGCGCACCGCGGCCCCTCCGCGTACGACTCGACGAGCATCGGCCGTGAACGCAGGGCCTCGAGCGTCACCCGGGTGCGCGACACCCGCGGGCCGCGCTCGAGGACACGCTCGTCCGCGACGCCGTACGCCCGCACCTCGCGCGAGAGCAGCGGCTCGGTCGCGAGCGGTCCCCGCTCGAGCATGCGCCAGTACGCGTACACCGGCGTCTCCCCCGACGGAGCACACGCCTCGTCGAGGCGGATCCCGTAGTGGACCTGGTTCTTGTTCTCGCTCTTGGCGACGAAGAACACCGTCGAAACGTCCCGCGTCCCATCGTGCCCCTCCCCCGCCCGCCCGAACGGCGCGAGCAACGCCCCGGCCGCGGCGACCGCGAGGGCGAGGGAGACGCCATGACGCACACTCCCGAGTTACGCCGCCTCGATGACACGCAGAGGGAGAACAGAAGACCAGTATGTGAACTCGGCGGCCCGTTTCAGTACTTCGGTACGAGCGGATTGTCCGCCAGCTTGACGACGCGGTCGAAGAGCGCCGGGTTGAACACGGTCCCTCGCAGGTCGGTGCTCACCTTCACGAAGATGTCCTTCCACTCGGTGCGGTCGGACTCCGTCGGCGAGTACATGATCTTCGACGTCTTGAGGCGCTCGTAAGCCTGGTCGTCCATCGCGCGCACCGTCTTGTTCAGCAGCTCGGACGCCTCGCGGCCCCGCCGGGCGATGACTTCCTTGAATTGCGCCGGCAGGCTGGCCATGCGCGCCGAGGACGCGATGAAGGCGCCGATGCCGAAGGCGAGCGTCTCGGTGCTGACGTGGGTGATCCGCGAACCCCACTGGAGCTGCTCGGCCGCGAGGGCCGGCGCCACGATCACGCTGATCGACCCGGCCTGCAGTGACGGGAGAATCTCGGCGAGGGAGACCTGCTTGGGCGTGATGCCCCCGATGGCCGCGAAGACCTTGGGCTGGATCGGGTCGCCGGGGAACATGGGGATGCCCTTGCCCCGCATGTCCGACGGGTGGTGGATCTCGAACCCGACGCTCATGGTGCGCAGCCGGCCGAGGTCGCCCCAGCCGAGGATCGTGAAGCCCTTGGCCTCGAACAGGCGGTCGAAGTCGTCTTTGAGCGCCGCCCGGGCTTCGTCGAGCTTGGCCCAGCTCGTAAAGAGGCCCGGGAGCTCGAAGAGGAGCACATCGGTGACGCCAGTCTGCGCGAGGCCAAGCGTCGTCACGGCGGCCGCGTCGAGCTGCCCGGTGCGGATCTTCTGCACCATGAGGGCCTCGTCGCCCGCCGATGCGTTCCACTGGAAGTCGAGCTGGAGCTCTCCGTTGGTGTCGCTCGCGATGTCCGCCGCGAGCTTCTTGAAACCCTTGGCCCATGGGGAGTTCGCGGGCGCGAGCGTGCCCACCTTCACGATCGTGGTCGCCGCTGCCGTGCCCCCGACGGCCAGGCCGGCGAGGAGAAGCGTCAAGCAGATCAAAAGGCGAACCGTCTGCATTGACTGTTTCATGCTCGACCTCCCGGCCATTGACAGAGTCCCGACCCGGGGGGAACTTGGTACCAGGCCGTACCAATGAACCCGAACGCCGCCGAACCCCACGTCATCATCCGCCACTGCGACGCTTACTACTCGGAGCGGATCCGCGCCATCCTTCGCGAAGGGCTAAACGAGATGAAGATCGTCCCCAAGGGGCGGACGCTCGTGAAGCCCAACCTCGTCTGCGCGGGGGACATGTTCCCGCATGCCCACACACGCGCCGAGTTCGGCGAGGGGCTCTTGCTCGCGCTGCAGGACGTCGGCTCGGAGACGATGACCGAGCTGGCCGTCGGCGAGCGGTGCGGCATCACCATCCCGACGCGATACGTCTTCAAGCACAGCGGGTTCGATGCGGTGCTCTCGCGGCTCGATGGGGTGAAGCGCTACCCGTTCGAAGAGGTCCCCCAGGTCGAAGTCCGGTACACGCACGAAAAGCGCCTGCGCGACTACGTCTTCGTGCCCGAGCCCGTGGCGAAGGCCGACTTCTTCGTCAACGCGCCGAAGTTCAAGGCCCACCCCTGGACGACCGTCACCTTCTCGATGAAAAACTACATCGGGATCCAGGACGACCGGCACCGGCTGATCGATCACGACCACCGCCTCAACGAGAAGATCGCCGACCTGCAGTACGTCATCCAGCCAAACTTCATCGCCATCGACGCGATCATCGCGGGCGAAGGGCGGATGCTGACGCCCAAGCCGTTCGACCTGGGGCTCATCATCATGGGAAATAACCAGGTGGCCTTCGACGCGGTCTGCTGCGCGATCATCGGCCTCGATCCGCGGACGGTCGATCACATTCGAATGGCGTCCGAGCGCGGCTTCGGCACGATGGACATCGGCAAGATCAAGATCACGGGCGACGTCACCCTCGCGCAGGCCAAGGAGCGGGCGCGCGGCTTCGACGTGGGCCTCATCCGCGTCGAGAAGTATTTCGAGGGGACGGCCATCACGGCGTACGCCGGACCGCCGCCGGAGAACGAGCACACGGACTACTGCTGGGGCGGATGCCCCGGGGCCATCGAGGAGGCGATCGAGATCCTTCGCACCTACGACGCCGAGTGCGACAAGAAAATGACGCGCCTGCATGTCGTCTTCGGCGCATACGATGGACCGATCGACGCCAAGCCCGGCGAGAAGGTCGTCTTCATCGGCGACTGCGCCAAGTGGGAGGGCAAGATCGCCGACAAACTCGTCAAGGTGGAGAGCCTGTACAAGGATCGCTCGACGAAGGACCCGTACAAGGCCCCCACGAACGACATCTACGCGAAGATCAAGGACGTCACGATGGCCCTCGCCGGGACGCGCAAGGATCCGTACGTGCGGCTCGAAGGCTGCCCCGTCAGCGTCGCCGAGCAGATCTTTGCCCTCGTGAGCCTCGGAGGGGCGAAAAACCCGTACCTTGACCCGGCCGAGGCGGTCCGCTTCAACGAGGCGTACCTCGGCTGGCGCTCCTCCATCGCGTTCAAGCGGCTAAAGGGCGAGAAGTACCAGAAGGCCGGGGCGTGTCCGCGCGGCAACGCCGCTCCCACGGTTGCGACCCCCGACACGGGCGCCGCCGAATAGCCACGCTTCCCTCGCGTCCGCGCGGCCCGAGACGCGCGTGAACGGGCGAAAAGCACGTCTTGTAACTCGAGCGCGTATCGCGCAAGCTGAAAGATGATGCGCCTGCTGCGCCGACTTCGGGGGATCGCCGGAGTCGTGGTGTTTGGGGGAGTTCTGGGAGCCTGCGCGCAGATCGCAGGGCTGACCAGCTACTCACCCGGGGGCACGGCGGCGGAAGGCGACGCGGACCCCGGCGCCGGAGAGGCCGGCGCAACACCGCAGGACGCCAGCCTATCGCGGGATGTTACGTCTGGAACGCGTGCGGACGGCAGCTCGCGCGACGCTAGCGGTGGGACCGGCGACGCGACGACGAACACGGACGCGCCAACCGGCTCGGACGACGCCTGGAACGCCGACGCAAGCGAGCCTGCCGACGCCGCCAGTCTGGACGCCGTCGCCGACGAGGAGGACGCCGCCGCTTGCCCCGCGACCGCGCCCACGCTGTGCAACGGCACGTGCGTCGACGAGCAAAACGACGTCGACAACTGCGGCGGCTGCGGGCAGGCCTTCGCTTGCGCGGCGGGTCAGTCGTGCAGCGCCGGCCAATGCCTCGGCTGCGGAACGACCTGCCCGCTCTCCACGGTGACCGCGACCACGTGCGCGGCCGGCGGCTGCAACACCCAGGGCGGGGCATGCTCTCAAGCGGGCCAGGGTTGCTACTGCACGCAGGACAGCGCGTGCAAAAGCGGCAACTGCGTCAAGACGACCGGGCAAAACGACGTGTCCTGCACGAACTGCACGGGCACGGGAGCGTCAGACGGATTCAGCTGCGCGCTCGTCGCGCCGGGCATTCCTGAGGCCTGCACCGCGCCCTCGTTCGGGTACACGCCGAGCAACTTCACTCCGGGCAGCTACACGCCGCCGGCGACGGGCACGACGATCAACTGCAGTACGACGTACAGTTCGACCTCGCACGCGTTCACCGGCTGGTGCTCCGGCCAGACCGCCCCGACCGTGTATTCGAACGTTGCGCAGGCCGGTGGCGGCCACGCCGTCGACATCCTCGCGTTCGCGAGCCTGACCGTCGCGACGGGCAACACGCTGACGCTTACAGGCGCGAACCCGATCATCCTCGCGGTGTATGGCGCGGCGACGATTGCGGGAGTCATCGACGCCAGCGCGCAAGGCAGCACGCCGGGCGCGGGCGCCACGACTTGCGCGGCAGGAGCCAGCGGCGGCGGGGCTTCCGGCCCTGCATACACGGCGGGAACGGACGCCGGCGCATCGGGCGGCGGCGGCGGTGGCCTCGCTGTGGCCGGCGGTGGGGGTGACTTCTCGACGTACAACGGCTTCGACGGCGGCCCGGTCACGGGCACGGATACCATCGGAGCGAGCGGCGGGAGCGCGCATGGCACGGACACGGCGGTGCCATTGGCGGGCGGCTGCTCCGGCGGAGCAGGTGCGAGCGGCACCGCCGGCAATGCGGGCGGCACCGGCGGCGGCGGAGGAGGAGGATTGCAGATCTCTGCCTCTGGCACGATCTCCGGCTCGGGGACGATCAAGTCGAACGGGGGCGCGGGCGGCGCCGGCGCGACCGTGTCCCCCGCGTCCGCGCACAACGATGGGGCGGGCGGCGGCGGCGGCGGCAGCGGCGGCGACATCCTCATCGAGAGCGCCAGCAGCAACTCCCTCACGCGGCAGTCGAACGGCGGAATGGGCGGCGCCGGCAGCATCGGATACGGCGCCGACACCACGTCGGTCAACACCTGGCCGGGCGCACCCGGGGGCAACGGAGGAACGAACAGCGGAGGCTCCACCGCGGCACCCGCCAACGGAGGTCCGATGGGCGCCCGCGGTCAGTCCTACGCCGGCGGGGGCGGAGGTGGAGGCGGCGGGTATGGATGGATCCGCGTCAACACGGGCGCCGCGCCAGCCTACGGCTGCGTCACCGCGCTCTCGCCCACTCCAGCCTGCAACGCTGGTCACACGGCGTGCCTCTGCGTCGCCGACTCGGACTGCTCGAGTGGCAAGTGCGCCAACAGCAGCGGGCAGTGCACCGGCACGTGCTCAGGGAGCGGCGCCACCGACGGCGCCGATTGCCAGACGCTCGTCTCGGCGGCGACCGTGTGGGCGTGCTCGGTCGGCAATTGCGATACCGTCACCACGGCCGCTGGAGCTTGCGCGGCCGCGGGCGTCGCCTGCTGGTGCACGGCAGATACCCAGTGCACGAGCGGGCACTGCGCCGAGTGGGTGGGCTGCGCAGCCGGCGCGTGCAGCGGCTCCGGCACGGCCGACGGCATGAACTGCGTCCCGTGACCGAGAGCAACTCGCGTGCAACTGCTCCTTCGCTCGCGACATCGAAGGTCTCCAGCTGTCGAACCTGTTTGAGGAGGCCATCATGTCCATCTTTGTCGTGGCGGGTGCCAACGGGCACGTCGGTTCGGTCATCGCGCGCGAACTCTTGGCGGCCGGGCACAAGGTCCGCGCCATTGTGCGCGACGTCGCCAAAGCCAAGGCTCTCGTAGGGGCCGAGCTGATCGCCGGCGAGCTGAGCGATGCGAGCTTCCTGACGCGCGCGATGCGGGGAGCCGATGGCGTCTTCCTGCTTCTGCCGCCGGCGCCTGCCGCGCCCGACGTACGCGCCTTGCAAGATCTCATGATTGGCGCCCAGGCGACTGCCGTCACCGAGAGCGGCATCCGTCACGTGGTCCTGCTGTCTTCGTGGGGCGCCGAGCACCCCGCGGGCACCGGCCCCATCGTGGGCCTCCACTTTCTAGAAGCCGCGCTGAAGAAGACTCGCGCGATCTCCACGTTCCTGCGCGCGGGCGCGTTCACGGAGAACCTGCTCGCCGTACTGCCCGCCGCGCAGCACCAGGGGATTCTGCCCAACTTCTACCCTCCGGAGCACAAGGTGGCGACGATCGCGACGCGCGACATCGCAGCCGTCGCGGTGCGCACGCTGCTGTCGCCGCCCGCCGCGACGCAGGTCGTGTACGTGCTCGGCACGCACGAGTACAGCGCGGTCGACCAGGCCGCGTACCTGTCGAAGAAGCTCGGCAAGGAGATCAAGCTGCTCAACCTGCCCGTGTCCGCCGCTTCGGGCGCGATCCAGCAGGGCGGCGTCGGTGCCTCGATGGCGAACCTCCTCCAGGAGATGTACGAGGGCGGGACGAAGGGCCTGCTCGGCGTCGAGCCGGGGCACCGTGTAGAGAGGGGGCCGACGACGATGGAGCAGGCGCTCGATCCGTACTTCGCGAAGTAGCCATGGTGCCGCGGGGGGGCCCCGGCCTGTCATAATGTCGGCCGTGCGTGCTTCGACAGGCTGGCCCCGATGGTCATTGCTCTTTGCTCTCGTCGTCTCCGGCTGCGACGCGCCGTCGGTGGCGCCCGGTGCGCCGCCTCCCTCCGCGACGGCCAGCGTGCCGACTCCGCCACCGGCCGCATCTTCCGCGGCTGCGCCCGCGCTCGCGGAGGCCGAAGCTCCGCCGCCGGTGCCAGACGCGATCATCGCCCAGCATCTCTTGGTCGCGTACAAGAACGCCAAGCGCGCGCCGAAGGGGATCGCGCGAAGCAAGGCGGAGGCGAAGGCACGCGCGGAGGAGGCCCTCGCCAAGATCACGTCGGGCATGACGTTCGAAGGCGCGGTGAAAGCGTACTCGGATGACGCAGGCTCCGCGGACCGCCTCGGCAGCGTCGGCAAGTTCCGCCACGACGCGATGGACCCCGCGTTCAGCAACGCGGCCTTTGCGCTTCGCGTCGGTCAGGTGAGCGGCGTCGTCGAAACGCCCTTCGGATTCCACCTCATCAAACGGACGCAGTGACGGACGCGCGCCAGGGGCGCGGGAACATACGGCGCACGCTTTGCCGTCAGTAGTGCGGCGGCCTCTCGGCCTTCGGGGTCTCCTCGTCGTCGGATGAGCGCTCCGACAGCCGCCGCACTTGCGCGGTCAACGCGTCGATGACCTTCTGCTGCTCGGCGACCACGCCGGAGAGATCCTCGGCCAGGCGTTCGAGCTTCATGTACCGGAGCTCGAGGTCGACGAGGCGTGCGGTGAGGTCGGCGGGGGAATCCATGGGCAGCACCTTAGCCGGTGGGCTGTTTTGCCTCCTCAGCCACTCGTCCCGCTCGCGGTGATCATCGGCAGGAGATACAGAGGAGGCCCCGCGCAGATGGTCCCCGTGAACGGTAGAATAGATTACAACGCCGTCATACCGCGGACGGTCGGAGTCGCCCTCGTCGGCTTGGCCATGCTCGCGGGCGCCTGCGGTGGAAATCAATCCGGGGAAACCCCCGCGGCCGGCGACGCGAGTACGAGCAGCCAGGCGCACCACGACTCCGGCGAAGCCGACTTGCTCGATAGTGGGCTTCGTCCCGGCGTCCCACCGTCGAGCAACTTCGATCTCACGGTCTGGTATCTGACGCTGCCGACGGGAACCGCGGGGTCGCCCGACACCGTTTCGACGACCGTGCTCGAGAACGGCTACGCCAAACCTCCCTACTTCTACACCGGCGAGGATGGCTCGATGGTCTTCTGGTGCCCGATCGACGGCGCGATCACGATGGGGTCGGTGTTCCCGAGGACGGAGCTCCGCGAGACGAAGGGGGGTAGCCTCTTCAACTGGTTCGTCGACGCGGGGACGGCCAAGCTCGACGCGACGCTCCTCGTGCACGTCGTTCCGGACACGGGCAAGATCGTCGTCGGTCAGATCCACGACGTGGGCACGGGCGGGATCCACGACGAACCGCTCGTCGAACTCGAGTACGACTACGACGCCGCGACTGCGACGGGGAGCCTGGTCGCGATGCTTCGACCCGCTCCGTCTCCAGCGTCGAGCGAAGTCGTCACGCCCATCGCGACCGACGTGCCCCTCGATCAACGCTTCGACTATCAGATCCTATTGTCTCCGGCCGGGGTCTTGATCGTCACCGTGAACGGTCGCCCGCTCGCCGCGACCATCGACACGAGTACCGACAACGACGCAGGATGGGGCGCGCAGGGCCTTTACTTCAAAGCGGGCGACTACGTTCAGGAGAACGGCGACGCGTCGACGGTGGCGGGACAGGTGCAGTTCTATTCACTCGTGATCCAGCACCTGCCCTGACCAATTTGCGCTCGCTTCGCGGCTGGCCGTCAATATTGCCAGCCCTTTCAACCGCTGCCTGCCCTCATCGAAAATAGTAAGGCAGTTGCCCCCAATGCGGGTTACTTGGTGGAGTGGAGGGTGCATGAAATTTTTCGAGCCGAAAGTGGCGCCGATCTTGATGGTGGCGCTCGCAGTCGGCTGCGGCAGGGGGGGCTCGTCCTCCTCCGGTGGCAGCAACGGCTCCGGCACCGGGGGCTATACCCAATACAACACCCTGAGCGGCACGTTCGTCGCCCCGGGGATCAACGCGAAGCTCGCGGGCTCGATGCTGGGCGGTTTCAACATGGGCTCGTCGGGAACCCATCCCCAGACGGGCTGGAACGCGGGCGGTCCTTTTCAACCCAACTTCGCTGCCGGAATGCTGCGTACCCCCGTCACGGTGACCGGCGAGATTCCTGGGAACGACAAGGTCGACGTGATGATGTCTCTCCTGACGGTTCCGGGCCAACCGGCTGCGGGTAGTTATGCGTGCGCGGGCGGGAGCCGAGACGGCTACCAGCCCCTCATCTTCTTCGCGCTTCACGCGCCGGACGGGTCGCTCGTCGCAAACTATGGCGCCGTCTCCTGCACGTTCACCCTCGCCGCGCCGACGAACGTGGAGAGCAACGCGTACTTCGCGCACGGCTCCCTGACCGCGACGCTGGTCGCGAAGCCCATGAGCGGCGCTGGCCAGAGCAGCACCGGAACGCTGTCGGCCACCTGGTAGGCCGCCAACCAGAGGCGAGCGCGCGAAGACATGTCGGTACTGGGCGCAGACGTTGACCATCGACCGGCGCTTCCCAGGCGGTTTCGCCGTGCGATGCTCTGCCTCGGCGTCGCGACGCTCGCGGCCCTGGTCTGTACGGCCACGGCTGAACGGATCCTCGAAGCGAGGGACGTCGCGCAACTGTCCGAAGGCCAGGTGTTTCTCGATGTGGGTAAGGCCCACATCCGGTACCGGGTTGCGGGAGGAGACAAGCCCGGCCCCACGGTCGTCCTGATCAACGGGTTCGTAGCTCCACTCGAGCAGTGGGACGAGGTGCAACGGACCGTCGCGGAGTTCTCCCCCACGCTGGCGTACGACCGCGCGAATCTCGGCCTCACCCGCGGTTCGGAGGCGCGCGACGCGGCTTCGCAAGCCGAGGAGCTGATCGAGGTCCTTGTTGCAGCCCAGGCCAAGCTGCCGATCGTGGCGGTCGCGTATTCGTCATCCGCGTTGACCGTCCGCGTGCTCGTGAGCCGCCACCCCAGCCTCGTCCAGGGCGTCGTCTTCGTCGACCCCAAAAGTCCGGAGCAGATTCTCGACCGCGCGTACCTCGCTCGCTACAAGCACGACTCCCCCTGGCCGGCTCGAGCCCTCTCCGTCGGCACGTGGACGTACCAGACCGGTCGCATGCTGGTGGCGACGGGCCTCGGCATCCTGCGGTTTCAGACCTGGCTTCACCATCGGTCTTCGCCGCCCGAGTCCGTGCACGCGCAGCGACTCGCGAGTTTCTTCGAGCTCTCGTCCACCTGGATCGTCGGCTTCGGCGAGGCCACGGTCCTCGATCGGTCCGCGCGAGACGCACTCGCGTGGCCGGGGGACAAGACCGACGTCCCCCTGGGACTGATAAGCTCCGGAGAAGGCAGCGATTGGCCTTATCTCAACGACGAGTTCGAACTCGATAAGAGGCTCGCCGCCGCGTCCACGGCCGGGATGTTCCTCAGCGTTCCCGGCTGGAGCCACGATCATATGCTGGAGAATCCGAGCTACCTGCCCACCATCGTCGAAATGATTCGAAGTGTGGTCGACCGGGCAAAGGTCAGGTTCGCCCGGTGAACGGCCGAGTGAAATCGATTAGCGTGAGCGCATGAGCCGATGGCTGCTCGCTCGGTCTTCCGCGATTTGCCGCGCGGTCGCCTACCTGGCCGCAGTGCTCGTCGCAGCGCCTCTCGTTTACCACCTGTCACGCGGTTCGCTCGCCTATCTCGGGCTCCTGCAGGACGACTACTTCTACTACGCGATCACTGCCGACAAGTTCGTCACCCTCGGCCGACTGACGTACGACGGCACGACGCTCACGAACGGATTTCACCCGTTGTGGTTTCTCGTCGTGGTGCTGATTCGCCTCGTCAGCGGGAGCCTGAACGGCGCCTTCTACGTCATCCTCGCCGCCGTGTTCGTCGGCTCGATGGTCGTCACCTACGAGCTGTCGCACGCATTCGCGAGATCGCTGGGTGCTTCGGCCGCCCTGGCCCCGGCCGTCGCGCTCGCGCACGCCGTGCCCACCGATATCGTCTCGTGCTGCGGCATGGAGACAGCGGTCGACATTCCGTTCTTGCTCTGGCTGTTGCTCGAGGTCGTAGAGACCAAGGTCGTGACGTCCAGGCGAGCGGCTCGCCTCGGCCTCATTGCCTCCCTCGCCGTTCTCGCGCGCCTCGACCTCGGGCTTCTCGTCGTCCTGCTGGTTCTCGGGTGGCTGGCGGCTGCGCGACCGCGCCCTTCGGTCGCCTTGCGGCTTGGAGCCGCGTTCGGAGCCGGCGGTCTCCTGGTCCCCGTCTACGTCCTCTTCAACGTCATCGTGTTCGGGTCTCCGCTGCCGGTGTCCGGGCTCGCAAAGCAGCTCGTGAAGCGGCCCGGTTTCAACGTCGGTTACCTTCGGGGGATCGCGTTTCATTCGATCTTCGGCCCCGCCACCGGCATCACGCTGGTCCTCGGCGCCGTGACGGTGTGGGCGTTCGCGCGACGGCAGGCGCAACGAGCGACCGCCGACGGCGAGGGCGGCGCGACAGGTCCCAGCTTGCCGCCCGCCGCGCTCCTGGCCGCAGCGACCCTGCTCGGCTTCACGGGAACGTTCTTCTTCGCGAACGCGCTGACGGGCTGGGTCTTCTTCTATTGGTACGCGTACCCGCTCGGTCCCGCGCTCGTCGCGGCGCTGACGGTGATCGGAGTCTGGGGCGTCCCCCGCATCCCGGTACTTTGGCGCGAACGCGCGTCCGCTGTCTTCGTGGCCGCCGCCACCGTGGTCGCCTTCGGCGAAGGGTGCCGCTATTTCGTCACGCACGGGCTCCTCTGGACCGTCGACGACAATGGCCTTCTCGCCATGAGCGTCGAGCTTGCCGAGCGCTTGCACGACCGCAAAGGCGTCTTCGCCATGGGCGCGGTCGGTGGCTTCGCGACCTACCTCCTCCGCGAGCCGGTCGTCCAGATCGAGGGCCTGATGAGCGACCGGGCCATGATTCGACACGTCGGCAACGAGGACGATCTTGGCCCCGTGCTGCAGCAGTATGGCGTCGACTATCTCATCGTGAGCCTCCACCGCGCGAAGTTCGAGCAGCACGACGGCTGCTACGTAATCACGCAACCAAACGCCGAATGGGCCGGGGCGCGCACCGCGAAGATGCACGGCGAGCTATGCGCCCAACCGATCGTGTCCTTCGCGACGAGGGTGCCTCACCGGGAATGGTCGGAGTTCAGCTCGCTGGACACCGCCGTCTTCGACCTGCGAGGCGCGAGCTGGCGAGCCAGGTAGCAGGCGTGTCCGGACACGCGAACTCGGCATGAGCCGCCGGGCCGCATGGCTGGCCGGCGTCGCGGTGCTCTTTCTATCGGTCGCCGTGGCGCTCATCGCCGGCTACCGCACCTACCGCCGCGTCGACCGCGACATGCATGCGCCTCGTCGGGCGATCGCGAGGCCCGCCGAACTCGCGTCGAGGCTCGAAGACGTGACACTGATGCCCCCGTCGGGGCCCGTCGCAGCCTGGTACCTGCCGCCTCGCAACGGCGCGGTGGTCGTTTACGTGCACGGCTCGACCGGCGATCGGCTCGACTTCGTGCCGGACCTCGTCGGTCTCGAACTGGCGGTATACGGCGCCGTCGTGCCTGACCTGCCCGGACACGGGGCGAGCGGAGGCTCGACGCGGTGGGGCCGCGACGCCCAGCACGTCGTGGCCGCCGCGGTCGATTTCGCCAGCCAGAGAGCCGACCACATCGCCATCCTCGGCTTCTCGATGGGGTCGAGCGTGGCGGCGCACGTCGCCGCGGGCGATGCCCGGATCGGCGCGATCGTCCTTACCGGAGCGTTCAGCGACATCCGCTCGCAGCTTCGCTACGAGTTCCGGCGCTGGGGCCCCATCACGCAGTGGCCCGCATTGTGGGCGGCCGAACGCGACGGGCTGGCCATCGAGGACCTCGACACGGCGCAAGTCGTCGGCCTCCTGGCACCGCGTCCGCTGCTCCTCGTCGGCGGAAGCCTGGACGCCACCGTTCCGCCCGACATGGTCCAGGCGCTCTACGCGGCTGCGCGCGAGCCGAAGCAGATCGAGATTGTCCCCGGCGCGACCCATGGGGCCTACGGACGCGTCGGCGGCGCGCCGTATTACGACCGCTTGCGCCGCTTCCTCGACGACGCCCTAGGTCGTTCCGGTCTCTTCGCGCCGTAAGGGCCGACTCAGGCGAGCATTCCGCCATCGACGCCGAGGATCGTCCCCGTAATGAACGACGCGCTGTCGGAACCCATGAAGACGATGGCTTGACCGATCTCCTCGGAGGTTCCGGTGCGCTTCAGCGGCACGTGCCCGACCAAGGCGGCCTTCACTTCGGCACTGCCGGTGAATCGATCCAACATGCCCGTCTCGACCGGGCCCGGCGCGACGGCGTTGACCCGCACGCCCGTGCCCGAGAGTCCGGCGTCGCCCCGTGCGGCCAGTTCGGCCTGGTTCACGTTCTCGATCGCCCGCTTCGCGTTCTCGTAAAAGCTCTTCCCGGCGTCCGTCAGGTTGAGCCGGCGCGTCGACCTCAAGAGCAACCGGACCCCGAGCCGCTCCTCGAGTTGCGCCACGGCCTTGGAGACCGCCGGCTGCCCCACGCCGAGCTGGCTCGCAGCCGCGGAGAATGAGCCCGCATCGACGACGCGGACGAAGATCTCCATCGCTGCGAGTCGATCGGCTTTCACCGGGCTGGCCGTAACGTAGCGCGGCCAAGCGGAGACGGCCCGCGTCGGAGGGGATGGGGTCGGCACCTCGCTCGTCCGGCTCCACGTTGCTTCTTGACAGCGTCGAACGTTAGACTATGTCTAACTCTGTGAACGACAGCGATCTCTCGGCTCGCCTCCGTGCGGCCGGCGTTCGTCCGTCCGCCCAGCGAATGGCCGTCGCCGAGTACGTGCTCACCACCGACGAGCACCCGTCGGCCGAGCAAGTGCACGCCCGCGTCGCCAAGCGATGGCCCTACCTGTCCCGCGCCACCGTCTACAACACGCTCAACCTCTTCGTGAAAGAGGGGCTCTTGAAACAGCTCGTCCTCTCCGAGGGCAAGGCCGTCTTCGATCCGAAGATCGAGCGGCACCATCACTTCATCGACGACGTCACGGGCCGGATCGAAGACGTCCCGTGGGACGCGGTGAAGGTCGGCAACGCGCGGCTCGATGGCTATGACGTCCGCGAATACATGGTCGTCCTGCGGGGCCGAAAGGCGCGCCCTTCGTCGGTCCGTCCGGCCCCGCCCGTTATCCCGTCCAACCGCAAAGAAACAAAGAAGCCAAAGGAACCCAAAAGAACATGATTACCCCCGGAACGCCCCTCCCCGAGTTCAAGACCACCGCGTGCGTCGGCACCGAAAAAGGGAAAGAGTTCAAGGACGTCAGCTCGTCGGACTTCCCCGGCAAGTGGCTCGTCCTCTACACGTACCCGAAGGACTTCACATTCGTCTGCCCGACCGAGATCGTCGAGTTCGACAAGAAGCTCAAGGCCTTCTCGGATCGCGACGCCGTGGTCCTCGGCGGCTCGACCGACAACGAGTTCTCGCATCTCGCGTGGCGCAATAACCACAGCGACCTCCGCGGCATCCACCACGCGCTCCTCTTCTATTCACCCAAGCTCGCGCAGGATCTCGGCATCCTGCATCCCCAGGCCGGCGTCGCCCTCCGCGCGACCATCATCGTCGACCCGCAGGGTGTCGTCCGCTTCGCGAGCGCCAACGACCTTTCGGTCGGCCGCAACGTCGACGAAGTGATTCGTGTCCTCGACGGTCTCCAGACCGACGAGCTCTGCCCCTGCAACTGGAAGAAGGGCGACGAAACCCTCACCGAGCAGCTCAAGAAGGCCGGCTGACCGGCGCCCCCCCCGCGCGGGCGTGGCGCGAGCCTCGTCGCGCCCGCGACGGCTGCTTTTGGCGTTCTCGGCCACCGTCGGCCACTCCCCGAGTGCCCACGACCCCCCCGAAGGATCCTGTTTATCCCATGGCCACCCTCGAAGAGCTCCGCGAGACGTTTCCTCCCGCGGCGCGTGACATCAAGATCAACCTGCAGAACGTCCTCACGCCGGGCACATTGAACGAGGCCCAGACGTGGGGTGTCGCCATCGCGTGCGCAGAGGCGGCGCGCAGCACCCGCCTCACCTCGGCCGTCCTCGAAGACGCCAAGGCACGCGGGATCGCCGAAGAAGTCATCGAAGACGCGCGGGCCGCCGCCATCTTGATGGCGATGAACAACGTCTTTTACCGGTTCCGGCACATCGTCGACAAAGAGGAATACGCGCAGAAGCCGGCGCGCCTTCGCATGCAGCGCCTCGCGCAGGTGACGTCGAACAAGGCCGACTTCGAGCTCTTCTGCCTCGCGGTGAGCGCCATCAACAACTGCGAGACCTGCGTCCGGTCGCACGAAGAGGCCGTGCTCAAGGGCGGGCTCACGTCGGACCACGTGCACGACGCCGTGCGCATTGCGGCCACGATCGCCGCCGCCGCGCAGGCGCTCGAAGCGCTCTGACTCCGGCGCGACTTACGCGTCTCGATCAAGGGCGCCGCTTGCTGACAGGGGGCCGTTGGAGTCAGTCGCCCGTGCCAGCCGCGTACCCTCACGCCCTCGCCCCGCCAAAGCCCCCTCTTTCTCGAAGAAGCTCGAAGAAGCCGGGGTGACCGACGGGGTTCGCCCGTTCCTGTACGGAGTCCAGCCGCTTTGGGCTGGACGCAGTACAGGAACGACAGAACCCCGGAGCAAGGTCGAGGAGGCTTCTTACCTCGACAGGGGGTGACCGACGGGGTTCGAACCCGCGACACCTGGAGCCACAATCCAGTGCTCTACCAGCTGAGCTACGGCCACCGCATGCGCATGCGTAGATGATGCGCGCCCGCCAAATGACATGTCCCGGCTCTGCTTTCAAGCAGTTGCTCGCCCCGGGCGGCGCCGCATGCTACATGGGCCGACCGCTTCATGGACCCATCTGAGCTACAGTCCGTCCTCGGGCCTGCGTTGTCGAGCGCCCTCACCGCCAAGGGTTACACAACCCTTACGGCCGTCCAGACGGCCGTTCTCGACCCGGCCCTCGCCGGACGCGACCTGCGAATCACCTCGCAGACAGGCTCCGGCAAGACGGTTGCCATCGGGTTTACCCTGCGGCACCTGATCGGAACGGCCCGGGGCGAAGGGTCCCATCCGGCCGCCCCCGCGTCCAAGTCGGCCCTCGCGCGCCCCAGGGCAATGGTGATCGTGCCGACGCGCGAGCTCGCAAAGCAGCTCGAGGAGGAGCTCGCCTGGCTCTACTTACCTACGGGGGCGCGTCTCGCGTGCGTGACGGGCGGCGCAGGCTACGGCGACGAGCGGCGCGCCCTCGGACGCAACCCGGCCGTCATCGTGGGGACTCCGGGACGCCTGCTCGAGCACCTGCAGCGCGGCACCATCGACGCGACCACCGTCGGAACCGTCGTCCTCGACGAGGCCGATCGGCTCCTCGACCTCGGCTTCCGCGACGACCTGGAGGCCATCGTCAAGTTCGCGCCCGCGGGCCACAATACGCACCTGGTGTCGGCCACCTTCCCGCGCGAAGTGCGCGCCCTCGCCGACGCAACGCAGCGGGACCCGGTCCACGTCGAAGGCACGCGCCTCGGCGCCGCCAACGCCGACATCGACCACGTCATTCACCTGGTCGACCCTCGCCAGCGGATGGACGCGATCGTCAACCTGTTGCTCGCCGATCCCGACGGCCGCACGCTCGTCTTCGCGCGGACGCGCGCCGATGTGGCGTCAATCACGGCAGCTCTCAACGAGTCCGGGTTCGCGGCGACGTCGCTGTCGGGCGAGATGGAACAGGCCGCGCGCAACCGGGCCATCGGCGCCTTCAAGCAAGGCGACCTCCGCATCCTCGTCGCCACCGATGTGGCGGCCCGCGGCATCGACGTGCAGGACATCGCGCGGGTCATCCACGCCGAGCCCCCGTCCGACGCCGACACGTACACGCATCGCAGCGGCAGGACGGGCCGCGCCGGAAAAAAGGGGACGAGCGCGATCTTGACGTCGATGTCGGAGCTGTCGAGGACGCGATACGTTCTTCAGCGAGCCGGCGTCGCGCACCGCTTCGAGCCGGTCCCGACGGCGGACTCCATCCGCGCGGCAGGGCACGACCGGGCGGCCAAGGCGCTGCTCTCCGCGCCCGACGACGCCGAGGCGATCGACGAGGCCACCTGGGACCTCGCCAAGCGGATCGCCGCCGAGGGCAACGTGACCCGCGCGATCGCACGGCTGCTCGCGAAGACGCGCTTCGGCGGCGAGGCCGAACCTCGAGCCGTGCGGGCCATCGAGCCGCCGCCCGACGGGCGCGGGCGCCCGAGGACCCCGCAGGCACGTCCGGCCCCAGCGACGCGCGCCGCGCGCCGCGATCGCGAGATCGCGTGGGTGCCGTTCCGGGTCTCCTGGGGACAGCGTCAGGGCGCCGACGCACGGCGGCTCCTCGCCATGGCGTGCCGGCGAGGGCAGATCCAGGGCGCGGACGTCGGATCCATCCGCGTCGGCCCCTCGCATTCGGTCATCGAGGTGGCGAGCCACGTGGCCGACGCGTTCGCCGCGGCGGCGGGCGGGCCAGACCCGCGTGACCCGCGCATGACCATCCGGCCGGAGCGCCCGGTACCTCGCGCGTGAGCGCGGGGTGTGGACTCTGGCGGCGCTTTGCGTAAAGGTTGTCCGCCACGGAGGAGTTCCCATGCGCGTCGCTGTGTGTTCGTCGTTGATCGTGCTCTTCGCCTGCGGCGGCGCCGCGCAGAAGCCGGCTGAAACGTCGTCGTCCGACGAGCCCTCGTCGAGCGAGTCCAAAGGCGGGTCCTCCAAGGACCCGGAGGACTTGGCGCCGCCGCTGGCGCCGGACACGAACCCTTCGCCGGCGCCGGCGCCCAAGCCCAAAGCGGTCGCGGCAGACGCCCCCCCGGCCGACGACGCCGCGCCGGCTGTGTTCCACCCGACGCCGAGCGTGACGGGCGCGATCGACGGCAAGTCGTTCACCCCGAAGGTCGCGCGCCTCCTTTCGCCGATGGCGGCCGACGGGCGCGTCGCGCTGTCTCTGATCGAGGGAACGACCTGCGACGTGGCGGCCTCGGACCCGACCATGACGATCACCGTCACGTGGAAGAAGGGCTACAAGACCGACCTCGCGTCGCTCAAGCGGGCGACCAAGAAGAGCGTCAACGAGGTGGGCTTCGCGCGCGCGAACGCCGCGGGCAAGGCGCAGTTCTCCACCACGTTCAAGCCGACCGGCACGGTGCAGGTCGTCTCGGCGCCCACCACGAAGGACGCGACCGGCAAGCTCAAGCTCGACGTGACCGCGGGCGAATACATCCTGGCTGGCGACATCGACGTCCTGGTCTGCACGTCGCCGCAGTAGCTCGGCTGCCACGGCGAGCCGCGGCGATGCGCAAGATCATCCTGGGCGACAACGCCGACGTCCTTCCGACGCTGCCGGAGGGCTTCGCCCGCCTGGTCTACATCGACCCGCCGTTCAACACGGGCGCCGTGCAGAAGCGAGACCGGATGCGCGTCACCCGGGCCGAAGGCGAGGGCGCGGGCACGCGGGGCGGCTTCGCCGGACGACGCTACGACGTCGAGAAGATCGCGAGCAGCCGCTACGCCGACGCGTTCGACGACTTCGACGCGTTCCTCCTGCCGCGCCTGCGCGCCGCGCTACGGTGCATGACGCCGGACGCCTCGCTCTTCGTCCATCTCGACCACCACGAGGTCCACTACGTGAAGGTAGCCCTCGATCGCTTGCTCGGCCGCGATCGGTTCAAAAACGAGATCATCTGGGCGTACGACTACGGCGGCCGCTCGAAGAACCGCTGGCCCACGAAGCACGACACGATCCTCTGGTACGCGCTCGACCCCGACAACTACGTGTTCGAGTACGACGCCATGGAAAGGATCCCCTACATGGCCCCGGGCCTCGTCTCGAAGGAGAAGGCGGAGCGGGGCAAGACGCCGACGGACGTCTGGTGGCACACGATCGTGCCGACAGCCGGGCGGGAGAAGACGGGCTATCCGACGCAGAAGCCGCTCGGGATCCTCAACCGGGTAATCACCGTGCACTCGCGCCCAGGCGACGTGGTCCTCGACTTCTTCGCCGGCAGCGGCACGACGGGAGAGGCGGCCGCCCGCCACGGCCGAGGCTTCGTCCTCGTCGACGACAACCCTGACGCAGTGCGCATCGCAGCCACGCGGCTCGCCTCCTTCGAGCCGGAGCTCATCGGGTTTGGCGACGCCGTCCCACCCGCAGGCGAGTGCTACGATCGAGACGTGTGAGCCTCTCGGCGCTCGATCTCTTCACCATCGGCATCGGGCCCTCCAGTTCGCACACCCTCGGGCCGATGCGCGCCGCGCGCCGCTTCGCCCTGGCGCTCGACGACGAACGCGGGCTCGCGGCGGTCAAGCGCGTGACGGCGGAGCTCTTCGGGTCGCTCGGCGCGACCGGCAAAGGCCATGGCACGGACACGGCGATCCTGCTGGGCCTCGAGGGGGCCGAACCGGAGGCGATCGACCCTGACGCGATCCCGGGCCACGTGAAGCGCATCCGCGACGAAGGCGCGTTGCAGCTGCTGGGACGTCGCGCCGTTCCCTTCGCGCTCGACGCCGATGTCGTCTTTCATGCCCTCCGCGCGCTCCCTGCCCACTCCAACGGCATGACGTTCGTCGCGTTCGATGGCGACGGGGCCGAGCTCCTGCGCCGCACGTACTACTCGGTCGGCGGCGGCTTCGTCGTCGGCGACGCAGCGAACTCCGCGAGCGCCTTCCGTCCTTCCGACCTCCCCGCTCCCACGGGAAGCGAGACCGTACCGAACCCGTTCACCAGCGCCGACGCGCTGCTCGCCCGCTGCGACGCGCGCCGCCTCTCGATAAGCGCGCTGATGATGGAGAACGAGCGCACCTGGCGCAGCGAACGGGAGGTGCGCGATCGGCTGCAGAAGGTGTGGGCGGCGATGCGCGCGTGCGTCCGTCGCGGGTGCGAGCAGGAGGGCGTCCTGCCCGGGGGGCTTGGCGTGCACCGGCGCGCGCGCGCGCTTCACCGCCGCTTGGTGGCCGATCCTCGACCGAGCGATCCCCTCGTGGCGCTCGACTGGGTGAACCTCTGGGCCCTCGCGGTCAACGAGGAGAACGCGGCGGGCGGACGCGTCGTCACCGCCCCGACCAACGGCGCCGCCGGGGTCATTCCCGCGGTGCTGCACTACTACGACCGTTACGCGCCGGGCGCGAGCACCGAGGGCATCGAGCGGTTCCTCCTCGTCGCCGGCGCAGTCGGCATCCTCTATAAGACGAACGCGTCGATCTCCGGCGCCGAGGTGGGCTGCCAGGGCGAGGTCGGCGTCGCGTGCTCGATGGCCGCCGCCGGCCTCACCGAGGCGCTCGGCGGCACCCCGCGGCAGGTCGAGAACGCCGCCGAGATCGGGATGGAGCACAACCTCGGGCTGACGTGCGACCCCATCGGGGGGCTCGTGCAGGTGCCCTGCATCGAGCGAAACGCGATGGGCGCCGTGAAGGCAGTGAACGCGTCGCGCATCGCCCTCTCCGGCGACGGCCAGCACCGCGTCTCGCTCGACAAGGTCATCGCCACGATGCGGGCTACGGGCGCCGACATGCTGACCCAATACAAGGAGACGGCGCAGGGTGGACTCGCGGTGAACGTCGTGGAGTGCTGAGGTTCGATCCCATCGGAAAGGGATGGGCCTGACGGAAGATCGAGCCTCGGTGGCGGGGATCGGGTACCTCCCCCCCGATGGGAGGAGCCATGACGAACGGAGCCCGACTCTGGTGGACCGCTCTGATGCTGGCCCTGGCCAGCGGCTGCTCGGGGGGCGGATCGAGCAAGGCGACCGGCGCTCCCCTGGTCGATGGCAGCACGTCCGGGATCATGGCGGCGCCCGAAGGCGGCGGCGAGTCGGGCGACGATTCGGCGGCGATCAGCGCCGTCGGCGATGACGGAGGCACGGCGGCGAACGCGATGGACGCCACCACGTCGATGGGCGCGGGAACGCTCGACGCATCGCCCGACGCGGCCCTCTCCGGGTGGACCTTGACCTGGTCCGACGAGTTCGACGGGCCCGATGGCTCCGCCGCCGACCCGACGAAGTGGACGTACGACACCGGCGGCACCGGATGGGGCAACGAAGAGGAGGAGTACTACACGAGCGGCACCGAAAACGCCGTCGTGCAGGGCGGCGCCCTTGTCATCACAGCCACCACCGAGGGGGCGTCGCAGTATCACTGCTCGTATGCGCCCACGGGCGCCGGGACCTGCCTTTACACGAGTGCGCGGCTCAAGACCGAAGGGCTCTTTTCGCAAGAGTACGGGCGCTTCGAGGCGCGGGTGCAGATGCCAACGGGCCAGGGCCTCTGGCCTGCGGTCTGGATGCTCGGCAACGACATCAACACCGTGAGCTGGCCCGCATGCGGCGAGATCGACTTCATGGAGACGATCGGCAGCGACATCACGACCAACCACGGCAGCCTGCACATGCCCAAGGATGACCCGACCGGGACGTACACGCTCCCGGACGGCGGCTCATTCGCCAACGGGTTCCACGTGTTCGCGATCGAGTGGGAGCCCGGCACCATCGCCTTCTACGTAGACGACGTGCTCTACGAGACCCAGACGCAGGCGGCCGTGCCGAACGGCGGCACCTGGGAGTTCGATCAGCCATTCTTCCTGATCATGAACGTCGCCGTCGGCGGACAGTGGCCGGGGCAGCCCAACGCAACAACGCACTTCCCGCAGACGATGATGGTCGACTGGGTCCGCGTCTACCAGAAGAACACCGGCGACCCGTGACAACCACTCACGGACTGCAATACGACTGACCGCCGCTGGCGAAATATGCCTTCGCCTTCGAGACGAAGTTGCCGCCGTCGTTCTCGGCGGTCGTCAGCAAGGCCGCCCCCGCTCCGAAGGCGGCCCCGATCGCGTGCGCCGCAGCGAGCTCGCTCATGTTGGCGAAGAAATAGTCGACGCGGTTGTCTTTCCACTGGCCGGCGACGTCCGTACCGGCGTCGTTCTTCGTGTACGCGTTCGGCATGTTCTCGTTGCCGTACGGCGTCTGCCAGTAGAGGGCCGGCCGGCCGAGCGCCTCCGTGAGGGCCTTGACCCACGCGAAGTCCTGGTGGAAGTCCGGGAGCGTCGCGTTCGTCGCGTCCCACCACGTGTTTTGCATCATGACGACCTGGTCGTAGCCGGCGTCGCGATCGCTCGTCTCGACCATGACGAGGTCGGCGTCCGATCCCCCGCACGCCGACAGGAACGCCGCCGTCGTCTGCGCCTGCGCGGCGACGTCGAGGGTCGTGCTCGTGTTGAGCGAGACGTTCACGTTCGTCGACCACGCCGAAGCGTGCAGGCCCACGAGCGCGTGCGGCGCGTACTTTCGCACCATTGCGATCATGCACGTGCCCATCCCGGCGATGGAGTTCTCCATCGAAGAGCAGTCGGTCGCATTCGCCGTGGAGACGGCCGCGGCGAGCTTGTGCGGGTCCGGACCCTGCTGCTCCGCGTACCCCCAGAAGTCGGGCTCGATGTGCAGGATTGCGACGCTCTGCCCTATCTGCTCGAGGAGAAAGCGCCAGTCGGCGAAGTAGCGCGTCATGAAGCTCACGTCGGTCGCCGCCTTGGTGATCTCGTCCGGGCCCTCCGAGACGCCGCTCGACTGCAGCAGCTGGTAGTACGAGATCATCGGGATCTGGGAGGCCACCTCGCAGCTGCTCACGAGGGAGCGGACGTAATCGCCGGGGGGGTCCTCGTCGTACTGCCAGCAGCCCCACCACGAGCAGCTCGAAGCGCACGAGGCGGCCCCGCCGCCTGTCGTGCACCCGGTCGCGCACGACGTGCACGGCGAGCTCCCGTCGAAGAGGCCGCCGGAGATGTACTCGTAGAAAAGGTCGAACGGAGCCATGGCGGCGGTCGTCGTTTGCATGTTGCCGCCGATGAGCATGCGGCTCTTGCCGAGCGCGGCGAGCGCCGACGCCCCAAGACAGCTTCCAGCATCCACATTGGTCGGCAAGGGCGCGGCGGAGTCGTCGCCGGTCGCTTCTCCGCCGCCGCTGCTGGACCCCGGGTCGGCGACCGGAAGCTGGTAAGAGCCACCGTCGGCCCCGTTCCCAGTCGCCTTCGAGCTGCTGCAGCTCGCGGCTGCGAGCACCGCCATGATCCACGCGGCGGCTCCCACGATCGACGGTCGACGCCTGGACATGGACCTTTACGATACCCGGACAACGCTGCCGGTCGCAAACCTCTCACTCCGCGATGTCGGCAACGGCCTCGAGGGAGAGGCCGGCCGTCAGCGTCGGCAGGCGGAACACCTCGGCGCCAGAGCGGCCTGCCAGAGAAAAAAGGTGGGAAGGTATTGTCACCGCAGGCGTGCAAAGCTCACGGTCTCGGCCTTCGGGAACCAATGGGGGGTAAGAGATGGTGGAGCGCCTCCAGACGAGCGTCGGTGTGGTCGCCGGATTCGTCGCCGCCCCGCCGCCCGCCATTCCGGACTCCGACCCGAACCTGCCTGCGGCATCGGCGCCTCTTCCGGCGGCCACGGCCGAGGAGATCTTCAGGCTGGTCTACCAGCAAGTTCGCAAGCTTGCGGGTCGCCGCGACGTCGACGAGCTCGCCCAGGCGGCCGCCGAACAGGCCATCCGGAGCCTGCCGCGCTTCGCGGGCCGATCCGCGCTTTCGACCTGGACGTTCCGCATCTGCTACCTGACCATACGCAAGCACGACCGCTGGTACCGCCGGTGGCTACGGCGCTTCACCCTGACCGAAGACGGTCACTTGCCCGAGAGCGCCGCAGAGCGGAGAGCGTCGACCGACGAGCGCTTGGTCGCGGACGAGCGGGCGCGCCGCCTGCGGGCCGCGTTGGCGCAGCTCTCCCCCAAGCGCCGCACCGTGGTCGTCTTGCACGATCTCGAAGGCTTCTCGGTGGATGAAGTCGCGGAGATCGTCGAGGCCCTGCCAAGGGCCGTCCGATCGCGCCTGCGCGATGGCCGGCGCGCGCTCGCAGAGCTCCTGGCGCAGGATCCGTACTTTGGGGTCGAGGCTTGTCGTGGAAAGGCGCGGTCATGAGGGCGATGCATCCGGTGGCGCCGTGCGTCGGCCCGCGCTTGGCGGAACAGGTTCTCGACGGGGCCCGTCGCGGAGGGGCGCTTTCCGACGAACTCATGGCCCACATCGACCTCTGCGAGCACTGCCGCGGCGCCGTCGAGCAGGCCCGGCGAGTCGCCGAGGCATGGACCACTCTCGAAGCCGACCGCGCCGAGCTGCAGCGAGCCGGCGCGAGGTTCTTCGCGGCGCGGACCCGTCGAAGGCCAAAGATGGCGCCGGCCGGCCTCGCGCTGGCGGTGCTGCTCGTCGCCGCCGTGGCCAGCGCCGCGGTCCGAGTCGGGATGACGTATTTCCGTTCGGGGCCATCCCGCGTGGTGGCGCACGGCGCGACAGCGGAAGGGCGAGGGTTCGTCGCACCCCCGGCGGCCGAGCCGGAGGCACCCGTCGTAGTCGACGAGCCGAGAACGGCGGAGGAACCCGCGAACGTCGCTGCGACGGCGCACCCCGAAGAGACGACGCGCACGCGGAGCCATGCGCACGGGCCCGAGACGCTCGCGCAAAAGCCGGTCACACCAACCGAGCCGCGGCCGACACCTGCCGACAAGAAAGCGGCCTCCGATGCGTCCGAGACCGCGCGAGCATGGGCGGCGGCTGCCGACGCCATGCGGGCCGACGACTACACCCGCGCCGAAGCCGCGTTCGCGGAGCTCGCGCAGGCGGGCGACGCGCACACGCGCGACGCTGCGCGCCTGGCTCGCGCGCAGGTGTGGGCGGCGCAGGGCCGCGTCGCGGACGCCCGCATCGAGCTCGAGGACCTTGCGACGAACGGGGCCACGGCCGGGCTTCGCAATCGAGCAGCCGCGGCGATCGAGCGCCTTCGCTGATCGCCCCAAGTTTTCGCTGTGGATCGACCAGGGCCAGGACCCCTGCAACGGACCGTCGTCGGACGTGGGGTGCTCCGTCTCCTTGCCGATCCTTTCGGGCGTCACTTGCCCACCGGCGTCGTCCTTCGCGAGCTCCTGCTGGCGCAGCTGAAGGGGCACAGGTGAGCGTGCAGTGCCTCGAGGCCTCTTCGACCTTCGGCAACACCAACGGCGCGACGGCGAGCGCGGACGCGACGGCCGAGTGAGCCCGCCCCCGAACGCGCGATCGATTACGGCAACCGCACGTCGAGGCCGTATGTCCCGGAGAGCAACCTGTCGCGCATGCCGCCCGGCATGCTGGCGAGCTTCGGCAGCGACTCGCTTCCCGCGCCGAGCCGGATGACGCGAGGCGCCTTCGCGGCGAGCGCTCGCTTCACCATCTCGCGCGCGAAGTCTTCCGTCGGCATGGCCCCCTTTTGCGAGGCGTTGGCGCGCTTGCGGATGCCGGGGTACACGCGCACATAGCGCGACGACTCCGACGCGAAGCGCTCGAGCCCGCGCGAACTGTTGTCGGCGATGTGCGATTTGACCCCGCCGGGCTGCACGATCACCACGTCGACGCCGAACGGCTTGGCCTCCATGCGAAAGGCTTCCGAAAACACGTGCACGGCCGCCTTCGACGCGCAGTAGGCCGCCGCGAACGGCGTTGGCAGCAAGCCGACGACGCTGCCGATATTGACGAAGCGCCCGGCGCGACGCTCGGCCATGTGCGGGAAGACAGCCTGCGTCACCGCTACGAGGCCCATGACGTTCGTCTCGAAGATGCCGCGGATCTCGTCGAGCGTGAGCTCGGCCACCGGCCCGAAGAGGTTGATGCCGGCGTTGTTGACGACGGCGTCGATGCGCCCCGCCCGCCCGAGGACGGCGGCCACGGCCTTCGTGATCGACGAGGGGTCGTTCACGTCGAGCGCGACGGCCTCGATGCCTTCGGCGGTCAGATCCGCGAGACTCTCCGGCCGGCGGGCCGTCGCGATTGGCCGGTGCCCTCGCGCTTTGAGCTCGCGGACGACGGCGCGCCCGATCCCCGACGAGCACCCCGTGACGAGCACGATCTGGTCTTTCAGCGATGCCATGGGGGGCGAGGGTACCAGCGCAGGCGGAAGGGCGGGTAGTGTCGCCGTGGGCGCGGAGGCGGGCGCGGACGCGAGCGGGGGCGCACACGCGGGCGCGGGCGCACACGCGAACGCAAGCGCGGGCGCGGCCGCGGAAGACTTCACCGGAGGTAGCGCGCGAGTTCTCGGCCTCGCGGATGGTGAGGCGGACGCCGCACACGCCCGCTCGCCTCACTTCAGCGGCGGCGGACCCGCAATTCGCTTCAGATTGAGCCCCGCGGGGTACTGATAGCTCGTGAACAACCCGTAACCGAGGACCTGCACGCCCACGCCCGTCGAGGCCTCGAGCGTGTGTGCGTTGCCGCTGTACCCGGCGAGGTCCAGGCGCCAGACGTCGTACCCGTCGGCGATCGGCGTCTCCTCGCCCCAATCGACGGCCTTGCCGTCGAACGCCATCGTCGTTCCCGACGGCGCGACGACGTCGATGAGGTTCATGTCGTAATCGGACGGCGCCAAGAACACGTACTTGGTCCGGTACTGCTCGACCGACGCCATCATGCTCTCCGACGGATCCCCTTCGCCGCCGGTGGGATCGACGATCGACCCGCCGAGCATGAACGTTCCCACGGCAAACTCATTCGTTCCTGTCACCTCGAAGTCGGTTTCGACGACGCCGCAGTCGACGACCTGGCCGGCGCCGATCGTCGCGGCACAGCCGGACGGCATCGCCGGGGCGTACGTCAGCTGCGTCCCGTCGACGTTGCCGTAGATGCGTACCTCGTGCCCGACGGGCCGTCCCAGCGGCCCGCTGGGCATCGGCACGAAGTATTGCTCGCCGAGCGTCTCTCCTGGAAACACCGATTGCTCGAGGTGGTCGCACGCGGGTGCCTGGACCGGGATGTCGTCGCACGCGGCCCCAGAGATCACCTGGATTGGCTGGTCCGCGCTGATGACCGATCCGCTCAGATCGAACTGGGCCCCGAGATCGCTGACGAGCTCCGCGACGTCACCCGCGTCGAGGGTGAGATCCAGCTCCTCGCCTCCGCCAGTCGCCTGGATTCCGGTGCCGGCGACGATGTCGCCAGTCGCTGCGACGAGGACTTGGACATGGGTGGGCGATGTGATGGCCGTGATGGCGACGTAGCTCGACGTGACGGGCACCGTTTGCCCGGCAGAGGTCACGCTCTGGCCCGGATAGGCGGTGACTCGATAATTTCCGGTGAGCGCCGTGCTTGGGAAGAGCAGCGACGAATCGTTCGTAAACGAGAAGCAGCCGATCGCGGAACCGTAGTTGGGGCTGCTCATGTCGGTGCACATCTGGTTTCCAGGGCAGCTCGACCAGTCTTTGCCCGCCGGACCACCGCGACCCACGTACTCGATGGCGTTGAACTGGTAGACGGTGACCGGGACGGAGCTCACGAGGTGATATGCCGATCCCGACGCGAGGACCGAGGCGGAGAGCGGCACCGACGACCCGCAGGCGTCGGAGTCGGCTCCCTTGAGCGCCGGCACCCAGGGCAAGTAGAAGGTGCCAAGGTCGTTGGGAGGCACCGTTTTCGATTGGTTCGTTCCCCCCGGTCCCTCGATAGTCACGGAGGCGGGCGCGCTGCCTGCATTCGCAACGACGACGGCATAATCGAAGATCGACCACACGTCGTTGGCGACTACGGTCGGCCAGAAGTCGCATCCGACATACGACTGCCACTGCGCAGCTTCTTCGCAAGTGGTGGGGTCGTCGTCCGGTGAGATGAACGGCTCGACGAACGCCCCCGCCGCATCATCGGACGTGGCGGGATCGTCCGAATCCAGCACTGGAGGGCGGTCGGACGCGCCGCATGCCACGACGCCGAGCAAGAGCACGCCCGACAGGATGCGCACCACACTCAACCTACCACGGGACTCGCCCGCAACCGGGAGGCCCCTATTGAGGAGGCGGCTGCGACAGGGTGCACACGCCGCCGATGCACGATACGCCCTGCGCTGCCCCGCAACAGTCGGAGGTCTGCGTGCACTTCTCGAGCTCGCCGGCGCAAGACGGCATTTCGGATGTGCAGATGAGTCCTCCGTCGGATCCCGGCTGACAGTATCCGCCGCAGCACTGCGTGCCCGTCATGCACGATTGGCCGTCGGGGTGACAGGCCTCGACGCTCCAGTATCCGCGCGCATTGCCGGCGTGGAGCTCCTGGGCCGGTAGATAGAAGGCCGGGTGGCTCGGGTCGGTACCGGGTTGGGCGTTCAGATCGACGGCCGCCACCCACAGCTTCTTGTCCGTGACCTCGTCGAGCCATGGATAGTTGCGTGGGTCGCTGGTCCACGGATCGAGCTGCGCGACGTTTCCGTACATTCGCCGGCTCGTGAACACGACCCAGGCATATCCGCCCGACGCGATCGGGTTCACGGTGGGCTCGTAGTTGAGCATGACCTCCTGGGCAGCCGGGTGCGTCACGGTCCCTCCGGCGTCGGCGTTGGAGTCGTTGCCTGGAAGATACACGTTGCCCGCCGCGTTGTATCCGTTGAGCTGATCGAGCCCGTGAGCCATGCCGCTCGCCACGTCGACCCACCACAATTGGCTCGTGTTGCCGTTCCACGTATAGCCCCAGCTGCCCGCCGGGTTCGAGAGCTCGATCTCGAAGACGATGCCGGCGCTGTTCGGCAGAAACGAGGAGTAGACGACGGGATCGCCGCCGGCCGGCGTGTACAGAACGCGCGGGTTCGAGAACGTGCTCGTCCCGTCGAAGTCGAGAATCCCGAGCGACACCTGGTCGCTGTTCAGCGTGGCGCCCGCCGCGTCCGGCGCGCCCGCGTCGATCGCACCGGCGTCCGTCGCGCCCGCATCCGTCGCGCCCGCACCCGCAGTCAGCGAGCCTCCCCAGAAGTTGAATGACACGTGGGCGCCGTCGGGCGAGAACGCCGGCACGTTGCCCTGGAACGTCGCCGGGAGGCCCTGCGCCCCTGCCACCGCCGTGCCGCTCGGCACCGAGTACAGCTTGCTCGAGCTGTCGCCGTTGATCATCTTGCCCGACGACGAGAGGAGCAGCGTCCCGTCCTTGTAGTAGGCCGGGAAGGCGAGGTTCTTGGTGCCGAGCGAAGTGCCCGCGCCCATGGTCGTGTCGTTCGCCAGGTCGATGTACACGGTGTCGGTGTAGTCCGACGCGCTGGAGTTCGACGCCTGCGTCACCAGCGATTTTCCGTCCGCCGAAACGGTGTGACATACGCGGCACCCCGTCCCGTTGGCCGGCTTGTTCGGCCCGGCGTCCTGAGGAGACGGGTTGGTGGGAAGGCTCGTCACGCCGGCGACGAGCGCGGGGGACGTCGCGCCCGGTGCGATCGCCAGCGTTCCGGCGCCGTACTGGTTCCCGTAATGGTCGGTGCTGTCGGAGTTCTTGACGAGCGCCGTGCCATACGAGTTGTAATAGATGGTCCCCTGGAGGGTCGCCTGCGCGACCGTCCATGTTTCGGTGTACGGACCGATGGCCGTCCCCCCGGCGGCGAAGACGACGGTCATGGTCACGGGATCCCCGCCCCCGTCGTTCGAGAACGTCAGAGCGTCCCAGGCCGCCTGCGGGATGGGCAGGTTGACGAACGGCATCACGTTCGCGGCAAAGTACCCTTTGAACTCGTAATTCTTCTCTTTGAGATCGATGTAGACGGAATCGAAATTGTTGGCGCCCTGCTGCCACTGCAGCAGCGGAGCGAGCAGCCCCTCGGGCCACACCGTCCCCGTATACGGATAGAGAATGGAGACCGTCGGGTCCGCGACCGGCGTGCCGTTCAACGCCGTGACCTGCGCCGCCGTGGGCTGGGGGCCGGGGCCATTGCCGCCGACGCCTCCATAGCCGCCCGTGCCCGCGTCGTAGCCGCTGGCGGAGTAATCCGGGTCACCCTGATCGGTCGCCTGGATGACGACGGAGATCGTGGTTGTCGCCGTCTGCGACCCGTACGCAACCGTGATGTTGCCGACGCCCCCGATCGTGCCCGACGGCGTGAAGAGACCCGACGAGTTGATGGTGCCGAGCTCTCCGCGGTCGATCCCCCACGCGGCACCCATCTGCACGCCGCCCACGTACGCCGTGAACTGCACCGTCGGTACCGGCTGGCCGACGACCACGGTCACGGTGGTCATGAGCGGCGCGAGCGTCAGCAACCCTTGCGACGCGTCCCCCGATCCACCTCCGGAACCGCTACCGCCGAAGACAAAGCCAGTGTCGGCTCTGGACGTTGCATCGCTGGGGCCCACGCCGCCATCCTGGAGCGCGCCCGTCTCGCCAGGGGAGCTCCCGCAGCCCGCGAACGCCGCACCCGCGGCGATGGCGAGCGCCAGCACCGTCCACACAGTCGCAAAGGTCGGAGAAAGCTTCACTCCACCAGAGTGGTGTATTTACGCCGTCACGGCAATATGGGTGTCGTCGGCACAATGGCGCGCGAGTTGGTTTAGGTGGGATATGCGGGTCGCTGAGCGATACGCCACCTGGCGAGGGATGCGACGAGGTTTGCCGCCGCGGCACCGCCGGCACCCCGTGAGGACATCGCTCGAGCTGCCAACGCGACCGTCACGTTCGAGCCAGGCCTGCGGAACCGGCGCGGCCGCGAGCTCGAGCGCTTATGCTGCCGCGATGGGGATCGCGTATCCGATCGGGGAGTTATGTCGCGCCGCGTGGGCGCGGCATGACTCGGCCGACGTCCCCGGGTTCTTCGTCCGCACCATCTCGATATCGTCGGCGTGCGCGCTTGGCGCGGTAGGGGCGAGCGTCCTTCTGCCCGAGCTCTTCACGAACAGCGTTCATCCCGAGCGCGAGCTGTGGGCGGCGTCCGTCGCGCTCACGCTGCTGTTCGAGGGAATTCGCCGCCTGATACGTAACGAGCTCGGTCCGAATCAACTGGTGACGATCCTCGCGGGACTCGGGCTCGTCGCCATCATTCCACAGTTCGAGGGCGCGACGTGGGATTACGAGTGCTACGCCGCCGCCGGTAAGGCCGTTGCCACCGGCGGAGATCTCTATGCGTGGGCACACGGGGCGCCGACCATCCTAGGGACTCGCTACATATACAGTCCACTCCTGGCGAATCTGTTTTCGCTCCTCCAGCGCATTCCCGATCGGGGTCTCGCCGAGGCGCCTGCTTATCTCCTGTGGATCGCCGTCGTTTACTGGGCGGCGTGCGCCTTCGTCCCCCTTTTGCTGCGCGTGTTGCACGAGGTATATGGCGTCCCGTGGTCGACCGCGGCGGCGGCGGCGGTCCTCCTCGGAACCCTGAGCACGCCAGCGTTGCGCACGATCCAGTATTCGCAACCGAACGGCATCGTCGCCGACTGCCTTCTCGCCTGGCTGCTCCTCTCCGGGACGCGCGAAGGACGCGGGGTGGGGTTGCTGTCTTTTGCCGCGATCTTGAAGACGTCGCCCGTGCTCTTTTTCCCGCTCCTTCTCGCCCAGCGCAGGTGGCGCGCCGGCGTGATGGCGATCGGATGCTGCGCGGCCATCGTGGCCCTGTCGGTCGCGTCGATCGGCGCGCGGCCGTGGGTCGAGTTTCTCCGGGCCGCACCTCGCGTACAGACGTTCGGTTACCATCGCGACAACTCGTTCGCGAGCTTTCTCTCAGCCTCTGTCCGGGTGATGGGAGTCAAGTCTGACGCGGTGGCGCGCGTGGGGGGCGCTCTCTTCGCGGGCGGCGTCCTGCTGGCGCTCGGGGCACGCTCGAGGCGGCCGTGGCCCTGGGAGGTCCGGGAGCGCGAGCCGAAGAGCGCGATTGAGCGCCACTTCCCCGCGGTCCTCTTCGCAATGTGCCTGGTGTCGCCGCTCCTGTGGGAGCACCACTGGGTGTGGGCGGCGCTGCCGTGCGTCCTCGTCACGAACGCGGCGATCGAAAGCGGCCGTGGGATGAAGTCGTGCGTGGGGACACTCCTCATCTTCTTCGTGCCGACGTTCGACGCATTTCCGTTCTCCTATCACAGGCTCCTCGGGGCCTTTCTGGTGATGGCGGACGCCGTGGCGAGCGCGCCGCCGCCCGATCCGCAACCCGTCGGCGCATGAACGCGCCCTTCCGTCTCTCGGCGGCGAAGGTCACTGCGTTCGCTCTCCTGGCGCTGACCGCGATCGTCTTCGGCCGGCACCTCGGCGGGGAGTTCGTCTGGGACGATCACTACCTCATCGAGAACAGCGCGTTGATGCAGTCGCCCTCGGGATGGCGCGGCCTTCTGGTCACGGACGTATGGGAGGGCGTCGGAGGCGAGCCGACGCGGCTCTATCACCCCGTGCCGATGATCTCCCTGTGGATGCAGGTGCAGATGACGGGCTTGTCGATGATTCCGCTCCGTCTGCTCAACGTGGCCGTGCACGTGGCGAACGCGTGGCTCTTCTATCGGCTGCTCACGCGGGCCTCGATCGAGCCGGCGATCGCGTCGGCGATGTCCCTCGTCTTCGCGGTGCACCCGCTCTCCGTGGAGCCGGCGATGTGGCTCACGGGAAGGCACGACACGGTGGCGGTGCTGCTGGGTCTCGCCGGGATGCACGCGTCCGCGAGGCTCGGGGAGCCCAGGTGGCCCCTCGCAGCCCTGGCAATGGCGATCACGGCCGGCGGGGCGTTCGCGTCGAAGGAGCCTTACGTCGTGCTCCCTGCGCTCTACTTTGCATACGCGATCCTCGTCGCGCGGCTGCCGCTGGCGCGCGCGAGCATCGGGGCGGCGGCGGGCTTCGCCGGCGTGGGCGTCGTGATGGCGATTCGCGCGCGGCTCCACATCCCTACCGTCGGCGGCCTCCCCGGAGTGCCCATCGCCGAGCAGTTGAGAGCCTACGGGACGATCGCCGGCGTCTACGGCGGGTACGCGCTTTCCCTCACGGCGGGGCCGACGACGCGGTCGTACCAGGGTTGGGGCCTTCCGGGCGCGGTCGCCGTGACGCTCGCCATCGCCGCCGCCGGGCTCGGGAGCCTGTGGCGTGCTGCCAAGGGATCGCAGACCGGCGCCCGCGTCGCCTTCGGCCTGGCCTGGTTCGCCATCTCGCTGTCGCCCCACGTCGTCTCGCTGCCGACTCTCGGGGTGCTGGGGAACCGCTACGGCTACTTCCCGCTGCTTGGCTTGCTGTTCGCTCTCGGCGCGCTCGTCGACGACCTCCGGGCGCGGGCGAGACCGGCGCTCCGGAGCGTCGTGAGCGTGGCCGTGTTCGTGCCCATCCTCATCGAGGCCCCTATGTCGTCGGGGATGGCTTCGCTGTGGACATCGGACATCGACCTATTCGGGGCGGACTTCGTGGAGAACCCGGACGATCCGCAGACCCTTTATTTTCTCGGAAGTGCTCTCGAGCGGCGAGGGGGCTGCGCGGCGGCGCTCGGCTACTTCGAGAAAGCCGCGGAGAACGCCCCGGACATGGCGCGAGCGTCTCAGAGTCTGACCGCCTGCCTCGTGCGAGTCGGCAAAGGTGCGCAGGCGATCGCGCCCGCTCAGAACGCGCTGCGCCTCGCGCCGAGCGGCGCAAATCTCTACAACCTGGCCCTCGCGCTCGAGCAGGCGGGACGCCTCGAAGAGGCTGCGACCGTCGCCCGGCGCGCGGTGCAGGTCGCGCCGGCCAACGCCGCCTTTCAAGAGCTGCTCGCACGCGTCGGCGAGCGACGCCCGTGACGTCGCCCTGCCTCCGAGCCGTACGAGCCCGGCGAGGCCAAACGAACGGCACGTCCGAGTGGAGCTGAGGGGAATCGAACCCCCCAACGGCCAAACCTGTAACTAGGCGACGTCGCTACTGATTCCGTCCAACCCTTCGATATCCTTGTTCTCTCGTTCGGTGTCGCACGCCTCGCCTGTCTGCTGCATTCCTCCCGGATCTCCCCAGGTCAGGGCAATGGCGGGGCACGCCCGGCGGGCACTCGGCCCGGGCCCGCCCGGCCGCCATGCATTGACGCCGACGAGACCACGGGCGCTTGTAGGCTTCGCGGTGTGCGTCTGGACCTTGAGTCGTTCGCGAGCTGCCCGATCGAATCCCGGTTCATTGAGACGCGGGAAGACGCGCTCTCGTACTACGCGCACAAGTTGGTCGGAGACCACGAAGTCGAGGTCAAAGGCGTCGCGATCACTGTTCGATTCAACGCGGAAGAGATCCACCATTTCACGGACGAGCGGACGCCGTGCCCCGGTTGCGACGTGATCCAACGCAGCGGGCGCAGCGGCGAGGTCAGGTGCTTTTCGCGCACCCGCGCACGGCTCCTGGACGCCATCATGGGCGCCCTCGGACGAGCGACTGTCGTGCATGAGGCCAAGATTCCCGGTGGACGCTTGGTGTTCGGCCCGGCGGACCAGAATGCACAACGGCTGGGCGTGGTCATCGGGCCGGGAGGCGGATCGGTGTGGTTCGTCCGCTCGGCTTATCCGGTGAGTGCCCAAGCGTTTGCACAGGCGCACCGCTCGGGCAGGGCTGCGCGTTGGCCGTAAAATAAAAGCCCCGGAGGCGGCTTCGCTCCCGGGGCTTCCGGCGACATCACCCGCAGCCCCGAGGAAGTTGCCGGTGTACCCGGTCGACCTCGTGACACCGCGCCCACTTGTGGTGGTGGCGGGTGGCCCTACCGGATTGCTCCGGTCGTCGCGATGGGCTGAAGCAATAGTGAGGCTTCTAGCGGAAAAGGCAACCTTGACCTAGGTGCCCCAAAGAACACCTCATAGGGGGCCGGCACGTTGAGTGCGTCGGTTGGGCCCTGCAAGGCCGCCGGGGGTCGAAACGCCAGCCGTAAGACCGGGATCTCCCGGAGGAATTTTCCGGGACGCGATTGCTACTTGACACGCGGTCCGCAAAGGGCGAACGATCGCGCGGCGGGTCGAGGCCGCCCCCGGGGACAGCACGGTGCTTGAAGGCTTGCGAGGGCCGAGCGGTCC
>PLIR01000561.1 GCA_003139415.1 Myxococcales bacterium | reverse complement strand
GGCGTGGGGTTCCGGTTCCACGCACGCATGTAGGCACGGAGGTGCTCCCGTAGAGCGGTCTTGGAATAGAAGTCGGTGGCGCTGAGCGACTGCTTGCCGAGGATGCCGCGCGAGCGAGCGAAAACCCCGTCGCAGAAAATCCGAAGTCCGGGCTCACTTCTGCTTCCTCGCGCCCACACGGAGTGCGGTCGAAGCATTCCACGCGGCAGCTCTGGCGAACGGAGGTCGCGACAACGGGAAACCTGGGGTTCGCGTTGACTATGCGCCGAGCTACTTCGCGGCGTTCGTGGTCGACCCCGATGGGTATCGAATCGAGGCGTACTGCGAGGCGTACTGCGGGGAGGAGACGTGAGAAGTGAAGCGCCGGTGGCCCCGGACTCGGCCAGTGGCGTCGGGCCACGCGCCTCCGCGTAAGGTCCAGATCGCTAGGTGCTTGGCGTCCATCGCATGCAGCTGGAACCCATTGGGGGTGTATCGTCGTCCGCGAGGTAACACCATGACCCTCTGCCCCATCGCCCTGGCCGTTCACTGTACGGGTTGCCCCATCGTCAAGGCCTGCCCCGCCAAGCGCTCCATTGGCGACTTCGCGACGTACGTTCCACCCGCGACTGCGAAGGCCGTCGAGGACAAGACCCCGAGATCCGACACCGCCCGGTGACGGCTGGTTTCAAGTCCGCTCCTCCGCGGCGCCCCTCCGACGGCGACCCCTCGCCCGAGGAGGTCATCGTCGCCTACCACGAGCGCACGAAGCACCATTACCACCGCTACGCCGCCTCCGCGGGCCACTTGGATTGGGCCACGCAGCCCAATCCATTCCGGCGGTACGCGGGAGCGGATCTCGTGCCCCTCCCGATGCCGGCACCGGGGCGGCCGCTTCCGTACTGGCAGCTCTATGCCCGCGGCGAGGTGCCGTCCGAGCCGCTCTCCGCGGAGTCCCTCTCACTCTTCTTCCGCTACGCGCTCTCTCTGACGGCGTGGAAGCGCTTCCGTGAGACGACGTGGTCGCTCCGCGCGAATCCGTCGAGCGGGAATCTCCATCCGACGGAGGGGTACGCGGTGCTCCCGGCGGTCGAGCAGATCGGCGATGCGCCCGCCGTGTACCACTACGCACCCCAGGAGCACGCTCTCGAGCGGCGGGCGGTCCTTGACGCGAAGGCGTGGGGTGAGCTGTCCGCGCCGGCCCCCGACGGCGGCTTCTTCGTGGGGCTCTCGTCGGTCCACTGGCGCGAAGCCTGGAAGTACGGTGAGCGCGCGTTCCGATACTGCCAGCACGACGCCGGGCATGCGCTTGCCACCCTGCGCATCGCGGCGGCGGCTCTCGGCTGGGGCTTGGTGCTCGTCAACGAGAACGGCGACGGCGCCATCGCGGATCTCCTGGGCCTTAGGCGTGCGGACGATTACGGGGCGGCGGAGCGCGAGGAGCCTGAGCTCCTCGCATGGGTCACCGCGGGCCGTGCGCCCCCACCGTCCCGGTTGCTCGAGAGGGTGACGGCCGCCAGCGTCAGCGCACGATGGTTCGGGAGGGCCAACACGTTGAGCCCCGAGCACGGTGTAGAGTGGCCCGTGATCGACGAGGTTTCGCAGGCGACGCGACGATCCGAAAGGGCGCCGATCACGGAAGGCTTCGCCGGGTTTCCCATGCAGGACGAGATCTTCGCAACGCCGGTCCGCCAGGGTCTGCTCACCGCGGAGAAGGCCATCCTTGGCCGCCGGAGCGCGGTGGCGATGGACGGCGAGACGGCCATCCCGAAGGAGACATTCTTCCGCATGCTCGCTCGGTTGATGCCCGCGGCCGACGGAGGCTCGGTGCCCTGGGACGCAATCGCGTGGCGGCCGCGCATTCATCTGGGCCTGTTCGTCCACCGGGTCGAAGGCGTCCCTCCGGGCCTCTACGCGCTCGTGCGCGATCCGCACAAGCTCGCGGCGCTCAAGAAAGAGATGCGCCCCGCCTTTCGCTGGCAGCGCGTGCCTTCGTGTCCGCCGGGGCTCCCGCTATACTTGCTCCAGGAAGGTGATTGTCGGACGCTCGCGACCAACGTTTCGTGCGGGCAGGACATCGCCGGCGACGGCGCGTTCAGCCTGGGCATGATCGCAGACTACCTGGACAGCCTGACGACGTACGGCGCGGCGTTCTACCGGAACCTGTTCTGGGAGGCCGGCATGGTGGGCCAGATGCTGTATCTCGAGGCCGAGGAAGCGGGTATTCGCGCGACGGGCATCGGCTGCTACTTCGATGACGCCGTTCACGAGGTGTTCGGCATCGATTCGCGCGAGTGGCAGAGTTTGTACCACTTCACCGTGGGCGGTCCGGTCGAGGACGGGAGGCTCACGACGACGCCGGCCTACGCGTAAGGCGCCGCAAATGGCTACTTGGCGAAGTAGGTCGTAGCTCTCTTCTGGCCCTTGGTGGAGAGCTTCTTCTTCGCGAGGCCCTCTTTCAGGATCCGCGGCATCTCTTTCGACTCGAGGCCCAACTTCGCGCGAATCTCTTCCGCGCGCATGCCGTCCTTGTGAGTCTTGACCAAGAGAACGATCTTGCCGAGGAGCGCCGTTATCTCTTCGGCGGAACGCCGCTTCAAGCGTCCCGCTTTGCCCTTCTTCACGGGTACGGAGATGGGGTCCGGCATCCCGCCGTCGCCACCAGCGGTCGCGAGCCGCGAGGTGCGCGCCGCGGGCTTACCGACGCCCGGCACCAGCAGCTCTTGGAGCGAAGAGCCCCGGATGGCCGAGATGACATCGTTGACGAACGAGTGGGCGAGGGTTTCGAGCTGCGAATTCAAACTAGGCATGGCTGACGTCAATGTACGTGCAGAGATCGGGCCGGCAAGAAGAAAGTGGAGAGACACTCCATCGCCGCCGGGTGGGCTGGTGATGTGATGCCGACCAGTATGACCGGTATTGCCATTTCAGGGCCGTCGGGGCTGTCGGCCGACGCTCGACGGAGCATGCCGAGGATGCAAAGCCGGCCGTCGCTGTCGTCGCCGCACGCGACACGGACGCACCCCCACCTGCGCCGAGCAGCGCGGCGGTCGCCCGGCTGCGTGGGCAAGCCACCCGCGGCCCGCCGTCCGTCGACACCCGCAAGGCCTTGGTGGTACGAGCAGGCCGATGACTGCACGCGAGTCGCCCCTCCATCGTGCGGCTTCTCGGCAACTGGAAGCGGACGACCCGGTCGAAGCCGCCGCCATCTGCCTCGACTGCGGAGCGGATATCGCGGACTGGCGTGAGCGCCTGCTACCGATTCGCGCCGGCAGCCTTGCCGTGACCGAACGCGGCGACCTTGCTCTGCACATCGAGCGCAAAACGGTCTGCGACGAATGCGGAGGTGGTCGCGCGGAGGTTCGCGTCCAAGCTCGTCAGTTGCCCGGTGCGTGAACGGAACGCGACATGAGCCATCCCCCACCCTGCAAGGTGTGCGGTCACCCCGTCGTCGCGGCCAAGAACCACGACATTCCCGCCGCGAGGGCGGCCAAGATGTTCCCCTCGATGAACTGCAAGTGCGGCCAGCCCGCTCGCGTTCGCTGCTTCAACGGGCTCGGGACGTACTGGGTGGAGTGCGATGAGGGGCACGCGATGGGAAGGCCTGCGTAGGCGGTGCGAACGTACTTGTCGCAGTTCGGATTCGCGCAGCGTTTCATCCATGGCC
>PLIR01000295.1 GCA_003139415.1 Myxococcales bacterium | reverse complement strand
AGAGGAGCGGGACACGGGTCTCGCTCTTTCCTGTACGGAGTCCAGCCGTGCTGGACGGAGTACAGGAAAGACAGAGCCCCGTGTCCAGGCGAGTTGGCGTGTCCAACGAGCAGAGGAGCGGGACACGGGTCTCGAACCCGCGACCTTCGGCTTGGGAAAAAGCCAGGCAAGTCAGCAACTTGGCGCAGTGTCAAGCGGATCGCCAATCACGGTGGAGCAGGCGTCCGACGAATTCCTCAATGGCTCCGCGGTGACTCGCCGTGCTCAGTCACTGGCTGGTGACTCGTCGGCGGCATTCGGCAACAGGGGCCGACGGCCGACGCTGGCCGAGCGCGGCTTTCGCGCGATGGCCCGGACCTGGCTGACCCGTTCGGCCGGGGGTTACCAAGCGGAGGGGGCGGTACGATGACGACGATGAGCGGGACCCTGAAGGGGCAGATCGCGGGGCTCCGACAGATCCTCGACGCCGCGGAGAGCAACCCCGAGAACAAGCACCTGCGGCGCATGGTGGCGCGCGTCGCCGCGCGGCTCCCGCGGGACGTCGACGACGACGCGCTGAACCGCGTGTTCCTGGTCGACCAGGTGAAGATGTGGCGTCGCGTCTTCGCGGCCGGCCAGCGCGGCACCAAGGTCGTCTCGTCGCTCGCGGAGATGGCGCCCGGGTACTGGTCGGCCGACGCGATCGCGGAGCGCATGACGGAGAGCCTCAAGGGAGCGGGGCACCTCTACGAGAAGCTCCACTTCGCGCGCGTCGAGCTCGCGGCTGCGATCGCCGCGGCGAGCCGGCGGGGGAAGGACTCGGAGCCGACCCTACTCGCACTGCTCGGGAAGCTGGGGATCGGGGTGGAGTCGACAGCCGCGATCCGCATGGCGCGAAGGCGCCTGCGCCAAACGTAACATCCTGGCGTTACGGCAGGCGGAGGGCTGCGTGGGCACGATGCGGTCGTGGCCGATACACGACTCCCCGCCGCCGTCCTACGCAAGATCGCCGTCGCCGCCGCCGTCGACCCGCGCACCGTCGAGCGCGAGTTCTTCGCCGCGCTAGGCCGGGGACCGCACGCCCGCGGCGACGCCGGGGCGAGGGCGCGCGCCGCGCTCTCCGCGGCGGGCCTATTGCCCGATACGAGGGGGGCCAATGACTGAGCGCGCCCCGCTGGCCGAGGCGGTCGCTGGCGTGCTCGCCGACGCTCTCGTGATCGCACTACGGCGGCCGGACGTCGTCGAGGCGCTGCGCGGCCTGACCGCTGCGCCGGAGCTGCCCACGGAAAAGCCGGACGGCGCCCTGCTCACCAAGCGCGAGCTCGCCGAGGCGCTGTCCGTTTCGTGCAGCACCGTGGACCGTCTGACCCGCGAGGGTTTGCCGATCGCCGCGCACGTCGGCGACGGACGCCGCTACGACCTGGCGACCTGCCGCGCGTGGCTCGGGGCTCGCGGGCGTCGACCGACGAAGGCCTCCCGTAGGTCGAGCGAGCCCGAGGTCGCGATCGAAGACGTCGCAGAATCAGCGGGCCTTCGGAGGACGCGGTGAGTGCGGCCGTGACGAGGGACCCCATCCAGCTCCACGCGGGCGACGCCGCCAACGAGATGGCGCTGATTGCGGCGGCGATGCTCGACCCCGACCACCGTGCGCATCTCTGCAAAGAGGTGCGACCCGATCATTTCCTCGTCGAGACGCATCGACACATCTGGGCCGCGATCCTCGAGATCGAGCGACGTGAGCTCGACTACGACCACGTGCTGCTAGAGCGGCACCCCGGAGTCCCCGCTGGCTATGCAGCGAAACTGCTGCAGGCGAGCCCCGATGTACCTGCGCGGGGCAATCTCGAGGAAGCGGTGCGCACCCTCAAATGGGACCACCAGCGCGCGCTCGCCATCAAAGGCCCCATCATGTCGCTGCTCGAGGCGCTGAGGGACCCGGCCCCGCCGCCCGAGCGGCTGCGCGGGATCGCGCAGCACGTCGCCACAGCGTTCGACGGTGCAGGGGCCGACGCGTTCGAGTTCATGTCGGCGGTGGACCTGGCGAAGCCGCTCCCGCCGCATCGCTATTTGCTGAAGCACTTCGGCTTTCGGGCCGGACGGCCGAACCTCCTCGCCGGGTTCGGCGGGATCGGCAAGACCGTGCTTGCGGAGGATCTGACGATCGCCGTGGCGGCTGGTCGCCCGACGTGTTGGGGCGGTGTCGAGGTGAGCCTGCACGGGGCCGTACACCATTTGGACTACGAGATGGGGCGCGAGCCGACGATGGAGCGCTACCAGCGCCTCACGCGAGGCCTCGGCGTCGACCTGGCCGGGCTCGCAGAGCGCCTCCGCGTCTCGTGCTACCCGCGCACGTACCTCTCCGACGACGGTGCCGAGCACGAGATGGCGCGCCTCTGCGACGGCGTCGCACTGATGATCGTCGACTCACTGGCCGCGGCGACCGCGACGAACGGTAAAGGTGAGAATGACAGCGGCGTGCGTCGCTACCTCGATCGGCTCGCGCGCGTCAGCGACCGCACGGGGACAGTGATCGTCGTGCTGGTGCACGAGGGCAAGCAGGGAGAGCACGATCGCCCCCAGCTGCAGAAGGTCCGCGGCCATTCGGGCATCATCGACGCCGCGGGCAACGTCGTCTCCGTCTCCTCGCACAACGGCGTGTTGCGCCTCACGCACACGAAGCCGTCGATGGGGCGGGCCGGCGCCGACATCTACGTCGCCATCGAGGACGGCCCTGTCGTCGAGGGGACCCTGTCAGCTGACGTCGAGGACTGGGCTGCGCGCAGGGTACCGCTGCGAGTAGTCTCCGCGGTCCAGCCGACGAAACCATCGCCGACTGATGGCCTTCGGGGCGCCATGTTGGAAGCCCTGCGCGGCAAGACGCTGGGGTACGAGGAGGTGCTGGCCGCCGTCCGGGGCAACCGCCAAGTGAAACAGCAGGTGCTGCGCGATCTCCGGGCTTCGGCGCTCGTGGTCGAGGTCGCAGGCAAGCTCGGTGTCGCAGACGCACTCGGGGGTAGCAATGCCTGAGCTACGTTCCGACGTTCCGACACGTTCTAAGACGTTCCAGAACGTCAATCGCAAGGCGTTCCAAACTGACGTTCCCCCCATTCCTATGGGGAACGTCGGAACGTCGGAACGTCCCCGTTCAAAGGAACGTCCACCTGCGCCCGCCGCGGGAACGTCTTCCGCCCAAGGGACCACCGGGGCCCCCCTCTCACGCCTGTCCCTCGACATTCCCGGAAGGACGTCGCCATGAGCGCCCTCCCCGGTCGTCGCGTCTCCAAGTCGCTGCGGCTGCGACGCATGCCGTCGCCCGCCGTGCAGCGATGGATCTAACATCTCGTCGCGAGGCACATCGCTGCGGTTAGGTTCACGACGGTGCCCGACGGGGTGAACCTCGACTTCGACGCGCCCGAGCGGCGCATTGAGGCCGTGCGCATCGGCCTGCATGCGACCTGCGTGGGTCTCGGGCTGATCGACGACGCTCGAAGGATCGAGGACATCTTCGCCGCGCCTCAACGGAGGCCGCGATGAGCGCGCGGAGAGCATCGGCACGTCACGCCGAATCACAACGGATCAATCGCCGCGGATCGACTGCGGTTTACTCCGCTGCGAGTCACCCAGGACGAGTCACCGCGACTCGTTTTCGCGGAATCATTCGCGTTTCCCCGCATCACCCAGGTCCGAACAAAAACCGGTTTTTGTTCCCCCCCTCGAAAGAGATCCCATGCCCACCGATCGAGTTTTTCACCGATTTCGCGCCGTGGAGGCCGTCCTGGAGGAGACGTGCGAGACGATGGCGGAGCTCGCCCTCGGCCGGAGGACTCTACGCGTCGAGGTCGCCCGCACGACCCTGCACCCGCCGGCCCTCCGCCTATCGGTGCTCGGGCCATCTCCGGCCGCGGGCTACCGCCGTCACGAGGATTGCTACATCCGGTCGGCCGAGGAGTTCGACGCGCTCCTGGTCGCCCTCACGAGGGCGCGGGCGCGCCTCCGGGAGCTCGATTCCTCCGCCGACGTTGCCCTAGGAGGGGCGATCGATGGGAGCCAGTCTCATGACCGATAGCGACCACGTCGAGCCGTTCCCGGCGCCCACCGTGCTCCCGCGTGGCTGGTGTGGGATCGTCGGCGAGCACGCGCGTGGCGGCACGCGGTTCTATTCGCTCTGCGCGTCCGACGGCCACCGCACCACTCCGTCGCTCCCGATCTCGCTCGACGCGAGGGTGCTCTCGCACGCGTGGATCGTGACGCTGAGCGCCGCGTGGGCGCTGGCCAGCGCGCCGGCCGCGCCGCGCGAGGTCGAGTTCGACCGATGAGCGACGAGCCGGTCGTCTCCGAGTGGGTCCTGCGCGAGCTCGCCATCCGCGCCCACGTCGACCCGAGCGACATCGTGCGCGAGATCCGCGCTGCGCGAGACCTATGCCCTCACGCGCGCAGTGCCGCCGGGGCCAGGGCACGCCGCATCCTGCTCGCGCTGCTCGAGGCCGACGAGCGCGAGAGGGAGGCGCGCAACTGATGGCCCGAACCGACGACGACGCGCTGCCCGCGATCCTCTCGCCGGAGATGAGCCACGGCAAGGTGCGGCCGCCCACGCCGCGCCGCACCGACATCGCGCCGAGCGAGCCGCGAACCGCCGCCGAACGGCTGCAGGGCCGACGCGCGGACGGCACTGCTGCGAGCGGAAACCAGATCGCCCTCGGCCGCGGGTGGAAGGCCGCGATCCGCAAGGCCGTGGGCGGGGCGGCGGCGGCGCTCGGCGTCGAGCAGGTGGGCGACGCCGACATGCGACGCATCGCCGACGAGGCGGCCGTCGTCTACCGCGCCGTGCTGGCCGACCTGCCGGTCAGCGGGCCGCTCGTCCGCGTCAACGCGGCTGGGCTGGCGCGCGAGTTCGCGATCGCGGCGTACCTGGACCACCAGGCGGCAAAGGCGGGGCTGCTCACCGAGGACGGCGCCAAGCTGGCCGCCCGCGCCAGCTACCACCGCACGCGCTGCGAGCGCCTCAGCGTGACGACGCACGCCCTCGGCCAGCGTCCTCGGGGCAGGCAGCGCCGCCGGCAGGGGCCGTGGAGCGCGCCGACGACGGAGGGCGGGACGTGAGGTTCACGACCTTCTGCGAGAAGCTCCTTCGGGTCGTCTTCACGGCGGCGCAGCGCGTCGCGTTCGCGGTCCTGTTCGACGCCGTCCTGCCGGACGACCCGCTCGTGGCCACCATGTTCGGCGCGCTCGGCGAGGTGCCCCCGGTGGCCCGCCGGGTGGCCGTCATCGTCAAGGGCGCCCGCGTCGGCGGTACGAGGTTCAGCGCGACGCGCCTGG
>PLIR01000078.1 GCA_003139415.1 Myxococcales bacterium | reverse complement strand
CGTCCGCGCTCGTCAGATCGGGGATCGGCAGGGCGGGGGAGATGGCGCGCGTCGACACCGTTCGATGAGACCACGAATGGGGGGCCGGGTTCTCACCCGAAGAGCGTCCGGCACGTCGTCTGCGGCGCGAGACCGAGCGCCCAGGCGTCGTGAGCGATCGTCTCGAGCGCCACGGGCAACGGATCGCGCGTGAAGTCGACCCATCGCCACGCTTCGTCGATGAGGGTCCGCGGCAGGGACTTGCCCAGCAGCTCGCCCAGGGCAGCGCGCGCCGCTTCGCTCGTCGCCGCCGGCTCGCGGCTCGCCCGGTCGATCTCTTCGCCCAGGGCCTGCACCACCCGCGCCGCCAGGGGAGCGGCGTCGCGCACGAAGTCGCCGCGCGCGGCCACGATGGCGTTCGGGAAAGCGCGGCCGGGCCACAGGTCGCGTTCGTCGATCAGGCGGNNCGGCTCCCGCGTCTTGCACGATGCGGGTCGCCCACGGTTCCGGGAGCCATGCGCCGTCGAGCGCGCCGCGGCGAACTTCGGCCAGGATGGTCGCGGGGTCGAGCGCGTGCACCGTCACGTCGCCGCCGCGCTCGGCCGGAGCGTACCCGTGTCCACGAAGGTACTTGCGCAAGGCGATGTCTTGCATGGTGCCGAGCTGCGTCGTCGCCAGCGTCTTGCCGCGCAAGTCGTCCGGGCCCCGGATGCCTGAGCCCCGGCCGACGACGAAGGACGCTCCGCCCGACGCGCACCCCGAGAGCACCCGCAAGAACCCCGCGCCGTGGCGGGCGTGCGTGTAGATGATCGCGCCCGGTCCCGCGACCCCGACGTCGATGACCTCGCCTACGAGAGCCTCGACGACGCGTGGTCCGGCACGAAAGCTCCTCGATTCGAGCCGGACGCCGAGCGCGNNTCGACGCGCCCCGACGCGACGCCCACGATCACCGGGGCGTGCGTCAGGTTCGTCATGTACCCGATGCGTACGACGTCCCCGCGACGACCGCGGCAGCCCGCTCCGAGCGCCGCCGCGCAAGCGCCGCCGAGCAGGTCGCGCCGCGAGATCACCGCGCCGAGGGCCACGCCCGCCTTTGCCTCAGCCCTCTTTCGGCTTCAGGAACGTGTGAAGCCCGCACTCGGTCTTCGCCTGGCCCGCCCATCGGCCGGCGCGCTCGTCCTCGCCGTCGGCCACCGGCTGGGTGCACGGCCAGCAGCCGATCGACAGGTAGCGCTTGGACTTCAGCGGGTGCTCCGGGATCGCGTGCTTCTCGACGTAGGTGCGGACGTCGTCGGCCGTCATCGTGGCGAGCGGGTGGACCTTGATCGGCCCGTCTTCCGTGGGCAGGAGGATCGCCACGTGCTCGCGGGTCCGGCTTTGGTCGCGCCGCAGGCCGCTCACCCAGCCGAGCGAGCGCGCGATCCACGGCTTGAGCGGGTCGACCTTGTTCTTCGCGCAGCAAAGGTCCGGGTCGCGGCTCTGGATGTCGGCCCCGTGCTCCCAGATGAAGTCGTCGCGGCTTTGCGTGGGGCGCGCGATCTCGACCTTCAGGCCGAAGTCCTTCGCGAGCATGTCCTTGTAGGCGATCGTCTCGTCGAAGAGGAACCCGGTGTCGACCATGACGACGGGAAGGTGTGGGGCGACGCGGCTCCACATGTGGAGCAGCACGCCGCTGCCCGCGCCGAACGACGACGTGAACAGAAGCTTGTCGCCGAACGTCTCGACCGCGAAGGCGAGGCGCTCTTCGGGGGTCGCCGCCTCGAGCCGCGCGTTCTCGCGTTCGAAGTCGAGGCGTCCTGGATCGGAGCGGCGCGATGCGGTGTGCCCGCGATCGGGCGCCGGCCCCTGCGTTTCTGGGCCACTCACGCAGCACACTCCCCGGCGCCGATGGCCACGTGGAAGCCCGTCGCCTCGCCGATGTCGGACTGCTCTTCGGGCATCGGCGCGGCGGCCGCGACGTCGCCGAGGGCGGCGACGACGCGCTTCGGATCGACGCGCTGGAAGAAGGTGGCCGGGGTCTCCCCCTCGGCGTGATCGCTCTCGAACAGCTTGACCAGCACGGCCACCGCGTCCGGCACCCGCCGCGCGACGACCTTGACGACCTGACGGCCGAAGCGTGCCCCGTTGCCATCGACCCCGCCGCCGAGGTGGAGCTGGTACATCGGGAACGTCGTGCCTTTGACGTGCTTGGCGGCGCCATGCCACCCGATGTCGGCGACGTGATGCTGGCCGCACGAGTTGGGGCAGCCGCTCACCTTGATGGTGGTCCCCGCGAGCCCGGAGGCTCCGGCCACGTCGGCGCCGGCGAGCCGCTCTGCGATGGCGCGTGAGACGTTGCGCGACGACGTCACCGCGAGGTTGCACGACTCCGCGCCCGGGCAAGACGTCACGTCGAGCGCCGTGTGCACGTCGCCGAGCGAGAGGCCGATCTCGCGAAGGGCGACGTACAGCGCCGGCAGCGATCGCTTGTCGACCCAGGGGATGAGGATGTTCTGATCCACCGTCAGCCGCACGGTGCCGTCGCCGAAGCGAGGGACGAGCTCGGCGAGCTGACGGAGCTGCGCGCTTGTGATGTCGCCGAGGAAGAGGCGCACGTAGGCCGCGGCGTACCCCTCTTGCCGCTGGCCGATGACGTTGGTGCTGCGCCACGCGAGGTACCCCTCGGGCTGACCACCGGCCAGGGGCAGACTCACCGGCGGGGCCGGTGCGTTGTCGGGCTGCTCGGGCAGGGTTAGCTCGGCGAACGCCTCAGCGTCGATCGCCGCGCGCTGCTCCTGGTACTTCGCGCGGAAGCCCTCTTCGCCGAGCTTGCGGAGGACGTACTTGAGCCGTGCGCGGGCCTTGTTGTCCCGGTTGCCGAGGGCGTGGAACATGCGGACGAGCGCCTCGCCGACGCGGCCCATCTCTCCCGCCGGTACGAAGTCGTGGAGCACGAGCGCGGCTTGCGGCGTCGTGGACAGCCCGCCGGCGGCGAACACCTTGAAGCCACGCTGGCCGTCCTTGACCTTGGCGATGAACCCGACGTCGTGGATCGCGCCGAACGCGCAGTCCGTGTCGCAGCCGCTGAAAGCGATCTTGAACTTGCGCGGCAGGCTGCTCGACAGCGGGTGACGCAGGAAGTGGCGGGTGATGGCCTCCGCGTAGGGCGACACGTCGAACGCGGCGCCGGCGCACACGGCGGCCTGCGCGCACGCCGTCACGGTGCGCACCGAGTTGCCGCACGCCTCTCGCGTCGTAAGGCCGGCCTCGTCGAGGCGGCGCTGCGCCGCTTCGGAGTCCGACAGCTTCACGAAATGAAGCTGCACGTTCTGCCGCGTCGTCACGTGGCCGAAGCCGCGCGAGTAGCGGTCGGCCACATCGGCCAGCGCGACCATCTGGTCGGGCCCGATGCGTCCGAAGGGGATCTTGACCCGGATCATCTGGACGTCGGACTGCCGCTGTCCGTAGACGCCGCGGAGCAGGCGGAACGTCCGGAACTGATCGGGGGTGAGCTCGCCGCGCTCGAAGGCCTCGAGCTTCTGCACGNNCGATGTCGCGCTTGTCCGAGAATTTCGGCAGAAACACTTGCCTGGTCATGGCGCCATCCCCTTGCATACGTTCGCAAGCGTTAGACGCTCGCGGCGGCTTTTTCGTCGCTATCCAGGTAGCCGAGCTCACGGAGCTTGGCCAGGATCCGCGCGGCTCCGTCTTCGATGGACCCGCGGCTGGTGTCGATCTTGATCTCGGGCGAGAGCGGCTCCTCGTAAGGGTCGCTGATGCCGGTAAACTGGGGGATTTCGCCCGCGATCGCCTTCTTGTACAGGCCCTTCACGTCTCGCTTGATGCACTCCTCGAGCGGAGGGGCGACGTGGATCTCGACGAAGTCACCGATGAGCTGCCGGGCCTTCTCGCGCGTCTCGCGGAAGGGGCTGATGGCCGCGACCATGACGACGACGCCGTTGCGAGCCAAGAGGTGCGCCACGAACGCGATGCGCGCGATGTTCGTGTCTCGGTCCTCGCGGGAGAAGCCCAGGCCCTTGGACAGGTGGGTGCGGACGACATCGCCGTCCAGGATCTCGACGCGCCTTCCCGCGGCGCGGAGCTTGGGCTCGACGCACTCGGCGAGCG
>PLIR01000514.1 GCA_003139415.1 Myxococcales bacterium | reverse complement strand
CGCCGCCCCCCCCCCCCCCCCCCCCCGCGCGATCAATGCCGAAAGGGTTTCCGCGGAGCGGAAACCCTGTTCCCCGCTCGGACGCCGCACACAAGAGGCATGGCCCCTCACGCTGCGACCGACCGGGGGCGCTTGCGGACCGCGAGTCGTAGCCACGCGTTACCCGCCTTCGTCGGCTCGCCCGCGATCCGGTAGCCCGCGGCGGTCGCCGCGGCGACGACGGCCTTGCTCGAAATGTAGGCCCCTACGTCTCTTTGCACCAGGTGTTTGAGTGTGTAGCTGTCGAAGGGCTTCCCCGTGCTCGGGCGTGCGTGTACGGCCAGCCACGCGGCGGCGTCGGTGACTTCCTCGGCGAAAGTGCGGTGCGGGAGATCGGGCACGGCATCACCCTGCTACCGGCGGGACGTAGCCCGGACCCCAATCGACGATCGTCATGCCGCCACCTGACGGCGCCAGACGCGGCCCCGCACCCCGTCCAAGGTCGCTTCCCCTTGCACGAAGCCGAGCGCCCCAAGCGCCGTGCTGACGCGCGCACGATCGGCCGGCGACGGTGTCGAGGTGGCGGCCAGGCCCTCAGCGTGCAAACGGTCGTACACCGACCTTGACGTCACCATGTCCGCGCCGGCTATCGCGTCGGCAACGACGCGATCGAACGCACCGGGATCGATCTCGGCCGGCGGGGTGGTAGCAGCGAGCTCACCCCAGCGCCAAAGCGATCCTTTGGCCAGCGTCGAGACGACCGACTTGGGCACCGACTCGGGCGTCACGAGGCCGATCGGCCATGGCGCCGAGGCGTCGTACGCATCCGCGACAGCGCGATTCCGTCCTTGCACCGTGCGCTGCGACGACGCGAACACGTACGCTCGAAGGGCTTCTTGGATCGAATCGATCTGAACGGCGAGGGAGGGAGCCGCCTCGCCGAAAGCGACGCCGAGCGTGAGCAAGAGATTGCCCGTCCCGACCGGGAGCGGCCCGCGCGCGTTGTAGCTGGCCAGGGCGTGGATCAGGGTCGCGGCACGCGCACGAAAGGCTACGAGCGCCGCACGCCCACCCGGCGTCCGATGGTCGCCGCGGAAGTCCGCCGACGAATAGCGCCGGTTGCCGGCTTCGCGTTCCCTCTGTTCGAAGATGGCGCGAGCGACGTCGTCCGAAAAGTGTCCCGCCTGATCTCGCTCAACTCGGGTCATCGGCGCAGTACCGATCGATCGCACCTGCGCGCGCGCGATCTTGACGCTGCCATGAGCGAGGAACCCCACGTGGATTGCGAGGTCACCGATGGGCAGGGCCCCGGAGCGGAAGATTGCCCGCGCACCCCAGGGGTTGTGTTCGGACGACTCGAAGAGGGCCAGGCCGCTCGCCGCGAGGTCCACGTCAATCTTCTCGTGGCGGCGCTGCCGTTCTGCCGCGTCCCTCGCGAGCCGCTTGCGCTCGGCTTCCGCTTCCAGATCGAAGTCTGCCAGGACGGTGTCCCGCCGGTCGGAGGTACAGAGGCCAGCGGCTTGCGCGGCAACGATGCGAGCCCGCAGGTCATCATCGGACAGCGTCGCGTGCTTGGGGCGGAGCACGGCGAGGGCTGCGTCAGTCGGCAAAGCGCAACGTCGCACCACATGCTCGACATCGTGCGTCAACAGGGCCCACCAGACATCGTCGGAGACGCCGGGGTTCAGCCCCCGAGACGACGCTAGACCCTCACGCGCGGCGGTAGCGACGCGTTGAAACGCAGGATGGCCAGGGGCGATCGGTTCGATTGCACCCTGTCGGGGCAGTCGACCGAAGAGCCACGTAACGAACGCTTCGGGGGCCAGCGGCGGGCCGACGGTCGCCGCGCTCGGAATCGGCGGCAACGCCTGTAGGCCCCTCGGCAAACCCTTCTTGAAGGTCGGCCGGGCGCGCGGCGCGACGTATGGGGCAACAGTGCCCTCGGGGAGAACGATCGGGCCGTCAAGCGGCCAAACCGGCAACGGCAAGAGCGCATCAGTCGGCACCCGGATGCCAACACCATCGAGGTCCAAGGGGTCAACGCCCGGGGCGAAGGCGACCGTCGCGCGGATCATGGCGCCCCCGGCAGCGGCGCCGATCGTAGCGACTGCGTCGGTTTCGTCGGCCGCGTCCGCGTCGTACTCGAGCGGACCCGCCTGCACCTCGAAGATCACCGCCCGCGGATTCATGATCGGCGCCGTCGCGCCGCCCGCGTCCGCATCGTCGTAAGCCGTGGTCATTTGCCCACCGGCTCTTGCTTGTCGCCGCCGTTGCGCCAGCGAGTCAACGACTCGCGGGGGTGCTTCTCGTAGAGCGTGCCGATCTTTGGCACCGCGTCGGCGCTGGGCGCGTCGTTGCGCACCCCGGCCGCCTCGGCCGCCTCGGCCGCGGCTGCGGCGACGGCTCTCGCGCTCTCGGCGCGCTGGGCCTCGGTCCGCACGGGGTCGCCGGACGGTTCGCGCCATCGCGCGCGCAACGCCGTATCCGAACGGCGCTGCAATTCAGTGATTGAAGGGATGGGTGCTGCTTCATTGAGTTTGGTCACCCATTACTTTAGACGAGTCGCCCACGTCAGACGCCCTCACGTGTAATCATTCTCCGAGCCCCCAAGGCAGCAAGAGCGCTAGATCGCGAAGATTGCGTGCGTCGGCCGCACCCTCCCCGGCTGCGATTACTTCGTCCAGTGCGAGCAGGGCCGATGCGACTTCGGGCGGCAACGGCCGGGCGTCGAGACGGCGCTGGGTTTCCAGAATTAGGTCCCGGGCATAGCGTCGGCTGATGCCGCACTTCGCGGCAATTTCCCCGGCGCTGAGGCCACTACACGCGAGATCTCGCGCATGCAAAATGACCGCTGCGGGGTATTCGGCCGGACGTCCGCGGGTCACTTGACGTCCTTCCGCGCAGAGCGCCGCACGAGGCGCCCCACGTACTGGGGCGCGATGTCCAGGAACCGACCAATCGCAGCATGAGACCAGCCGAGGCCCGCGAGGTGTCGGGCTTGCGCAACCTTCTCGGGGCGGATGAACGGCGGACGGCCGCCTTGAGCGCGCGAAGTCTTCACGGTTCATTTTAGGACGAGCGAACCGAACCCCTGCCGCCGATTCTTATTTTTGATCAGGGGGTTCGGTTCGGGCTCGGCGACTCACAATTTTTTTCGATCTCCAGACGACTCGAAGGCCGCCAAAGATTTCGACAGGGGTGCGCGTGGGCCCCGTTCGCCCGCGATTTTCTGGCATGACCAATGATCGTGCCATATCGTTGACCGCTAGTGTAATGGCGCATAGCTTGGCAACATGCCAATCACCGCGCGGTCACACGGCGTGCCAAACGCCTGCAAATCGGCTGCGAAACGCAATGAGACGAATTGCTGTAAACACACGGTTCGGTCAGTTGACAAATACCGATTAGGATCTATGATGAGTGCATGGCAACGATCCGGCAGACACCCAAGCAAACGAACGGGATTGCGTGGGGTTACGTGCGGTACTCGACGGCCAAGCAGGGGGAGAACTCGGCGGAGCGCCAGTGCCAAGCCCTCGAGAGGTGGGCCAAGCGCACGGGCGTGGAACTCGTCGCCGTGGCGTACGATCCCGCCGTCAGCCGGACCACGGACCACGGCGAGCGCCCCGGCCTGACGGCCGCACTGGACGGCTTGCACGGGTCGGGCGCCGCGCTCGTGGCCGAGACGGTGTCTCGGTTCGCGGGCGACGGGTACATTCTCGAGACAATTCGACGCCAGCTCGGCAAGAGCGGCGCGCGGCTTGCCACGGCCGATGAGACGGGTAACGCGGACCTGGACGAGGATCGCCAGGACTTCGAAGCCATGTTCAGCAAGCGCGAGATCAAGCAGATCCGCGCGCGCACCAAAGGCGCCCTGGCCGTCAAGAAGATGCGCGGGGAGCGGGTCGGGGGCATCCCCTACGGCAAGCGCCTTGCGGCGGACGGCGTGCACCTCGAGACGGACGACGCGGAGCAAGCCGTCATCGCCCGAGCCAAGGCCCTCAGCGATACGGGCCTCAGCGTCCGCGCCATCGCGACGGCGCTCGCCGCTGAAGGCATCGTGGGCCGCACGTGCAACGCCCTCAGCCACACCCAAGTGCACCGCTTCCTACGGCCTCTGCTCGTCGCTGAGGCCGCATGATCCGGGCCACGTGGTACGTGCTCGCAGGCTTGCGGTTATGACGCGAATATCTGCACTGCGTTATATGGCCAGGTGGGGCGATAAATGCTCAGGTAGGCAGGCGTCTAATGCAGCATTTGCGCGGCGCAAAAAAGAGACGGTGAGAGGGGCCACGACGTCGGCCAGAGGGCGGCGCTGCGGAAACCCGGGCAAATGTTGGTGTGTAGTGTCCAGTTTACCGGGGCCGAAGGCTCTGCACGTGCGCGTTCAATAGCTCCCAGGTCGCGAACGTATTGAGAATTGCCCCGTGGTCGCAGGGGCACACCGTCTGGCGTTGAAATTGGTGCCCGTGAGGATCGTGGCAGCGGGGATCAGAGCATCTCCGGACGAGCGCAAACGGGTGCAGGGTATCGACTTCGGCGAGCATCGGACGAGGGTAACCGGAAGCGTTCCCCACCGTCGCGGCGAGCGTTCCCGCGTTCCGGAACGCCGGAACGGTAGCTTCCAACGTTCCCGCGTTCCCGACCGTTCCCGTTCGCCGGTTTCATAAATTCCCCTGTAGTTTCGCATTTCTACGAGACGAGCGTTCCCGCGTTCCCGATCGTTCCCAACACCTCCCAACACCGTTCCCGTTCCCCCCCTCTAGAGGGGGAACGGAACGATGGGCCAGTGGGAGAGGAGGCCAGATCATGCCTGGCGAGGGAGGCGGATGGGGGTCGGGCGAATCATGTCCGTCACGGCCTTCGCGTTCTCTTCGGTCAATCCAAGGAAGCCGACCGGCGGCACGTCCAGGGGCGGCAGGAATTCACCCTTATTGCGCAGTAGCCTTCCTGCCGCCGCGAACGAATCGAGGTCGGTACCCTTCACGTGAGCTTGCTGGGCCAGCGCGTTCCGGCTGTTCACCCGGCCCACGAGCGCGACGAGCACGCGGCCGTATCGGAGGTCATCCGAGTCAATCCGATATTTGCGCTCGATGAGTACGATCGACCCGTCGTCCGCCAGGGCCCGGAGAGCTTCGCCTACGGCCTTCCTTTGGCGGCGCAGTGAGGCCGCCATCTCGCTCACGTTCTTCGCTCCCTCGCTCTTCAGCCGCTCCAGGATGGCCGTGGACAACTCCCCGGCATACGCGGGGGGCTCGGCGTCGTACTGCAAGCCTCCCTCGTTCGTGAGGCGGAGCGGCACGCGTTCTTCCTGTTCGCCGTCGCCGGCCTTGGCGAGGGACATCGTGCAACGGAGCTCCGTCGCCTGCGAACCTTCGGGATCGGTGAATTGGTAGATCGTGTCTGCCGCCGCTTGGATGGCGCTGGACCCACGCGCGATAGCGTTTTTCTTCTGTTCGGATTTGCCGGCGTGGTGGATGAACACGTGGCAGACGTGGTCTATCCGGCCCGCCTCGATGAGCGGACGCGCGGCCTGGACGGTATTCTCGTCCACGCCGTCGGACCCCGCCGCAAGAGAGTCGTAAAGGACGACTTCGATCCCGCGGTCTTCGACGGTCTCACGAAGCGTTTTCCAGAATTGTGGGTGCGTCATGGGCCACGGCGAGCGGAAGTAGAAAAGGCCTTCGGCCGCTCGACCTTGGGTGAGCAACCGCAGCCGACGACGCGCACGCCGCTCGCCGGATTCCCAGTCGACGATCAATACCTTGCGGGTCCGTCCGGTCGCGTACACGCCGAGCCAGGGCGTACCGCTGGCCATAGCCAGACCGAGGGAAAACAGCGTCCACGTCTTGAGGGAGCCCGGCGCGGCGACGAGCAGGTTGACGCTGTCCGCGGTGAAAATCCTCTCTACAACCCAATCCGGCGGCTCAGGTTCGCGGGATAGGTCGAGCGTGGTGAGCGAGAAGCCACGCGGCGTCGTCGGGGCCGGCGTGGCGTCGTTGGCTGCGCCCGTGGCCCACGACTCGCCGGAGCAGAACCCCGCGAAACTCCGCGAGCGCCAGCCCGGCAATGCCTGCCCGTTGTTGGCAGCGTTGCCGAGGTGGTGCTGCAGCTCCCCTTCCGACCATGGCGGGACGCACGCCGCGTTGTACGAGGTGAGCAACTCGAGCGCGGTGTCGATCGGCAGCTCGAAGCCGCGTGTCAGCTCGTTCGCGACGTGCCAGATCCGCGCTTGCCCCCCTTGGCCACTGATGCACGGCGGTTCGCCCGCGATAAACGCGCTTGCGAGCGCCAGGCGGTTCGCCCATTCGGGGTGCGTGGGGTCGATCGCGATAGCGGATTCGCCCGAAACCTCTTCACGGCGGCCGACCAATTCCAGAAGCCATGCAGGCGCCTCTACAATCGGCGCATCGACCACGACGGCATACGCGCCGCCCGCACGAACAAAGCCCCCGTGGCCGCGAACGTCGACGCCGGAAAGCACACCCGCGCGAGNNAGCCCGATACCCGTCCTTGCCGTCTTTTATGTCCAAATCCAACGCCCAAAAGCCGTTACGCGCTCCCGTGGGCAACCCGTAAACCTCATCGGGTCGGAAGGTGTCAGAGGGCCGGCACGTCGCAGGGTCGCCCCAAGCGACGGCCGGCGTGCCTTTGCCAGCAATGAGGGGGAAAGCTTGCGGGAAGTTCATGACGCGCCCCCTTCCGTCGCCGCGACTCGCGGTCGGGCGCGTAGCACCTCTGGCGCCGGCGTCGCGACCACGGGCGCCGCGACGTTCGCGGCCTTCGGGGCCCTTCGGATGTACGTCCTGGACACCTCTCGGATCTTCCATCCGATCGCGCGCATCGCGTGGGCGATGACGGTCCGATAGTCATCGTTGATCCGCCGGCCCGCGAGCAAGACGGCTTCGAGCAATTCGGCTTCGGTGAGCACGTGCAACCGCTCGCCACCGTGGGCATCGATGTAGTCGAGGAAGATCTTCGACCAGCCAGTAACTCGGGGACCGCTCTTCTTCGTACGCACGGCGCTGCCTGTCTTTCGAGCGCGGGGGGCCCTTCTTGGGCCCAAACCGGCTTCAAATTTTAGGTCGGCGTCAAGGCGTTTGACATTCTGTCAGTACGTTTGACAAAACGTCACTCGACGTATCGTCACATATGGTCACGTATGGTCATTTCCTAATTTACCTAGCCTCTAAAATATAGGGCGCGGCATCGCGCTGTACTCATCCTGCCTGGTGACTTTTCTTACTCGGCGCCTCGGTCCTTTCGGGACCGGGGCGTTGGCGTTTCTGGCCTAAAATAACGTGGGGCCTTCGCCCCCTGGGATGTTTCATCCACAAGCGCACGCCCCGCTGGCCACCATGCCGCGGGGCGTTCGTCTTTTCGCTTTGCC
>PLIR01000296.1 GCA_003139415.1 Myxococcales bacterium | reverse complement strand
CCCTCGTCTTCCCCCCCGGCGCTCATCAAGCGTGCAGCGATCCCCAGCCTGCGCGCCGGCCCCCGCCGCCACGGTCCCCTGACCGCCGCCGATGCTCGCCGAGAGGTCGAAGACGCGCTGGACCGCGACACTCTGCTCGACGTGTTCTTCGAGTTTTCGAGGCAGTTCTTCGACTACGCCGCGATCTTCCTCCTGCACGGCGACATCGCCGAAGGGCGCGACGCATTCGGCGACGGCGCGCCGCGCGAGCGCGTCCTCGGCATCGGCATTCCGCTCGACATGCCGAGCTTGTTTTCCGACGTGCGCGACAGCCGCATGCCGCGTGTGGCCAAGGCACGACCGGATGGCCTGGACGCCGTACTGCTCGCCGACCTCGGACGTCCCAAGGACGTCGAGGTCGCCGTCGTCCCGCTGGTCGTGCGCACGCGCACCGTGGCCATTCTCGTGGCCGACTGCGGCGCGGCGAGCCTCGACCGAGAGAGCCTGACGGAGTGCGCGGCATTTGCCGCCCTCGTTGGCGCGGCGTTCGAGCGGATCATCGTGCGGCGCAAGCTCGAAGGCTTCGTGCCCGGCGATCCGGAAGCGGCCGTGGGGCGCGTCACGGCGGGCCTCATCGCGTCCAAGCGCGCCGCGTCGATCGCGCCGAAGGGCGCGACCCGCCCCCCTTTGCCGGACATGGCATCGCGCGCGCCGGCTCTGGCGGCGGCCCTCGCCCCATCGCCCGCGGCTGCGCCGTCTCGGGCACCGACGCTCGTGACCTCGCTGCCTTCGGCCCACACCGTCGATACGGTCCGTCCGCCCTCGCGTCGGCCCGAGTCGTTCTCGTCGCTTCCGCCGCCGCCGGCCAACGCCGTGGCGGTCCGCCGGTTGACGGGCCCTCCGATCCCGCGAGAGGAGCCGAGCGGCGCCCCCGCCGTCGGTCGGGTCGTCACCCGTCGCCCACCAGGACGCGTGACGCGCGCGGCACCGGGGGGCGTCGCGCCGCCCGCCGACGAGGTGCGTGTCACCAGCGACACCGATACGGCGCAAGCGCTCTTCGCCGAGCTGGGATGGGTGACCGAGGACGCGTCCTCCGAGAAAGCGCGGGCGACCACGCCCGACGCCATCTTCGTCCCCCCGCATCGGCCGCCCTCGCCCGGTCCGCCGATGCCCGCCGCGTTGCCCTCCGTCATCGTCGACGTCGATGTCGACGGGGAGGTGCGTGCGCTCATCGACCGGGTGATCGCCGTCGGCGCCGCTCCTTCGGGCGCGCAGGAAGATCCTGTCGATCCCGATATTCTCGAGGACGCCGACCTCGCCGCTGCGGATCTGTTGCGGCTGGGGTCGTCCGCCGTCCCCGGGATCATGGCTCGATTCCCGGGTCCCATCGCGTATTCGCGCGCGCGCATCGCGACCATGGGCAACCCACCACGTGCGAGCGAATGCGGCCCCCTGCTGCGCGTCCTCGTGCGCTTGCGCGGCGCAGCGGTCGCGTCTCTCGGCGAGGCGCTGCGTCATCGCGATCCCGACGTCCGCGCATGGGCGGCCTATACGCTCTCCGAGATGGCGCAGGTCGAGGCAGTGGGGCCCCTCGTCGCGTGTCTCGGCGACGAAGATCCGAGCGTCGCGGCGTGCGCGATTCTGGCCCTCAGGGCGACAGCGCGGGCGATGCCCGAACCGGTGCGCGAGGCACTCGTTGCGCTCACGCGCGCGGCGTCGCCGGGCGATCGAGCCGTCGCCGTGCGCGCGCTGGCGCTCATGCGCGATTCCGCGGTCGTGCCGCATATCGTGCGAGCCCTCGGAGACGACGACGAGAGCGTCATCGCCGCGGCGCAGCAGTCGCTGGTCGAGGTCACGCGGCAGGACTTTGGGGGTGACGCAAGACTTTGGCTGCGATGGTGGGAGGGCAACGCGACGCGCCACCGCATCGAGTGGCTCATCGACGCGCTGACCCACGACGTGGCGGCGATGCGCCGCGCGGCGGGCGACGAGTTGAGGGCGGTCACGCGCGAGTATTTCGGGTACGCCGCGGACCTGCCTCAGCGGGATAGAGAGCGCGCGCAGCAGCGGTATCGAGACTGGTGGATGGTGGAGGGGAAGGGGCGGTTTCGAGCGGGGTGAGCGGGGGCGTCGTATGCGGCGGCCTCGACAACCCATGCTGTGGGGGCACCACGTGCAACGCGGGTCTGAGCGGCACCGCGGGTTTCTGTCAGTAGCGCGGCACGGGTGGTGAGCCACGCACGTCGACGTGCTCGCCGTTCGAGACGCGCCGCCGGTTCCGTTCGAAGAACACGAGTAGCAGGACTCGACGGCGCACCGGCCTACGCCGCGAACCTACGCGCACGAAGTCTTGCCGCACGCATGTCGATGCGCTGCCGTACGGATCAGCGCGGCTTGAACGCGGCGGCGACCGCCATCCAGCACGCGTCGCTCGTGCCCGAGGGGAGGGTAGCGGCCACGTGGGAGGGTCCGGGCGCAAGCAAGTAGGGAGGGTTGTCCTCGACCAGCGCGCTGAAGAAATGGTCCAAGAGCGCGGCGTGGTACCC
>PLIR01000098.1 GCA_003139415.1 Myxococcales bacterium | reverse complement strand
CGTTGAGCAGGTCGCCGATGTTCCGGCCGCCCAGCGTCACGGCGTCCGACTCTTGCGGGCAAACGTCGCCCAGCGGATCCGAGTCGCCGATGAGCGTGTAGGTCCCGGCGTCGGTGCCGTCGGGCGTGATGTGGTTCTTCGAGAACAGGCCGTACGCTTCGTTCGTCGCGACGATGCCGTGCGTCTGCCCCGAGACGAGGTTGATGGCGCCCGGGGACGAGGGACCGAAGGTCGTCGTCCACGAGTTGTCGTTCAGCGCGCCGTTCTGCGCGAGGTTCCAGAACGTGTTCACCGTGTTCCCGTCGAAGTAGGCCATGACGAGGCCGTTCGTGACCACCTGGGCCGCGGCGACGTTCACCGCCGCGTCGGGACCGGCGTCGGGGTTCGCCGCGATGACGGGAGCGGCGGCCTGATCGTCGGCGATGAAGACAGCCGCATTTCCCGTGTTCAGCGGGTAGAGGTCCATCGCCGGAACGCCACCGTCCACGCCGTCGGCCGCCAGCTGCTCGGGGTTGTAGTTGTGCGACTGGTCCTCGGTCGCAGCCTGCGCAAGCGCGAGGCGCAGGGGATTCGAGGCGCCCGCGCCGTTGGCCGGGTTGAGGTTCGGATTGTTGTTGATCAGATCCACGTCGACGGGTGCGAAGCCGGCGCTTGGGTTCAGCGGGGTAAGCAGGTTGTTGACGGCCGTGGGCGTGCCCGCGTCGGCAGGGAAGGGGATGTCTCCCGGGTTGTTCTCCGCGTGCGGGTAGGTGCCAAAGTAGTGGTCGAAAGAGATGTTCTCGCCGAAGACAACGACGATGTGTTTGATTTTGCTTGCGGTCGGGTAGGCGGCGGCCGGGTCGCTCCCAGCTGCGGCGGCTCCCGCCTCGGGGGATGTCCCAGCGGTCCCAGCCTCACCCGCGGCTCCCGTCGCTCCAGCTGCACCGGCCTCACCCGCGGCACCCGTGCCACCGGCGGCACCGGGGGGACCCGGCGGGCCGGCGTCGCCCTGAGGGCCCTGAGGTCCGGTCGCTCCGTTCGCGCCCGAGCAGCCGGCCGCAATGACAAGGGCGCCAATACTCAGGCGAAATAGGTTGAAGCTCCGCATCTTGGAACACCTCCGATGGAACGTGAAAGTCCGCGGTTCACCCTGCATGGCTCGCATGGAGGTCCGGAAAACGTTCCATGTCGTTCTGGAAACGGGCGGCCTCGGCGGCGCCTCACGGCGCTCAGCGGGCTCTTTGCTAAGGTGCCCGCCCCATGACCCCGCCCCGCCGCCTCGTCCTTCCCGTCCTGGCCATCGCCCTCGGGGCAGGATGCGTGGGGACGGAGGTCGCCAAGGTCATCGCGAGTCGCGATGCCATCGGCGCCGCGCGCGACGACTACCCATGTCCGTCTCGCAACGTCCGGGTCCTCTCCACCACCGCCGACGTCAACGTTCGGCACTGGCTCTACATCATCGACATCTGCGGGGTGCCTCACGCGTACCGCGATCGCAACACCACCGGCGGGTTCGATTTCGTCGAGGTGCCGATGCCCGCCGATGCAGGGCCTCCCCCGCTCGTGCTTCCCCCGCGAGCGCCCGAGGAATCCGACGGGACGCCGCGACCCTGCGAACTCGACGCGTCCTGCGCGGGCCGCTGAAGCGCTCCGCGGGCCGAGCTACGCTGCCTCTCGCGTGCCGGAGATTCCCGATCTCGAAGTGTACCTGGATCACCTTCGGCGCCGCGTCGTCGGGCAGCCCCTCACGCGCGCCCGAATCGCGAGCGCGTTCCTCGTGCGGACGTTCGACCCGCCGCTGCGGAGCGTGGAGGGAAAACGAGTCCTCGGGTTTCGACGGATCGGCAAGCGGATCGTCTTCGACTTCGAGGACGATCTGTACCTCGTGCTGCACCTCATGATCGCCGGGCGCTTGAGATGGCGCGAGCTGGGGGCCAAGGTGCCGGGCAAAGTGGGGCTCGCCGCGTTCGACTTTCCGGTCGGGACGCTCGTGCTCACGGAGGCGTCGCCGAAGAAGCGCGCGTCGCTGCACTTGGTCCGCGGCCTCGCCGCGCTCGCGGCCATCGACCCGGGAGGCATCGAGCCGCTCGAGGCCGACCTCGCCGCCTTCCGAGCGTCGCTCGCTCGCGAGAACCACACCATCAAGCGGGCGCTGACCGACCCGTATCTCTTCGCGGGGATCGGCAACGCGTACTCGGACGAGATCCTCTGGCGCGCCCGGCTGTCGCCCGTGCGCCTGACCCGCGCGATGACCGACGAAGAGACTGCGCGCCTGCACGACGCCACGATCGCGACGCTGCGCGAATGGACCGCACGCCTCGCGAAGGAGACCGGCGACGAGTTTCCGGAGAAGGTGACGGCGTTCCACGACGGCATGGCCGTGCACGGCCGATACAAGCAGCCTTGCCCCGCGTGCGGCTCGCCGGTGCAGCGCATCGCATACGCCTCCAACGAGGCCAACTACTGCGCCCGCTGCCAGACGGGTGGAAAGCTCCTCGCCGACAGGGGTCTCTCCCGGTTGCTTCGCGGCAACTGGCCGAAGACCCTCGACGAGCTCGAAGAGCGCAAGCGCCGCTGAGCGTGTGCCTGCCGCCAGGGACTGTAGAGTTCTACTGGTAACGGAAATGGTCGCCCAGGATCCCTCCATTCTGCCCTGTTCGTGGGATCCTGTAGAATGGAGGGCCGTGCGCAGGATGTCGCCTATCCCGACCGCGGGATTCAGGTGCCGGAGATGACTTCGGCCCAGGCGGAGCGTCTTGCCCGAGCCAAGGAGAGGATCGGCAAAGTCCTCAAGGGCAAGTACCGTCTCGATCGCGTGCTGGGCGTGGGCGGCATGGCGTCGGTCTACGCGGCGACGCACCTGCGCAACGCAAGCCGCGTGGCCGTCAAGGTGCTCCACAAGGAGATGGCCGCCGACGAGAACGTCCGCGCGCGCTTTCTCCGCGAGGGATACGCGGCCAACACCGTCGAGCACCCGGGCACGGTGCGCATTCTGGACGACGACACGGGAGAAGACGGTTCCGTCTTTCTCGTGATGGAGCTCCTCGAGGGCGAGACCCTCGACGCCCGGTGGGAGCGCAGCGGGCACCGGCTCAACACGCGCGAGGTGGCGCGGATTCTCTACAAGCTGCTCGACGTCCTCGCCGCCGCGCACGCCAACGGCATCGTTCACCGCGACATCAAGCCCGACAACCTGTTTCTCACGCGCGAGGGCGCCGTGAAGGTGCTCGACTTCGGGGTGGCGCGGCTCGTCGAAGCGCCCGTGACCTCCACGCGGCCCGGCGGCATCGTGGGGACGCCGGCGTTCATGGCCCCCGAGCAGGTGCTCGGCAAGACGGTCGACGCGCAATCGGATTTGTGGTCCGCGGGCGCCACGGCGTTCACCTTGCTGGCCCGGTTCTTCGTCCACGAGGCGACGACGGCGCAAGAGATGATGGTGATGGTGGGATCGCGCGCGGCGCGATCGTTGGAGGTCGTCGCACCCGACGTGCCGACGCCGCTGGCGCGCGTGGTCGATCAAGCCCTGATGTTCAACAAGGAGGACCGCTGGCCCGACGCGCGCACGATGCAGCGAGCGCTCGCCGACGCCCATCAAGCGGCCTTCGGGGCGCCGATGCCCGGCGCGGAGGACGCCGACGACGGATCCGCCCTTGTCCTCGCGAACCAGGCGCCCGGGAACGCCGCGCTTCCCCCCGAGCGACCCTTCGACCGGTCGAGCGCCGTCACGGTGCTCACGGGGGCGACGCCCGGCATCTCGCAGCCCCCGGAGCCCTTGCCCCCCGGGACCCTGCCGCGAGCGTCGCGGCGGCCTTCGCGCCAGACGGTTCTCGCCGCAGGCGTCGTGTCCCTGACGGCAGTGATCGTCGTCGTGGTGACGCTGACCGCCGGCGGGCCGGCGCCGATCGAGCCCTCTGCCACGACGAGGGAGGCGAAGGGGGCGAGCGCGCCGGGGCCCGCAAAGGCGGCGGCCCCTCCTCAGGGCGCGTGGAGCACGCCCGTCGCGGCGCGCATGGCGACGGCCGAACCCCCCTCGGTTCCTGTTGAGTCCTTGCCCGCCGTGGGACAAGCTGCTCCCGTGCCCGCCCCGACTGCGCTCCCCGTGGCGCCCGCGCCCCAGCCCTCGGCGGCTCCCGTCCGCGCGGCCGCTCACCCCGCCGTCAACTGCTCGCCGCCGTTCACGACGGATCCCGAGACGGGCAAGAAGAAGTGGAAGCTCGAGTGCCTGTGAGGCGCCGCGCCTCGTCTCTTCTCGTCGTCGTCGGTGCGATTTCCGTGGCTTCTTCCGGGGCGGCCCAGACGGCGGGGGCGCGGAGCGCGAAGCCGACGAAGCAAGAGTGCGTCGCCGCGAACGAGAGCGCCCAGGACCTGCAGAACGCGGGCAAGCTCCGCGACGCCGAAGAGCAACTGCGGACGTGCACCAACAAGGCCTGCCCCGGCATGGTGCGCGACGACTGCGTCGAGCGGCTCCGTCAGGTCCAGGCAGCGATCCCGACCGTCGTCTTCCTGCTGCGCGACCCGGACGGCATCGACGTAGGGTCGTCCGCGGTCACGGAGATGGACGGAGCGCCTCTGCCCGCGGTGCTCGACGGGACGCCCATCCCGGTCGATCCCGGCGACCACACCTTCAAGTTCACCGTGGCGGGTCGTCCGCCGGCGACGCGCCGCATCTCTCTTCGCGCCGGCGAGCGACTGCGCCGCGACGTCCAGCTCAAGGCCGAGCCGTCCCGCGGGTCGACGCCCCCCGAGGGCGCAGCGGCCGGCGTCGTTGAACCGGCGCAGGCGCCCGAGTCGCCCGTGGCTACACCTGCGCCCGTCGGCCCTCCCGCCCCGGAGACCCCTGGCACCGAGGGGCGCGCAGGGGGCGGCGCGCGCGTCGCCGGTTTTGCCGCCCTGGGGGCTGGGGGTGCGGGCCTGCTTCTGTCGGCGATCTTCGGCGCGGTGGCGATCGGCAAGAAGTCGGCGTTGCTCAAGGCTTGCCCCGACCACCAGTGTCCGCAATCGCAGCAATCGGAGATCGACTCCTTCGACGGCAACCTCGTCGCGGGCAACGTCGCGCTGGCGGTCGGTCTCGTCGGGGTAGGGGTCGGCAGCGGTCTGCTGTTTCTGTGGCCTTCGGCCAGCAAGGCGACGACGCCGGTCGCGTCCACGCTGACGCCGTGGCTCGGGGTGGGCGCCGCGGGCCTCCGCGGAAGCTTTCGATGAAGGCGAATCCGACCGCCGCGGGCTCGGCGCTGCTGTTCGTCGCGCTCGCGGGCTGCACCGCCGTCTTCGGCGAGGGTGACTTCGCGGTCGTATCGTCCGACGCAAGCTCCGCGAGCGGGTCCTCCGGAGGTTCGAGCTCGGGTGGAAACGCAGGCGCGGACGGCGCCGTCGGGCCGAACGGCGATGCCTCGACGGTCTGCTCGTCGGGTCTGTCCAGGTGCGCGGGCATGACGCCGCAGACGTGCATCGACGAGCGCTGGGAGAACGCCGGAAACCCCTGCAGCGGCGCGACGCCGGTCTGCATCGCCGGCGCTTGCAAGCCGTGCATGCCCGGTACCCACCAGTGTCAGGGCTCGACGGGCCTCCAGACGTGCAGCGACATCGGAGAGTGGGTCACCCAGCAGGACTGCCCGTACCTCTGTACCGGCGCAGGGGTCTGTTCGGGTGCATGCATGCCGAGCACGGCGCAGTGCGACGGAACAGCCGTTCAAATGTGCGACTCGAGCGGCGCTTGGCAGTTCAGCACCCAGTGCATGTACACGTGCATCGACGGCGCATGCGCCGGGGGGTGCGTGCCGGACACCGTGCAGTGCACGACGAGCGGCGATGCGGTGCAGACCTGCGACAACACGGGCACGTGGCAGGAGACCGCGTGCCCCGACGCGTGTTACGGCGGCCAGTGCATCGCCGGCGCGTGCGTACCGAACGAGGCGCGATGCCTCGAGTCGTCGAACCCCCCGTCGTCCACGCCGCAGCTCTGCGACTCGTCCGGGGCGTGGCAGAGTCAAACGGCGTGCGCGCAGCCGACGCCCGACTGCCAAGGCGGTTCTTGCACCTGCCTCGAGACGACATGCGGCTCGACCTGCACGGACACGACGAGCGACCCATCGAACTGCGGCGGCTGCGGCCTCGACTGCCAGGGGCAGCCCTGCAGCGGGAGCGCGTGCCAGCCGCTCGCCCTCGCGACGGATCAGGATCAGCCGTGGGGAATCGCGCTGGGTGCCAGCAATTGCTACTGGACCAACCGCGGCGATGGGACGGTGATGACCGTCGCCGCGACGGGGACGGGTTCGCCGTCGCAGGTCGCTTCCTCGCAGAGCTCGCCGACGAGCATCGCGACCGACGCGATGAACGTCTACTGGGTCGACACGACGAGCGGCGGCGCGGTCCTCGAGTGCGCGCTCGGCGGGTGCAGCGCGCCGACCGCCCTCGCCACGGGGCAGTCCAGCCCGTGGGGCATCGCGATCCCGACGTCGGGGGGCGACGCTTACTTCACGGCCGGACCGTCCGCGCGAGCGGCGTTGCTCACCGGCGCGGGCGTCACGGTGCTCGGCACCGAGTCGGGGACCCCGACGGCGATCGTGACCGACGGGTCGTACGTCTACTGGTCGGACGCATCGGGCGCCGTCTTCAAGTGCGCGGCCCCGGGGGGCTGTTCGAGCCCCACGCAGCTGAGCCCCGCCGTTGGCCAACCCTCGTACGGCATCGCGATCGACGCCTCGAATGTCTACTTCAGCGTCGCGTTTGCAGCGGACGGCGGCGCGCCGGCTGGCGTCTGGATGGTGTCGAAGACGGGAACCTCTTCCACGTTGCTCGCGTCGGCCAACGAGCCCGTCGGCGTCGCCGTCGACCCGTCGACGGCGACCGTGTACTTTACCGATATCGGCAACGGGACGGTGTCGAAGGTCTCCGCCGGTGAAGGGGGCGCGCCGCTTCTCGTCGCCACCGGACAGAGCGTCCCCACGGGCATCGTCGTCGGCTCGGCCTACGTTTACTGGACGAACGCCGTCGCGGGCGGCACCGTCATGCGCATGACAAAATGATCGACGATCGCGCTCGCTGACTAGTGCAGCGCCATCGTGATGACGTCAAACCTTTGCTGTCATCCCGAGCGNNGCTCAGGATGACAGCAAACCTTGTGCTCATCTCGACGGCGGTGCACTAGCTCGGCGGGGGTGGGATCATCGATGGGAAGCTTGGTGCCTGGATGGGCGACGTCTCGCCGGTGCGGTCGAGCGCCAGCTTGAACAGGATGGGGCCGACCATCTCGTTGATCGCCACCGCGGCGATCGCGAGCGCGCGAAACTGCGTGCCGAAGCCCGGGAACTCGCGCGCGATGATGACCGAGAGACCGAGCGCGAGGCCCGCCTGCGAAACCAGGCCCGACCATCCCCACGTTCGCAAGGCCGGCGGGTCGCCGGCGAGACGCGAGGCCAACCGCCCGCCCGCCCATGTCACGACCGTCCGGGCGAGGGCCAGAACGAGGGCCGCCGGCCCCAGGGTGTGCAGCAGCGGGACGTTCAGGTCGGCGCCCGCCGTCGCGAAGAAGACGACGTAGACGACAGTCCCCGTCTGCTCGATGTAGCGTAAGAACTTGTGCCCCTGGCTCGAGAGGTTCCGGACGATGAAGCCGGCGACCATGAAGGTGAGCAGCGAGTCGAACTTCAGGTACTCGACGACCGTGCTCACCCCGAAGCCGAGCACGAGGAGCACGACGAGCATCTGGCGTTCGACCAGCAGCAAGTAGGCCGCGATGAAGAGGCCGAGGGTCGTGCCGAGGGCGACGCTGCCGAAGAGGTTATGGCCGAGCGTGCGCAGCGAGTCGAGGGCGAAGGTCGCGGTCGGATCGACCAGGGGCCGGGCGATGCTCATGACGAGCGAAACGAGGACGACGACCACGATGTCCGACGTCATGACGAAGGCCAGCGTGAAGGTCGCGAGCGGGCCGCTCGCGCGCGTCTGCGAAAGGATGCCGAGCGTCGCCGAGGGGCTGCGCGTGACCGAGAGCGCTCCCCAGAGCAGCGCGAAGCCGAGCAACGCCGCGGGCCGCAGCGAGCGCGCGAACGGCAGCACCGTGCGGGCGCCCGCGAAAAAGAGCCCGGTGACAACGACGAGCACGAAGAGGCACTGCACGACCGTCGCCCAGGCGAGGCTCTTGGCGCCCTTACGCACCGTCTCGAGATCGAGCTCGGCCCCGCCCGCCAGGGCGATGAGCGAGAGCGCCAGCGTGTTGACGGGAGAGAGCGTCTTGACCGTGTGTTCGTCGACGAGGCGAAGGACGTACGGGCCGGAGATGATGCCGGCCAGGAGGTACCCCGTCAGGTGAGGGAGGCCGAGCGGGGCGACGAGCTCGCTCATCAGCGTGCCCGCGAGCAGCAAGAACCCGATCGCCGCGATCGTCCAGAGGCTCCCGTGCGTCTCGGGTGCGAGGCGCGTCACCGCGAGCACGAGGCCCCCGAACGCCGCCAGCAGCACGACGTGCAGTGCGTAGCCGCCGGCCCCACGGCGTCCCGCCGCTGCCGCCGTGCTCATGCCACGGCCTCGCTCGGCGCATGTGCGTCCTTGATCTCGCCGGCCCCCGAGAGCGCGCGCCGCAGCCTCACCGGGCCCACGAACTCTCCGACGGTGGCCGAGACCGCCGCGACGGCCAGCACGGTGTCGCCGATCTTCCCGGGGAACCGCAGGGCCAGCGCGAGGCCAATGGAAATCGACAGGGCCCCGGACGACATCAGCGAGAGCCCGAGCAGCGGACCGGCCTTGCGCGCCGACGACGAGGCGATCGCGAGCGTCCAGCCGAACACCACCTTCGCGACCATGCGCGCGACGATCGCGGCGACCGCGATCCAGGCGAGCGCCGGGATCGCTCGGAAGTCGATCCGCGCGCCCGCAAGTAGCAGGGCGGGCAGGAGCACCGGCCGCTCGGTGGGCGCGACCATCTCTCGCAGCACGTTGCGGTGCTGCGAGACCGCGGAGACGGCGAGCCCGACGAAGAAGCACACGGTCAGCGTCGAGAGCCCGAGCCGCGTGGCCATGCCGACGGCGATGAGCAGGACGCCGAAGAGGGCGGCCCACGTGTCCTCGAGCTCCATCTCGCCTCGCAAGAGCAGCGCGGCGCCCGTCCCGATGACGAGGCCGAGCAGGACGGTCGCGGCAGGGCCGTCGCGCAGCGGCATGGGCATCGCGATGCTTCGCGTCGGCTCGAGGGCGAAGAGCACGGCGAGGGCGATGAGCGGGAAGGCCGCGTCGGCGTGGGCGATCTCGTTCATCCGGTCGGCCAGCGGACCGCGGGCGCCATGGCGGTCGACCACCCAGCGGACCGCGTACCGCGTCGTCTCGGAGCAGGCAGCGCCGAGGCCGCCCGCCAGAAGGAGGCGGTCGACCCCTGTCACGGGGGCGTGCACCCAGCCGATGACGAACCATGTGCCGCTCGCCACGGCGGCCGCCGTCATCACGGCGCCGAGCGTCCCGAGGGCCAAGCTGCCTCCCCGCACGCGCCTGTCGCCCGCGAACCCGAAGTCCAGTCCACGCGCGAACGCAAGCCAACCGAACGCCACCTGGACGATCGGCTCGAACGCCCGCAAGCTGTCGGCGCCGAAGAGCGCGAGGACGTGCGGCCCCAGCACGAATCCGAGCGCGGCGTACTCGACTCCGGACGGTAACCCTGCGCCGCTCGACGTCCTCCGGGCCACGAGCAGGTTCCCGAGGTACGAGAGGACCAGCAGGCCCATGAGGAGCAGGACGGCGTTCACGACGAACGGCCCCGGCGTCCGAGGGCGATGCCCTGCTCGGTGATCGCGGTCGCGACGGCATCGGCGAGAGCGGCCGCCCCCTTGCCGTACTTGGGCACCGCCGAGACGACCCAGCGGGCCCCGTCGGCGTCGAGCGAGAGCAAGTCGACGCGCGCGCGATCGCATGTGGCGACGGTGGCGCCGACCAGCGCCTCTTCGACCTTGGCGGGGCGCTCGTGCGCGTCGACCACGATCTCCACCGAGACCATCGGGGCGCTCCCGAGGATCCGCGTCGGGTGCCAGAGCACGCGAAGCTGCGGCACGCGCAGCTCGCACCCGACGGCGTCTTCCAGCACGAGCTCCAGCAGCGTCACTTCGCGCACGACGCCGGCATGGCCTCCCGCCTCGACGAAGTCGCCGGGCTTCACTCTGCGGCCGAACACCGTCGGAACCCCCGCTGCGGCGCTGGCCAGGACGGGGGTGCAGGCAAGCCCCAGCGCGGCGAGCGCCGCCATCCCGACACGGGACAGCGAGCCGTCGTCGGATCCCGTGACGAGGGGGGCCGCCAGCACGATCGAAACGACGACCATGCCCGCCCGCACGAGGACGCTCGTCGGCCCCGCCAGGTCGCGGGGCAGCCAGTCGATCCGCGTGTCGCCGCGGGCCACGCCGCCGAAGAACAGCTCCACGAATCGAACCGCGACGCCGAGCGCCACCGCGGCGATCGCGGTGACGACGACGAGCGGCAGGGCGGCGCCGAGGCGCTCGATGAGCGCGGACAGGGGCACGAGCACGAAGCCCGCGAGCCGGTCCGTGTAGTCGCGCGTCGCCGCGAAGCGCGAAAGGGCGAAGATGAGCCAGAGATAGACGACGGTAAACTGCGCGATCCGGTGCGCGAGGGCCAACGCGATCGCGACCGCGCCGCGGATCGCGGCCGGGCGCGCGACTTCGATGGTTCCGAGCTTCAGCGCTGGAATGCGGTCGGGGTGCGTCCGCACCCACTCTCGCGCCTTTGCGGCCAGGTCGCCGACGCGCCTCACGACGAGGAACGTCAGCAGCCCGGAGAACACGAGCAGCGAAAACGAGAACACGTGCTCGGCGATCGCGCTGCGCGTGCGCTCCCATCGGACGACGTCGTCGACCCTGGACGTGACGCCCTCGGCGTACACGTGCAGCGACGTGTCGCCGCCGGCCGCGCTCGCGTCGTCGTCCCCGAGGCTTACGACCGGCGTCCGGCCCACGTAGACGACCACCGCGCCGGGCTGCTCCTCCATTCGCGCGTCCGGGTGCTCCGGATCGTCGAGCGCGCTCTCGAGGGCATGGGTCGCCGCGTTCGCGCGGTCCTCCGCCGTCTGGCCCGCCCGGGACGCCGAGAGCGAAAAGACGACGCGCTCGTGGAACCGCACGTCGAACGACTTCGCGGCGGCCGCCGCGGCCGACGGGGTGGGCGCGGGCTCCGCGTGAGCGGGCACTCGCAGGATCAGCACGGCGAGGGTGAGTCCAGCGAGGACCACGCCGCGCATCCAGCGCGTCGGTCTCGGCGGCGGGGACGTGGGCGAGGCTCGCGTCACGATCGCTAGGGTCCGCGTCTCACCATACGCAGGTCAAGACATCTTCGCGTGTTTTGCCCGCCGAGGTCGGACGTCAGCGCGTGTCCTCCGACCTCAGGGTGAGCAGCCAGCCGTGCGGCTCCCAAACGCCGTCGTCCGGGTCGAATGGCATCTCGGTGCTGCCGAGGTTGACGCCGAGGACGACGACGCGGCTCACGTCGTCCAGGTTCTCGATCGTCTTCGCGGCCTCGGTCGCGCGATCGGCCGACGCGATGGGCAGCTCCTCGAGCACCTTGCCCGCGGCGTCGAGCTTGAGCACGATCCAGCGCATCCTCGCGTAGTCTTCCCACGCGGCCTCGACGCGCAGCTTGGCGCCGCGGGGGGCGCTCGCGTGGTCCACCAACACGTAGCTCGCGCCCGTGGGCCCCACCGGCTCGGCCGAGGCCAGGCGTCGGGCCTGCAGCGGCCAGGCGATATTCCAGGTGAGGCTCGGCGCGGGATCCATGGATGCGCGCGCCGCCGCGAAGGCGGCGAACACGTCGTCGAGGGTCGAGCCTTGCCACAACGCGCTGCCCAAGGACGCTCGAAGGACGTCGAACCCCGTGGGGGTGCCGGCCCATCGGCAGGCATCCGGCGGCGTCATCGTCGGCGCGACCGCCCAAAGACCGAGCAGGACCGCGCCGGGCCGCGCACCGAAGCGCCGGTCGAGCCACGCGAAGAACATCGCGGCACCCCGGTTGAACGACGGCGAGCGCGCGTCGACGACCGTCCTCTCGGGCGCTGCCTCGAAGTCGATGGCGTCGTCGCGCTCTTGTCCCGTGCTGCAAGGCGTGGCGAGTTGCGCGATGGCCTCGACGGCCGCGTCCGCGCTTCCTGCGTCCGTGGCGGGGGCCGCGCGCCACAGCGATCCGCGCGCAACGGCGCGCGCCAGCGCCACGTCCAGCGCGCATCCCGGAGGGGTGCGACGATCGACGGCCGCGAAGCTCGAGGCCCGGTCGATGTGTCCTCGCAGATCCCGGGCATCGAGCAGCGAAGGCGCGCGGACCCGCGCCTCCGCGCCATCGACGAGGTACACCTGCCAAGCTCCGTCCAGGCCGCCGTCGGGCGGCGGGAGCGCGAGCGCTCCGGTGACCACACGCCAGGCGCGCTCTGCCGCGAGGAGCGCCGCGGCGGCGACGCTCCCTGGTGTGCCCGGCGCCGGGCGAACGCAGAGTGGGTATCGAAACGAGCACGCGCTCGGCCAGGCGTCGGAGCCATCCGGAGGGGACGACGAATCGATGGGCGGTCCGGGGACCGCGGCCTTCGCGACCAGGCCGGCGTCGGCCTCCGCCTCTGCATCGGGCGATGCCGGGGTGCTCGCGCGACTGGGCGGGCTCGAAGCGGTCGGCCCGAGGGCGGCACCGAGGCCGGCGGCGAGGATCCATCGGCCCCGAGTCATGGACAATCCGTCATGGACAATTCGATGGATGGCAATCGGCCCGTGAGCGCGGACCGGAGCCCCGAAGAGAACTGTCCTCGCTGCATTCGTATAGGGTAAAATGCTTCGCGATGTCCGCTCCCTCCTTCGATCCGACGCTGGCGGTGCGCTTCGATCTTCCCAAAGGCAGCGTACGTGCCGGCTGGCCGGAGGACCGCATCGTCCTCGTGCCGGCCGCTGCCCTTCGAGACGCGCTCGGGTCCGCTCCGGCGGCTGCCGTCGACGCGCTGGGCGCCGCGATCGGCGCCGGTGTGGGCCGGCGGGCAGCGGCGCGGATGCTCGACCCTCAGGCCAGCTCGCTCGAAGAGTTCGCGACGCAGCTCGCGGGGGAGGCCGCGCTGGCGGGCCTCGGCAAGCTCGCGGTCGAGCGCTGGGGACGTGCGCTCGTACTCGCGTTCGACGACTTCCCCTTGCCCATGGGGATCGTGCCCTCGGTGGCGTCGGCGGCCATCGAAGCGGCGCTCGGGCGCAAGGTGTGGGCCGTCGTCCTATCACTCGAGACGCATGCGGCGCGCGTTCTCCTGACCAGCGAGGGGGCGGCAAGTCGCGTTCGCGGTTGGATCACCGGCGGGATGCCCTGGGGCGACGCGCTCGTCAAACTGCATCAGGGTGCGTCTTGAACGCGACATCCACGATCGCGAGGCTCGAGGCGCTCTTGGCGCGTGTCCTGACCCGTTCGGCCGATCGCCCGGCCACATCTCCTGCTGTCGCGCCGTCTGCTGTCGCGGAGCCGTCGGCCCTCGCGCAGCCGCCCGCCGCGCCGCCGCCGGTCGCTGCTCCGTTGGTGGTCGCGCAGCCGCCCGCCGTGCCGCCGCCTGTTGCGCCGTTGCCGGTCGCGCCGCCGGCGGCCGCGCCCCCGACGGCCATGGCGGACTCCGAGGACGAAGGCTGCGACATCGCGACGATCCCGCCGCCCGCGCAGCTGGACGAACCGGATGTCGACATCGTTGCCGCAACCGACGGGGGGGACACTTCGCCGGATGTCGTCATCGGCGAGGCGTTGACGGTGGAGGAGGCCCTGCTCGACGAGGTCTCGGACAGCCGTGAGCGCCTGGTCGCGGCCGAGCCGGTGGAGCCTGCGCCCGCGGTGGACGTCGAGGAAGAGCCCGCTCAAGACGACGACATCAAGGGCGAGGAGGCTCCGGCTTCGTCGCGCCGTCCCGTGGCGCCTGCCCCGGAGGAGCGGCTTGCGGAGCTCGCGTTCGGGGCCGAGGAGCCGGCGGCCGCGGGCCGCACCCCGCCCCCGAAGTCCGGGCCGCTCCCGGCGCCTCCGCTGGACTTCGACCCGGACGTCACGGGCGTGCGCAAGTCGGTCCCTCCCGACGATCCGGGACCTGCCCTCGTACGGGAGCTCACCCCTCAGGTCGCGCGCCTCCAGGTCGCCGAGGCCCGCGATCCCATCGTCGACGTGATCGGCGAGGCGCAGCGCTTCGCACCGCCCACGTTCGCGTCCCTGCTCGAGGCCAGCCTCTCGCTCTGACATTGCCCGCCGGCCGGGCTCACGGGCCCAGCCAGGTCACGTCGGCGCGCTGGAGCCACGTGCGCTGGCGGCGCGCAAAGACGCGCGTGGCGCGGACGATCGCCGCTTCGAGATCGGCGGGGGCGATTCGATTCGCGAGCGACGCGCGCACCTGGGCATAGCCGACGCTCGCCATCGCCCGGGCCTCTCCGTACCCCGCGTCGATCAGGCCTCTCACTTCGTCGGCCCAGCCGGCGGCCAGCCACCGGCGCGCCCGGAGCGTGATGCGCTCGGTCAGCACGGCAGGAGGACACGCGAGGGCGAGCACGCGCGCAGGGTGGCGGATCGTGCCGAACGCGTGCTCCCGTTGCCATTCGCTCATCGGTTTCCCCGTGAGCTCGTGGACCTCGAGCGCGCGGCTCACGCGCACGAAATCGTTGGGATGCAGGCGCGCCGCGGTTGGCGGGTCCACGGCGCCGAGCGCCGCGTGGAGCGACGGCCGACCGTCGCGTTCGGCGATGGCGCGGTGCCGATCCCGTATCGCGTCGTTCCCCGGCGGCGCCGCGGCGAGGCCGAAGAGGAGCGCCTTCACCCAGAGGAACGTGCCCCCGCACACGATCGGCACCCGGCCGCGTCCGCGAATCTCGGCGATGGCGCGGGCGGCGTCGGCAGCCCAGAGGGCCGCGTCGGCGCGGTCGAGCGGATCGAGCGTGCCGACCAGGTGGTGTGGTGCGCGCGCGAGCTCCACCGCGTCGGGTTTTCCGGAGCCGACGTCGAATGCCCGATAGATCTGAACGCTGTCGGCGCTGACGACTTCGCCGCCGAGGCGCTCGGCCAGCGCGACGGCGAGCGCCGTCTTGCCCGTGGCCGTCGGTCCGACGATCGCCAGGAGATCGTCGCCCGAGCGCGCCGCGATCGACAGCGCCTGCTCAACGACCGACGCGGCGCTCGAGTTCGTCATAGCCGATGCGCGTCACGACCGGGCGCCCGTGCGGGCAGTGCCCGGCGAAGTCGATGTCGTCGAGGGCGCGCAGCAGGGCCGCCGCTTGTTCGCGCGAGACGACGTCGCCGGCCCGGATGCTGCCGTGGCACGCCATCGTGGCCAGGACCATGTCCGCCGCGTCGCCGAAGGGGCGGTTTGCGGCGTGGCCGAGCTGCGCCGCGAGGTCGCGCACGACGCGCTCGGGCCTGACCCGGGAGAGCATCGCGGGCACCGCGTGGATCGCGACGGCGCTGGGCCCCACGGCGCGGATCTCGACGCCCAGCGCCGCGATGTCCGCCGCGCGCTCCTCGAGGGCGGCGACCTCCGTCGGCAGGAGCTCGATGACCTCGGGGATGAGCAGCCGTTGAGTGGCTACCGATCGCGAAGCGAAGGCGTGACGCAGCCGGTGGAACGCCACGCGCTCGGCGGCGGCGTGCTGATCGAGCACGTAGAGCCCGTCCGCGCCCCCGCATACGAGGAACGTCGCGCGCACCTGCGCGAGAAACTCGAGGGAGGCATAAAAGCCGACTCCGTCGAAGAGCTGCGGCTCGGCGGCGACCGCGCGGGCCGCGGCGGCCAGAGGCACCTGCTCGGCCAATGCGACCGCCCCGGCCGCGAGCGCGGCCTCTCCCGCGGCCGCGAGCTGCCAACCATCGGCGCCGTCGCTCGCGGGGAACGCCGCGCCCCCGTCGTGGCGCGGGCGCTGGGGTCCGTTCCACTGCGCTCTCGCCTGGCCGAGGGCGGGGAGTGAGAACGCGCGCGCCAGCGCCGTGTGAAGCTCGCGCGTCACGGCGTCGAACAGGGCGCGCCCCTCGGCGAAGCGCACTTCGGCCTTTTGAGGGTGGACGTTCACGTCGACGCTGGCCGGCGGCACCTCGACGTAGACGACGCCCACCGGGTATCGCCCTGCCTCGAGCACCGAGCCGTAGGCCTGGGCAACGGCGCGGGCCAACGGACGATCGCGCACGGGTCGTCCGTTCACCAAGAGGTGCAGCCCGACGGCGCCGGCCCGCGCTCGCTCCGGCGGGGCGAGGTACGCCTCGATGCGCATGGGCCCGCGCTCGCCGAGGCAGGCCTCGAGCCTCTCGCCCTCGAACGCTTGCGCGGCCCGGTCGGCCCGCGTCGCAACGCGGAGCCATTCGCGGGCGATGCGGCCATCGCGGACGAGGAAGAAGCTGACGTCGGGGCGCGCGAGCGCCGCGAGGAGCATCGTCTCGGACACGTGCGCCGCCTCGGTGCCGGTGGACTTGAGGAACTTGCGCCGCGCGGGGACGTTGAAGAACAGGTCGCGGACCTCGATGGTCGTCCCGTCCGCGGCGCCTGCGGGGCGTTGCGACGGGGGGCCGCCCCCTTCGACGACGACCTCGGTGCCCTCGCGGGCCCCGCGCGGGCGCGTCACCAGGCGAAGCTTCGCCACCGAAGCGATGCTCGGCAGGGCCTCGC
>PLIR01000393.1 GCA_003139415.1 Myxococcales bacterium | reverse complement strand
GAGCACCACAGCTACGGCGAGACGGCGAAGAAGGCCGGCGACTACGCCGAGGACCTCGCCGCCACGATGCTCGGGACGACGCTCGGCATCGAGTTCGACCCCGACAAGGCCTGGAACGAGCGCGAGCAGGTGTTCAAGCTCGACAAGACGATCCTGAAGACCCGCAACATCGTGCAGAGCGCAGAGGGCCACGCCAAGGGCCAGTGGTCCACCGTCATCGCCTGCGGCGTCTTCGTCTTCTAAAACGCGCGGACCCAGAGGGGAAGAACGCAGGCCAGAACCGCGCGAGACCGAGNNTTAGAAGGCCGCTGCTCTATCCATCTGAGCTACGGGCGCTCGCGGCCAACATATAGCGTCACGAGCCAGCACCGATCCACGGGCCTGTAGCGGGCCTTCGGGCTAGGTTCGGCCGCCCGATGCCCGGTCCCCAGCCCTCCGACCCGCTCTCGGTCGCGCTCGACGAAGCCATCGCGGGCCGACAGGGCCGGCTCTTCGACCTGCTGGCGCGAGGGTCGCGCCTGCCTGGACCGCGCGCCAACGACGCGCTCGCGGAGGCCTTCGCGCAGGCGTGTCGCGCCCGCGGCCAGGCCTCCGACCGTGTCATAGGCAGGATGTGCGCGCTCTCGGCCGACGAAGCGCCGGGAGCGACGGCGCTCGAGTTTCTCCCGGTCTGCGGCGTGCTCGCCCTCGGCGCCCGGAGCGCGGCGGACCCGAGCGTCCGTGCCCACGGTCTCGTCCAGTTCCACGCCCTCGCGGACGACCCTCGCTTCCGGGTGCGCGACGCCGTCGTCGATGCTCTCTCGCACGTCGGCGGCGCGGCGGGCGACGCGCTCGTCGAGGGGGTCGTCTCCTGGATGGATGGCTACTTTCACGCGGGGGCCGTCGTGCGCGCGCTGAGCCGCGAACCGTGGATCTCGAGCCTGCACGACGCGGGGCCCGTCGTCGCCCGACTCGACGAGGCGTTCACCCTCGTTCGCGACGCACCCCGCGCGGCGGCCCGCTACCCCGGTCACAAGTCGCTCGTGGAGGCGCTCGCGACCGCGCCGGTGGCCCTCGCCCTGCGCTTCGGCGTCCCGGTGTTCGACTTGCTGCAGCGCTGGAGCACCGCCCGCGATCCCGTCCTTCGCGATCTGCTCGGGGCGGCCGTCCGCGACAAGAAGCTCGCGAATCGCTTCGGCTCCGAACTCCACCAGTTGCGCGCCGCCCTCGAAGCCAGCCAGCCGCCCCCCCGGAACCCCGACCACGACTTCGGCCCCTCGCGCGATCGAGGGGGCACCCGCGCGCGGAAGAAGTACCGCTGACAGCGCATCGCACGACCGTCCTTGGCGCCCTTTCCGCCAGAGCGGGCGCCGGGCGTCACGCGGGCGTCACCATCCTACACAGGCGGCCGAGCACCAAGCGGGCGCTCGGTTGAATTCGCGCGCCAGTCGCGTCGTCGAAGTTCTACGATGCGCGGGGGGGCGTCCGTCACCAAGACGGAGCCCCTCACATTGCTCAATCTGAAGGAGGAACGATCCAATGAACATCTGGAAGCCCATCGCACTCACCGCCATCGGCGCGTTCGCCATCTCGGTCGGCACCCAAGTGGCCCTCGCAGGCGAGTGCAGCAACCAGGGCAACATGCAGGACGCGCTCAATCACTTCCGTGCAGCACGAGCGGCGCTCGATCGCGCGGAGCACAACAAGGGCGGCTGGCGCGACCGCGCGATCATCGCGGCCGACAACGCGATCCACGAGACGCTCGCCGGCTGCGCGTTCGCGAACACGCACTGACCGGGCCGGCGCGCGCGCCGTGGCACTGACACGGTGTCGCTGCACGGAAGAGAGGCACGTCCCACGGAAAGCTACGTGGGGATGGGACGCGCCTCTCGTCGTTCACTTCACCGCGTCTTTGATCGCCTTCACGGCGCGGGCGCGAACGGCCTTGCTCGCAGGCTTGGCCGCGAACGTCTGCTTCTCTTTGGTGAAGGGGTTGATCCCCTCGCGCGCCGGGCGGGCCGGCTTCTTCACGACGACGAACTTCGCGAAGCCGTGCAGCACGAAGACGCCGTTCTTCTTGAGCTCCTTGTGGCCGACGGTCGCCAGCGTCTCGACGACCTCTTTGACCTGCTTGCGGGAGATCTCCTCGCCGATGGCATCGGCTACGGCGTTCAGGACCTCGGACTTCGACAGCGGCTTGCTCTTCGCGGTGGATTTCGCCATGTGGGCCATACCTCCTTTGGAGGGCGGCAAGGAGAACGTCACGTGCGTGGCGGCGTCAACGGGGAAAACACGCGCCGCCGTCCGTGATGTACGACGCTTTGCGCTAAAGTCGTCCGACCCCTTTGGATTTCTTCCGAGACCTGGGACTGACGATCCTCGAGCGCTGGCGGGGCGCCGACTTGGACGCCCGAGCCTTCCCGGACATCGCCACCGGGGCCCTGAAGGATCGGCCTCCGTCGGCCCACGTCGACCCGATGGAGGTCATCCGGTGGGTGCACGAGGCCCCCGTGCTGACGCCGCAGCGAGACCTCGCGGCCAAGTTCGGGCAGCCGCCCATCACCGTCTTTCACTGCGAGGCATTCCACATCGACGTGCTCTTTTGGGTGGACGGGACGACCGCGATCCACCAGCACGCGTTCTCGGGCGCCTTCCACGTGATGCAGGGTTCGAGCCTCGAGTGCACGTTCCAGTTCGAGCCCCGGCGTCGCTACAGCGAGCTCCTGATGACCGGGGATCTCACGCTTCGAGGCGTCGCGCTTCGCGAAAAGGGGGACGCCTCGCCCATCCTGGCCGGCACGGAGTTCGTGCACTCGCTCTTTCATCTCGATCGCCCGTCGGTCTCGGTGGTCTACCGGACGCCGTCGGACGCCCACGCCGGGCCCCAGTACACGTATTCGCGCGCCGGGGTCGCCTTCGATCCGTTCGCGCGCTCCGACGCCCTCGATCGAAGGCTGCAGACGCTCGACCTGCTCCGGAAGGTCGACAGCCCCGAGTTCGAGCCCCTCGCCGTGGCGTCGATTCGCCGCGCGGACGCCTTCCTCGCGTTCCGCTTGCTGACCGACCTCTCGAACCGGGTCGAGCCGCACGAGAAGTACCTCGACCTCCTGCATAGCGTGAAGCCCGATCACGCGGCGCTCGTCGACGCGCTCCTCGTGCACGCCGAGCTGGGGCGCCGCGAGCGCCACATCATTTCGCGCAGGCAGCTCGCGAGGCTGCCCGAGCATCGCTTCTTTCTGGCCCTCCTTTTGAACCTGCAGGATCGGGCGAGCATCTTCGAACTGCTCCGCCGAAAGCTGCCCGCGCGGGAGCCCGCGCAAGCCATCGCCGGCTGGCTCGCCGACTTCCAGAAGCTCGACGACATCAACGCGTGGGTCTCGGGGGTCGCCAAGAAGGCACCCACCCCCATCCTCGA
>PLIR01000532.1 GCA_003139415.1 Myxococcales bacterium | reverse complement strand
CACCGCGACATCAAGCCCGACAACATCTTCCTCTCCACGTCTCAGGACGACGACGCTCCCGTCGTCAAGATCCTCGACTTCGGCATCGCGAAGTTCGCGGCCAACCCGAACGACCACGGCGCGACGCGCACGGGGGCGGTGCTCGGGACGCCGCTCTACATGAGCCCCGAGCAGGCGCGGGGTCTAAAAACGATCGACCACCGGACGGATCTCTATTCGCTCGGCCTCGTCGCGTACACGATGCTGACGGGCAACCTGGCCTTCTCCAGCGAGTCGTTCGGCGACCTGCTCCTTCAGATCTGCACCGCCCCGCTCCCGAGCCTGCGGGCCACGGCGCCATGGCTGCCGCCTGCGATCGACACATGGTTCATGCGCGCGTGTGCCCGCGAGCCGCAGGATCGGTACCCGTCGGCGCAAGAACTCGGCGAGGCGATGAAGGCGGCGTGCGCCGGGGTCGTGACGGCCGGGTCGCTGCCCGTCCTCGGTCAGTCGAGTCCGGGCGCCGACAACCCCATGGCTTACGGGCAGACGTCCGCGCTCTCGGCGGCCGCCGCCACCGCGTCGGGTATGAGCCGCAGCGGCACCGGCGCGGACGGCGTCGTGACGCCGAAGTCCAAGGCGCCCATCATCGCCGCTGCGCTTGTCGCTTTGGTCGTCGTCGCCGGCGCAAGCGTCGCGGCCGTCCTGACGCTTACCAAGAAAGACCAGCCGCCGGAGGCCGCCGCCGCGGTCGTCCCGAAGGGCACGGCCTCGGCGCCCTCCGCGGGCAGCCCAGCGTCGAACGTCGTGCCGACGGCGGTTCTCGCGCAGCCCGAGTCCACTGTGGCCGGCGGCGGGGTCGCCGCGAGCGTGGATGCGGGGCATCCGGTCGGAGCACCTTCCGTGGCCGTTCAACCTGCGGTCCACTGCTTTCAGTGCCAGATGCCGGGGGGGCCCGCCAATCAAGGCAGCGGTCACCCCACCCCGGTCGTCGGCAATCATCCCGCCACACACCCCGCGGCGACGGCGACTACTGGATCAATCGACCTCGGGTACTGACGTCGGAGGCCCCGGTACGGGCCGCGCGCCATTTCGCTCCAACCTCGGGCGATGATTGACACGCTGCTCGCATTCACGGCAGCATCTCGTCGCATGGTCCCCCTTGATTCGGGCCCGCGGGCAATTCGCGCCCTCGGGTTGCCGATCTGTCTCGCTGTCCTGACGACTGGCTCCACGGCTCGCGCCCAGACCCCTTCGAACGAGGATCGGGCTTCGGCTCGCGTGCTCGGAACGGAGGGCACCCGCCTCGCGGACGCCGGCAACTGCGCCGCCGCCGCGCCCAAGCTCGACGCCGCGGAGAAGCTTTTCCACGCCCCGACGACGCTCGAGCGACTCGGCGAGTGTCAGATCGCGCTTGGACAGCTCGTGGCCGGCACGGAGAACTTGAACCGCGTCGTGCGCGAGACGCTCCCGCCCAACTCGCCCCCCGCATTCGTCGCCGCGCAGAAGCGCGCGCAGCAGGCCTACTCGGCCGCCGTGCCGCGAATCGGGACGCTGCGCATCCACGTCGACGGGGTCGCGGCCGACCAGGTCACCGTGACGGTCGATGGGGCGGCCGTCCCTGCTGCTCTTTTCGACAACAGCCGGCCGACGGATCCCGGCACGCACGAAGTGAAGGCCACGGCGTCCGGGTTCCTCGCGACCGCGGTCACTGCCACCCTCGCCGACGGGGGCGACACATCGGTCGCTCTGCACCTCTTGCCGGACCCCAATGCGTCGCAGCCGCAGGTGGCTGCGACCACGCCGGCTGCCGCGCCTGTCGCGTCGCCCACGGGTGCGACTGCCGCGGCACCGCAAGGGGCTGCGCCGCCGCCGCAACCACCGCCGCCCAGCTCGGGCGGGGGCAATGGACTCGCGATTGCGTCGCTGGTGATCGGCGGGGTCGGACTCGCCGCGGGCACCGTGCTCGGCATCGTGGCCCTCGGGACGAAGTCGTCGCTCGACTCGGCCTGCACGGACAAGACGTGTCCGTCGTCGTCGCAGTCGAACATCAGCTCCCTCAGCACCCAGGCCACGCTCTCGACCATCGGCTTCGGCGTCGGCATCGTGGGCGTGACGGTGGGGGTCATCTTGCTCGCTGTGTCCCACGGGGGGAGCAGCGCATCGGCGGAGTCGGCACCGCCGTCGCCGAAGGTATCGCCGTGGATCGGGATCGGCTCCGCCGGCGTCGGAGGCACGTTCTGATGAAGCGCTCGCACGGGATGAAGTGGTGGGCGACNNCGGCGAAGCCGGGCCGACGGGTGTCGACGGCACCGCGGGCGACGGCGGTACGGTCGTTGGCACGTCGGAAGCGGCGAGCGAGGCAGGTCCCCCCGCCACCTGCGGTTCTACGGCGCTGCCGACGACGCCCGCGTTCCAGCAGCTCGTGAGCGCTTGCGTCCTCGCGGTGAGCTGCGACATCGGGTATTTCGTCGTGAACATCTCGACCTGCATCACGTACGACTACATCCACGCGTTCAGCTCGCTGCTCCCGCTGGCGAACATCCAGAGCTGCGCGGACTACTACACGGACGAAGGATCGAGCATCACGTCGCCCGCGAGCTGCACCAGCACGATCGCGACCTCCGACGAGGGATCGTGCAACATCAACTCAAACGTCGGGACGACTTGCTACTACTCGAGCGGCTACTCGAACACCGTGACAAACTGCGACACGCTCGGCGGAACGTGCACCGTCTATTACACGGACGACGACGACCAAAACGAGGCGGCGGGCTGCCTCCTAGAATCGTGCTCGGACACGGACAGCGATCAGCATTGCGATTCACTGGGCAGAATCTACACGTGCATCAGTGGAAACGCGTACGGCGGAGCCTGCCCCACGGCATCGCAGTGCGGATCCATTAATGGCGCCGTCAACTGCTACTACCAGACTCCTTCGTGCACGACGCCGGGTGCTACGTGCAGTAGCGGCACGCTGAGCATCTGCGCGGCGTCACCCGTGTCGTCGGGCGCCGCGGACGAAGTCGTGAACTACAACTGCGGCAACTCCGGCCTTCAGTGCGTTCTGGATGACGGAGGGTCGTCGGGGCAGTGCCTCTCGCCAGGCTGCACCGAGTCGAACGGCGATGGCGAAGGCGGCGTCCAAGGCTGCACCGAGGGTTGCAACAGCGGGACCGGCGTCGTCACGTTCTGCGTGGGCGGCGTCCCGGGGACCTACGACTGCATGGCCAACGGATTCACCAGCGGGTGCAGCAGTGACTTTCTGCCGGGGACGTCGACGCCGATCGCGTACTGCTACTATTGACGTAGGGTAGGGCTCTTGGCGGCCCCCAACCGTCAGTACCGAATGCAGCTCTCCACCCGGACCGGCAGGAGACGATCCCGCCCTCCGAGGAACGCGAGCTCGATGACGAAGGCGTACCCCACGACGTAGCCGCCCTGGCCGCGCACGAGCGCGGCGGCTGCGTCGGCCGTGCCGCCCGTCGCCAGGACGTCGTCGACGACGATGACGCGAGCCTCCTCGCGGAGGCTGCTCTTGTGCATCTCCAGCGACTCGCGGCTGTACTCCGTGTCGAACTGGACGCTATCCACGGCGGCGGGCAGCTTGCCGGGCTTGCGGACGGGAACGAAGCTCGCGTTGAGCCTCGCCGCCAGCGCCCCGCCGAAGATGAAGCCGCGCGCCTCGATGCCCACGATGGCGTCGATGGGCTCGCCGATGAACCGCTCCGCCAGACCGTCGAGAACGATGTGCAGCGCCCGCGGGTTCGCGAGAAGGGGCGTCAGATCCTTGAAGATGATGCCGGGCTTCGGAAAGTTCGGCACGTCGCGGATGAGTGAGCGGCAGAAGTCGAACGTGTCGATCGGCCGCGATAGCGCGGGCAGAGCCGCGCGCACGGGGGCCGCTCGCTGCCGCGCCGGCTTCTTCGTCTCCTTCGTCGCGGGGCGTTTGCGCGCGCTTGCTTTCTTCGGCATGACGTCGGTCTCCTTCGGCTAAGCCTTCGGATCGCCCTCGCGGCCCGCGATTTTCGCTACCGTGTCGAGCTCTGCGAGGTTCGTCAAGTCGAGAAGCAGGGGCGTAATCGAGGCCACGGCCTCGTCGTACGCGTCGGTGTCGCTGCCCGGGTCGGGCTCGTGGCGCACGACAGGCCCGCCGACCCAGAGGTACTCGCGGCCCCGAGGGTCGCGCCGGAAGTCGACGATCTCCTCGTAGAAGCGGGTGCCCAGGCGGGCCGCGCGCATCTGTCCGTTCCACGCCGGCGGGAAGTTGAGGCTGAGCAAAGGCCCCCGACTCCGACGCAAGGCGCGCGCCTCCCACGCGACCTTGGCCGTGGCTGCCGCGACCGGGTCGAGGTCGAGCGAGGGGTGCGCGCTCGCGGCGACGGCGGGAACGCCCCGGAGGGCCCCCTCGCGGGCGGCCGCGATGGTCCCCGAATAGAAGGCGTCCTGCCCGAGGTTCATCCCGTGGTTGATCCCCGACACGACGACGTCCGGCGCCCTCGCGAGGACGCGGGTGCCGGCGTGCAGCGCCACGTACACGCAGTCGGCCGGCGTGCCGTCGAGCGCGAAGACGCCGGGCTCCACGGACCGCAGGCGCATCGGGCGATTCAAGCTCAGCGAGTGGCTCGACGCGCTCTGCTCGGTCTCCGGCGCGATGGTGACGACGTCGAATCCGGCGTCGAGGAGGCCCTGGCGCATCGCCTGGATCCCGGGGCTGCGGTAGCCGTCGTCGTTCGACAGGAGAGCGAGCGGCCGAGCGGCGGGGGCGGGCATGCGGGTCGGCCCCGGCATACTGCCTACCGGGTCGCAAGCCAAGCGGCGTGCGGAAGCGCGGGCGCGGGCGCGGGCCCTAGTGCAGCGGCGCCCGGGCGCGCGTCTCTCTCGGGCGATTAGAACGCCGTGATGACGTTGACGATGTCGGGGTAGCCCGGGGTCGACGGGGGCACGGCCGGGTAGTACTGGCCGAAGTAGATGCACATGACGTTGTTCACGGCGGACTCGCCGAACGTCATCGTGGCGCCGGTGGGGTTGTAGTACTGGCACTGCCACGTGAACTGAGTGCCCGACGGCACGGCGATCGGGTTCGGCCAGTAGTTCACGACGGGCGGCGCGTTCCACTGCGTCTCCGTATAGAACGGCGTGGTGGACGGGCTCAGCGTGGCCTCGAACTTGAGGCCGTACTGGTGCATGTGGCTCCACGACTGCAGGATGTTGTAGTCGAACGTCGTGATGGGCGTGTTGCTGGCCGACTGCCAGACCGGTGCGCTCTCCGGGGTGTTGGCCGGGACGCTCATCGCCTGGTTGTTCAGGAACAGGTTGCCCACGTGCGTGGTGACGACGCCGGGCTTGGCCGTGTGGATCGTCGCCGTCGCCTCCGCCTCGATCGCCGTGCTGGTGGCGTTGAGGAAGTGCACGTTCATCATCAGGCCGTTCGTGCCGACGAGCGGGTAGCCCATGGTGGGCTCCGGGTACGCGACGTCCCAGGGCTCCGTCGTCTGATCCAGATAGATGTACGGGAAGAACTCGAGGCCACCGGCTGGGCAGGGCTCGATGGGCGCGGTCGTCGTCTGCCCGGTATCGGGCGCCATGTTGAAGATGAAGAAGTGGTGCGAGCCCGCGCTCATCTGACCGTCGATCTCGACGATGTCGGCATCTTGACCCCCGAAGGGGTTCGAGAACTGCTGGCACATGTACACTTCGTCGCCCGGCTGCACGGTGAAGGGCGTGACGGTCAGGGTGACCGACTGCGCCATCTCCGCGTCGGGGATCGAGGTGTCGTAGAGCTTGTTGGCGGCCGCGTCGGAGTAGTGGATCGGCGCGACGTACACGTCGAGGCCCGCGTCGTACGACGGGGGAAGCGTGTTGGTGCCGCCGGAGGAACCCGGCTGGCCGGTGGTGCCGCTGCCGCCGCCGTCATCGCCGGAAGTCGAAGGCTCCCCCGTCGTGTCCCCGTTGCCGAACCCCCCCGGAGACGCGCTGCTACACGCAGCGGCCATCCCGAGCAGGGCGGCAAGGAAACAGAATCGGCTCGTCATGCCGTAGCGACTAAGCAGATTATGTGCCTGAGGCGTACGCCTTACGCCGAGGCCTGGATTGTGAATTGTGCCTATGTAATCCTGCGGAAACATTTGCGCAGGGTGCGCATGGGATCGCTCTCTCTGTGCAGAGCAGGCCCCGAATCTTCGTGACGCATGACCCGTTCGGGGGACGGGGGTTTGCGGCCGTCGCGTAGTAAGCTCCGTGCCCCGTGCGCTACTACGTGTCGCTGGACTCCAACCCCGGCTCAAGCCCCGTCGTCGTCGATCTGACCGAGCTGCCCAACGGCGCTCTCGAGGCCCAGGTCGACGGACGCGCGATCGATGTCGATGTCGTCTCCATCGGAGCGCGTACGAGCGCGCGCGTGGCCGGCCAGATCGTCGATCTTACGACGGAGGGGGCCCCGCCGGACATCGGCATCGTCGCGAGCGGGCATCGGTCGTACGTGCGCGTTCAGAGCGAGAGGATGCGCTCGGCCGAGCAGGCGAAGAGCACCACGGTCTCGGCCAGCGATCGCGTGGTGAAGAGCCCCATGCCGGGCCGCGTGGTCAAGGTGCTCGTGGCCGAGGGCGACGTGGTGGCCGCGGGCCAAGGGCTCGTCGTGCTCGAGGCCATGAAGATGGAGAACGAGGTGCGCGCGCGCGCCCCGGGGACCGTCGCCCAGATTCACGTCAAGGCTGGCGCGACCGTCGACGGCAGCGCGAAACTCATCACGCTGGCGTGATGAGGCCCGCTCTCGACTCGCATCGCCGGCGTCGCCTCGGCCGGCGAGGTCCGAGCCATGCTCGATGAATCGGCCGCGATGCCGAGGCAGCAGCGACGGCGCACGCTCGCCCAGGACGCGGTCAACCTGCCGAATCTGCTCACGCTCGCACGGATAGGCGCGATCCCTTTTCTCGTGTGGCTCTTGAATTCGCCGACGCCGCTCCGTGGGTTCTGGGCATGCATCGTGTTCACGTTGGCCGCCGTGACGGACATGCTCGACGGATACCTGGCCCGCAAGCTTGGGGTCGTCAGCGTGCTCGGCAAGTTCCTGGATCCGCTGGCCGACAAGCTGATCGTCATGGCCGCCCTCGTGTGGCTGGTTCCGATGGGGCGCATCCCGGCCTGGACGGTCGTGCTCTTGCTCGCGCGCGAGATCAGCGTGACCGGTCTGCGCAGCGTCGCCGCCAGCGAGGGCGTCGTCATCAGCGCCGGGCAAGAGGGCAAGATGAAGACGGCGCTCCAGATGATCGGGATCGTCGCGCTCGTCCTCGGCTACCCCTACCACCTGGCCTACCTCGGGCTCGACCTCGGCGTCGTCGACATGGTCCACGTGGGCCGGAGCCTCATCTATCTGTCGCTCCTCTTCTCGTTCGCGAGCGCGGCGCAGTACGTCCGGCTCTTCGCCGCCGCGGTCGAGGCGAACGAGAAAGCCAACGAGAAGGCCAACGAGAGAAAACGTGCTCCGGGATAGGTCGTCTCGGGGCATGACACGCCGCTGGCATTTTCCGACGTTTTCTGGGAAGTTCCGCGGGCCCCGATGCGACCCCGCTCTGCGTCCGTCCTCGTCCTTGGCTTTGCGCTGCTCACGATCGCTGCCGCGGAGGCGTGCAATAACCAAGGGCAGGGCGACGTCTGCGACGTCAACGCCGGCAACGCCGGGACCGACGACTGCCAGACTGGTTTGACGTGCGTACCGGCGCCCGGTGCCGTCGGGACGCCCAATCCCTACCGATGCTGCCCGACGACGGACCCGACGGCGGCCGTATGCATGGTGAGCACCGTGACGGGCGACGCGAGCGCGGCTCCCCCGCCGTCCGTCGACGCCTCGGGCGACGTCGCCACGAGCGATGTCGCCGTGAACGACGCGGCCGCGAGCGACGCGGCCCCGAGCGACGCGGCGCCGCTGGACAGCGCCGCCACCGACGGCGCGGCCGCGGACGGCGGCTCGGGCAGTCTGGTGGAGGCTGCCGCCGATGCGGCGCCCGACACGTCGGTAGACGCCGCCGAGGACTGAGCCCCGCATGGCGCCCGCGACGCTGGTGCACGCCGCGCAGCAGGGCCTGCTCTTGGCCGTCGTGGCGTCGCTTCCCGTTCTGGCCGTGGCGGCCGTCATCGGCTTCGTCGTGGCCGCCTTGCAGGCCGCGTCTCAGATTCAAGATCCGACGCTGTCCCACCTTCCGAGGCTCGTCGCGGTGACCGCGGCCCTCGCGATGCTGGGTCCCTGGATGGGGCACGAGATCGCCGTCTTCGCGGTCCACATGTTCGTGGCCAGGCCCTGACGCGCTAGCCCTGACGCCCTCGGCAGCGGTCACGTTGACCGTTCGCCATGCGTCTGATTAGCTCGCGAGCAATGAGTGAATCCTCACTCAGTGCGCGCCGGTCCCGCGGCCGTCCCTCCGCGCGCACCGTGCGGGGAGGGGACAAGCGCGAGCGGATCCTCGACGCGGCCGTCCGCGTCTTCGCGCGCAAGGGTTTCTACCTGACCCGCGTGAGCGAGGTCGCCAAGGCCGCCGGCGTCGCCGACGGAACGATCTACCTCTATTTCAAGTCGAAGGACGATCTGCTCGTCTCGCTTTTCGAGAACCGGATCCAGCGTCTGCTCACGTACCTCGACACCGAGCTCCCGCGCATCGCGAGCGCCACGTACAAGCTGCAGAAGATCATCGAGCTTCAGCTTGGCCTCCTCGAGGGCGAACGCGATCTCGCCGAGGTGGTCACGGTCATTTTGCGGCAGTCGACCAAGCTGATGAAGGAGTACGCGGCCCCGCGGTTCACCGCCTACTTCGACACGATCGCCAAGGTCATCGCCGAGGGCCAGGCCAGCGGCGAGCTCCGCGCGGACATCTCGCCTCACCTCGCGGCCCGCGCGATCTTCGGGGCCCTCGACGCCATCACGATGACCTGGGCCCTCGGCAAGGCCGAGCCGGGAGGACTCCTCCGCGCTTCGGGGCAGATCGTCGAGCTGGTGCTGCGCGGACTGTCGCCGGCCGCGCCATGAAGCGCCTGCGCGAGCGAGCCGCCGTTTGCGCCGAAGTGCGCCGGTTCTTCGACGCGCGCGGGTTTATTGAAGTCCATACGCCGGTCCTCGTCCCGTCGCCGGGGCTCGACGTGCACCTCGACGCGTTCGAGGTCGTGGGCGGCGAGCGCGGCGCGCCCCGGTGGCTGAGTACGTCGCCCGAATACCAGATGAAGCGATTGCTCGCCGACGGGTGGAGCCGGATCTACCAGCTCGCGCCGTGCTTTCGGCGGGGCGAGGTGGGCTCGAGGCACAACCCCGAGTTTACGATGCTCGAGTGGTACCGCGCCGGCGCCAGCGTCGCGCAGGTCCAGGCCGACGCGGAGCAGGTCGTCGCCACGGTGACGGGCGGCTGGGTGCGCCTCGGGGACCGCGTGATCGACGTGCGGCCCCCGCTCGAGCGCGTCTCGGTCTGCGACGCGTTCGCCCGCTTCGCCGGCTGGTCGCGCCGCGAGACCCTGGACCGCGCGGCGGGCGACGAGGATCGGTACTTCCGCGTCCTCGTCGACGACGTGGAGCCGGCGCTCGCGCGCCTCGACCACGGCGTCCTTCTCGTCGACTACCCGGTGTCGCAGGCGTCGCTCGCTCGCGCGCGCCCCGACGATCCCGAGGTCGCCGAGCGCTTCGAGCTCTACGTCGCGGGCGTCGAGCTGTGCAACGGATTCGGCGAGCTGGTCGACCCGATCGTGCAGCGCGAGCGTCTGGTGCGCGACCAGGCGGCGAGGCGCGCGCGCGGGCTGGCGGTCTACCCGATCGACGAGCGGTTCCTCGACGCGGTCGCGCGGCTCCCGCCGAGCGCCGGCAACGCCCTCGGGCTCGATCGACTCGTGGGGCTCGTGTGCGGCACCACCGAGATCGCGGACGTGATGGCCTTCACGGCCGACGAAGTGTGATCCGCGGGCGCGTCAGTCTGCCGCGCGGCCGTCGTCGGGGACGTCGAGGCCCGCAGCACGCATCAAGCGAAGGGCGTTCGAGCTCTGCACCACGCCGGCACGAAGGACGTAGTCGAAGGTCATCGTCTCGCCCTCGACCTGCTCCTCGAAGTGAGCGTTCTGGATGCGATCGCCGAGGCTGCCCTCCGGCGCAGTGATCCCCGTGTCGTGCGTCGAGACGGCCCCGAGCGCCCCTTGGGCCAGGAGATGTCGAACGACGGCCCAGGCCCCGAGGATTCGCTCGCGCGAGTTGGTGCCGTGGAGGATCTCATCGAGCAGAAAGAGCGCCGCTGCGGGCGGCCTCGCCGCGGCGGCCTCGCCCGCGCGATCGACGATCCCTTTCAGCCGGCGAAGCTCGGCATAGAAGTGCGACACGCCGTGCTCGAGCGAGTCGTCGACGCGCATGCTGGTCGCGACGTATAGCGGCCCGACCCGCAGGGATCGGGCGCACACGGGGGCCCCTGCCGCGGCGAGGATCGCGTTCACGCCCATCGCCCGCAAGAACGTGCTCTTTCCCGACATGTTCGACCCGGTGATGACCAGCGCGCGCCCCCCCGAAGGGAGGCTCACGTCGTTGCCCACGCGACGCGCGTCGGCAATGAGCGGGTGTCCCAGCCCACGTGCGTCGAACATCGCCTCGGGAGTGAGCTCCGGCCACGCGTAGTCCGGGTGTTCGAACGCGAATCCGCCCAGGGAGGCCAGCGCCTCGATGTCGGCCAGCGCGTCGAGCCAGGGGCGAAGCCGCGTCCCGGCGCGGTCCCGCCATCGCGTCAGCGCGAGCGCGCAGTGGGCGTCCCACATGAGCACCGGCGCGAAGAAGAAGCGAAACGCCTCGTTGCGCCGCGCATCCGCGAACCCGACGATCCTCTCGAGGCCCGCGAGCGCGTCGCTTGCGAGCTCCCCGCCGGGCGCAGCCACCCGCAGCCGATCGCGCAGCGCCGTGAGCAGCGGGCCCTCGAAGGGTTCGCGCTCGATCAACTCGATCATCGAGCGCCACTGGGTCACGGCAGAAAGCCGGTCAGACACGGATTCGAGCGCCGGGGCCGTGCGCGCGCTCGTGAGGTGACCGATCCCCATCTCGCCGATCACGAGGGCGACGATCCAGCCGACGCGCACGCCGAGCGCGGGACCGACGATGACGGCCGCGAGGACCGTGGCCGGCAAGATCCAGGCGAGCCATCGAACGGCACTCGGCACCGCGTCGCGAGACTCGGCCCACCGGAACATGGCCTCGACGTCGCGCCGGTCCTCCCGCCGCACGACGCCCGCTCGGGTTGCGAGCTCTTCGCGGAACGCGAGCCGACCCCCCAGTTCGCGCGCGGCCTGCTGTCGGCCTCGCGTCTCTTCCGGCCATCCGGCGGGGGCCTCGAGCGAGAGGAGGCGAGCGACACGTTCTTCGCCGAGGAGGGTCTCGCTCGTGTCGACGAGCTGCATCAACGAAGCCCGCCCGAAGACGTCGAGATCCTTTGAGAATGGGTGCTCTGCGGATGCGAAGCGAGCGCTCGTCGCCGGCAGCTCGTCCCACGCGTGGGAGAGCCGCGCCAGGCCGCGCTGGTGGAACCGAAGCGCTGCTGACGCGCGCCCCGCGGCCTCGTGGAGCCGCGCGTGGAAGATGACGAGCCCCACGAACGCCGCCGCCGTCGCCCCGACGGCAACCCACATGCGGGTGCGGCCCCCGGCGTCTAGCGGGGCCCAGACGATCGCTCCGACGAGAAGGAGAGCGACGCCGGCGAGTACCAGCCGAGCAATCCCGACCGTCCGCGCCCGGCGATCCAGCGCCGCCATCGCGAGACCGTGAGCCACTCGGCCGGCCTCGTAAGCCTCGCGTGCATTCATTCGCCCGCTGAGATGGTCCAGCCGTTCGGCATAAGCAAGGGCCGTCGGACTGAATCAGGCCGCTCGGGACGTGCGGACCGTGCGGTGTTGGGCGGGGGCCATCGCGGCTGCGGGCAGCAGCGCGACGGCCAAGGCCAGCCCGGCCATGGTGAGGCGGATGGTGGGACCTCGCTCGAGGAGGCCCTGGGCGTCGAGACGCCGGAGCGCCGCGCGCACGGCCGCCGGCGAGGCGCCGACCCGCAGCACGATCGCCTCGATATCCGCCGCAAGCCGCCGGCGCGCCAACCGCAAGAGGGCCCGAAGAACCTTCGCATCGGTGGTATTCATGAGCACGATAGTAGCCGCGTACTGAACGAGTGTCTAGTTTCAGGCAGCTTCTTCCCGTTCTTCGATGACCTCGAGCAAGTGCTCGACGGCTTCGCGGACTTCGCCGGCGAGTTTGCGCGGAACGGCGTGCGTCTCGGCGAGCAGATCGCGCAGGCGGCGTGCGACATTCTTCAGTCCCGCCGCGTCTTTTGCGAGGCTTTGCTCGGGGTCCACCGGGAAAACGACGGAGCCGTAGGCCCGGGACACGGAGGCCACCGGCGCCGCGTCGTCCAAGACGCGCCGCCGGATCTCCTCGACGGCATCCCTGGGCGCGCTCTCGCTCGCCTCCGCGCGCCGTAGAAAGTCGACCGCTTGATAGCTCGGGACCGGCTCGCGCAGGGCGTCGCGCGCGATGACGCTCGGAGCGCGGCGCTTGAGGAACGTGTACGAGCCCGTGAGCTTCTCGGCCGTCTCGGGGCGGATGCGGAGCTCCTGTTTTGCGTAAGTCTCGAACGAGTCGTACCCCCAGTCCCGCCACCGGGTGCCGCGCTTGACGCCCGTCAGCGCCTCGGCAAGCTCGATCCAGCTCGCCTTGAAGCGCCGGGCGCGCGACAGGACCTCCACGCGCTCCGGGTCGTCGGCGTGAGAGCGCTCGGCGTCGGCGAGCGCGGCTTCCGTCTTGGTTCGGTGCATGCGCCAAGGATGGCGGACGTCCTCTGCCGAGGACAAGGGGCGCGGACCGACTCTCGTCTCGTGTACGCTCGGGCCGTGCGTGGACGTCTCGCCAGCGTCGTGGCCCTGCTGGGTTCGATCGCGTGCGGGGGCGGTGCACAGTCTCAGCCGCCGCCCGCCTCCNNCCGAGAGCCCACCGGCCGGCGTCCCAATGGCTTGCGCCGACCCGGCGGCGGCGGTGTGTGTCCCGCCCGGCGCCTTCGTCGAGCGCCTCTGCGAAAAAGCCCACCAAGACTACGCCCTCGCGCTCTTCTCGCGCGACAGTCCGTTCACCCGCCTCTACTTGCGCGGCAAGATGGACGAACTCGTCATGGACGAGGAGGTCCTTGCGCTCCGTTTTCGCGCCCCTCAGAAGGGGGGCATCGTCGTCGGCAGTGGCAACGGCAGCTACGACGTCCTGCGCTGGGATGGGACGTGCTCGACCGGCGTCGAGGCGGAGATGCTATCGCGCAGCCGGCCCCCGCAGTCCAAGACGGCGACGGTTCGCTGGCATCGCATCGCCGAGCGCGTCCAGGACGCCCTCATCGCTTCGAGCGACGCCGTCAAGAAGGCGCACGCCAAGCGCGGCAAGGAGTGCCAGGGCGCCATGAGTGGGGACGTCTCGGCGTCGTGCGAGCGCGCAGACAAGGCCCTCGTCGCCGCCATCGTCGACTACGTGCGAACGCACGAGGAGATCGCCATTCCCTGACGGTGAGCGAGCTACGGCAGCATCCGGATCTCGACGTCGATGCGTCGTCCCGGACCTGCGCTCGGGGGCAAGGCGAAGAACGCCGTGCCCACGTCGCCGGCGAAGCTGCCGCCGCTGAGCGCGAAGACGTCGCCATGCAGGCCGTCGTGAACGTCGTCGCGCGCGACATGCGCCGTGATGCGGAGCCTCGTCGTCGACGAGCGCGCGGTGAATTCGCGCGCTTTCAGCAGCACGAGCGCCCGTTCGATCCCCCGCCGCAGAGCCTCTGCGGGGGCACCGGTGATCGTGCCTCCCTCGAGGTGGCCGTCGTCGTCGAGCACCAGGGTGAGCAGGGCCGCACTGGTCGTTCCCAGCGCGGCCGCCGCCCACGCCGGGTCGGCGCTGGCCACCTGGGGGAAAGCGCGCGTGAACGACGTCGCGAGGTCGGTGGCCAGTCGTGCGCCGACGGCGCCGAACAATGGCGGGGGGGAAGGGGCGGGTGAGGCGAGCGCGTGCGTGGGCGCGAGGGCGAGGGCGCGCGAGGGCGAGGGCGTGGGAGTGGGCGGGGGGGGGCCGGGTAGGGGGGGGGCGGGGGAGGGGGATGGAGGGTGGGGGG
>PLIR01000127.1 GCA_003139415.1 Myxococcales bacterium | reverse complement strand
CCGGACATGGTGAATCGTCTCCGAGGTGTCGATCAGGGCCTCGGGCCAATAGAAAGCGACCGGGATCCACGAGAGGAGGAGGACCACCGGCGTCACGACGGCGGTCGCGATGAGCCAACGCGGCGAACGACCCAGCATCGAGCCTCCCCGACCCACCCCGGACCATGTCGCCAGGACCGCGATGGGCGTCCACACGAGTACGAGAGCCGCGATGTATGGGATCGGACGTCCGCGGGTGGCTGGCAGAGAGATGGCCAGGAGAATCCCAGCGGTGACCACGAATCCAAGAGCCACCGTGACGGCCCGGCGGCGTGCTCCCTCGAGGCGCGGGGCCATCGGCTCCTTGCGCACGGCCTCGAGGACCCGGGTGCGAAGGTCGGAGGGCAGCTGGGGCTGGGACTCGGGTGCACTCATGGCTTCATGCCCTCGGCCCCGAGGCCCGAATCCGGGCCGCTTGAGTCGGCGTCGTCTCCCACGCCGATTTCTCCCAACCCGGCGCGCAGCGCTTCGTATGCCCGGTGTGCGCGCAGCTTGACTGCCGCGACCGTCGTGCCCAGGACCTGCGCTGCCTCCGCAACGGAGAGGCCTTCCTGCTTGATGAGCTGGAACGCGGTGCGTTGCGAGGCGGGCAGACGCGCGAGTACGACCTCGATACGTAGGGCGACCTGGTTCGCCTGCACGACATCGTCCGCGCGTGGCGACGACGCGACCCCGGTGTCGATGTCGGTCCCATCTCCAAGGACTTCGCGGCGTCCTCTTCGCGTCGAATCCACGAGGAGCCTCCGCGCGATGGCGAAGGCCCACGGGGTGACCTGAGCTCCCGGGATAAAACGATCACGTGCGCGGTGGATGTGGAGCATCGTTTGCTGCAGGAGATCCTCGGCGCGCGATCGGTCGCGCGTCTGGCGAAAGAGGTACGCAAAGAGGCGCGGCGCGAGGGCGTCGTAAACTCGCGCAAACGCCTCGCCATCCCCCGCGGAGTACCGCTCCATGGCCAGGTCGGCTTCGCCGCGCTGCTCCACGAACATGCTTGTACCACGGGTGGCTCCGGGCAACGCCTGCGGGAGCTCGAGCGCGAGTCCGAGCGCGACCATCGTGGACGACTACGCGCCACGTGGCGCTGCAGTTTCGGTAAAAGCATGGCTGTGTCAGCCGAAGAAGGCCGCGCCGAGGTGGAGGACGGCTCCTCACAGGAGCCTCCGGTCGTCTGCGAGCATGCTACGCGGTGCGGCGGCTGCCCCCTCATCGCGCTCCCGTACCGAGAACAGCTGGAGGCCAAGCACCGGCGCGTCTTGCGTGCCTTCGCGCGCTATCCCTCGCTTGCCGACCTGCCCGTCCAAGCCGTCGCGGCTGCCGAGCCGGTCGTCGCTTACCGCACTCGCGCGAAGCTCATCGTCGGCGCGCCCGGCCGCGCACGCGAGCCGGCACCCTTGGGGCTCTTTGCCAAGGGGGGCGGCCATCACGTCGTCGACATTCCCCGCTGCCGCGTCCTCGCGCCTGCGCTCGGGCGGGTCTCCGCGTGGCTGCGTGAGCGCATGCGGATGGTGCAGGGGACCGACTCCCCGATGGCTCCGTTCGAAGCGGGCGGCGCCGGCGCACTGCGCGCGGTCGATCTTCGCGAAGTCGAGGCCGGCGCCGCGCGTGTCCTCGTCACGTTCGTGGTGCAACGCGACCGGGCCGACGCAGTCCAGCTGCAAAAGCTCGCAGGGGAGGCCCGGACCCTGATGCAGGCTTGCCCCGAAGTCGTCGGGGTCGCAGCCAACTTCCACGAGGGCGACGCGCCGCAAGTCCTCGGCGGCCAGACGGTGCCGCTCGCCGGTGCGCTGTCGGCGCCGGATCGCATGGGCCGGTCGACCCATCTGGCGACGTTCGGTTCGTTCGTGCAGGCGCACAGGGGTCAGACGGAGCGCATCCACGCGATCCTGCAGACGGCGCTGTCGACGACGTCGCCCTCGACGCCGCGGGTGCTGGACCTTTACGGCGGCTCTGGTTCGATCGCTCTTGCACTCGCGGCGACCGGATCGCACGTCACGTTGGTCGAGTCGTTCGCGCCCGCCGCGGAGAGCGCCAGGAGCGCGGCGCGCGCCCAGGGCATCGACATCGAGGTCGAATGCGGTGACGCGGGGCGGATGCTCCGTCGGATGCGAGAGCGCGGCGATCGATTCGACGCTGCCGTCGTCAACCCACCGAGGCGCGGAGTGAGCCCCGCGGCGCGCGACGGCTTGGTCTTCCTCGCGCCCGAGCTCGTGGCGTACGTCTCGTGCGACCCGGACACGCTGGCTCGCGATCTCGATCACCTCCGACGCAACGGATACGCGCCGATCTCGGTGCAGCCGATCGACATGATTCCCCTGACGGACGAGGTCGAGACCGTCGTCGTCCTTCGTCGAGGCGGAGAGCCTGCGCCGCGGGTCCTGCTCGAGGACGAGGAGGTCTTGTTCGTCGAGAAGGCGGCGCACGAACCCACGGCCCCAGAGGCGTCGTTCCCCAGCTCGTTGCTGACGCGGGTGAGGCGCCTGCGCGGGGCGAGCGAGGCCGTGGTCGTCGACGGCGTCGACATCGACGCGAGCGGGGTTGTCGTCCTCGTGCGGAATCGGCAGCACCTGGCCAAGTGGCGAGCGGTGCTGGACTCCGAGAAGACGAGCATGACGTACCTGGCCGCCGTGCGGGGCGTCCCGCGCGCCAAGGGGGTCATCGGGGGCATCGACCGGGGCGATCCCCGTTCGGCTGCCGTCCGCACGCGCTACCGGAGGCTGGCCATCGCCGCAGGCCACGCGATCCTTCGCGCGACGTGCGAGCCGGCCACGGGACAGATGGTGCGCCGCCACCTGGCTTTCGTCGGCCACCCCGTACTTGGCGACGACCGTGAGGGACACGGTCCAAGCAACCGCCACTTCGAGGAGAAGGCAGGGCTCGACCGCGCCTTTCTTCATCGCGATGCGGTCGAGTTCTCGCACCCCGACACGGCCGTTCGAGCGAAGGTCGTCTCGCGGCTGCCCGGCGATCTGCGCGGCGTGATCGAGCGTCTCGGCGGGGCCGCTCGCGAGTGGCTCGATCGTGCCGACCCGTGACTACTCCAGGGCGAGGCTCGCGGCGAGCCGGATGCCAAGGCGGGCCTTCAAGGCCCATCCGAGCGGCTTGCCGGCATACCAGCGCGCGCCCGCCTCGCGAGCGTGCGTGTTCCCGGCAAGGAACGCTCGCCATCCGCTGCCGCGCCGACCGTAGACGCGCCTCGCGAGCCAGGCGCTCTGCAGCATGTGGCGACCGACGCGGCTCGACAGGACCTCCGCTGCGTATCCCTCCAGGGACGTGTCTCCCGTCCGCAGCGCGCGCGCCAAGTGCCGCGCGGCGATCCCGGCCGTGAGGATCGCTTGAGCGATCCCCTCCCCAGTGGTCGCGTCGATCCCTGCCGCCTCGCCGACGAGGGCGAGCCTGTCGAAGCGCAACGGCGCACCGCGGACGAGGGGGCGCGTGCTGAACGGCTTGAGGCGCACGGAGCCGGCGCGTATTCCGCGCGCCGCGAGCGACGCCAGCAGGTCCTGCTTGAGATCGCGTCGCGCGCTGAAGTTCGCGTGATAAATGCCGCGGCTCACGGCGGGCGCTCCGTCGACGACCGTCGGGAAGTCCCAGTAGTAGCCCTCGACGCCGGCATCCGCGACGCGAAGGTCGAAATCGCAGAGGCCATCGCGGGGCCCGAGATCGCCGCGCACCTGCGGCGTTTCGGCGACGTACAGGTGCCCCTTTCGGGCTGTCTCACGAATCCCGACGAGCTTGCGTACTGCGCTGCCCACGCCGTCGCACGCCGCGAGCAGGCGCGTTGTCACGGTTCGCTTCGAGGTCTGCAGCGTCCAACCGCCGGCGGTGCGTGCGAGGGCGACGAGCGGCTCCCCGTCGAACGCCACGATCCCGTCGGCCACGGCACGCTTCCAAAGGCTCCCATCGAACTCGCATCGGCGCACGACGACGCCGAGCGGATGTTCGTGCGCGCCGACGAGGCTGGCCGCCAGCACGCGCAGGCCTCGCATCTCGGCGTACGGAACGTCCAGCGGGACGCCGAGCGCCGCGAGCGACGCCAAGCCCCATGCGCTGACCGCCCCTGCGCAGGGCTTGTCCCGTGGGTGCGTTGCCTTCTCGAGGACGGCGACCCGCGATGGCGCCACGCCCTCGGAGCGTACCAGATGCAGCGCGGTGCACGTGCCCGCCGGTCCGCCGCCGACGATGGCCACGTCCACGTCGACCGTCACGGCGCGAGCCTCATGGCCCCGAGCTCGGGGCACAGATCGTCGAGAAATGCGTCGAGCTCTTGCACGCGACTCGCCGGTGCCGCGACGACGAGGTCGCCCCCGTGTTCGGCGAAGACCGCGGCGAGACCGTCGCTGGCCTCCACGATGCCCTTGAAGAACACCACGTCCCGGGCGCGCATCACGACGCGCCGCACCACCAGGCCGTCGCCGACGCATGGAACGACGGGCTTCCTAGACAATCCTGCCCTCGACGGGAGGAGGCGGCGCCTTGGTCTCGCGGCGGCGCCGCACGTGAGCCTTCACGTAGTCGACGAGCTTGTCGGCGTACGACTCGAACGGGGGGCACGTCGGCACGCCGAGAGAGGCGAAGAGCTCATTCGCGTTCGTCGCGTCGTAGCTGACGGGCGTCGTCAAAGTCTCGAGCAACGCCCGCGGACTCTTCGTGAGCCGCTCGAGCCCGGGGGTTCGGAGGACCGCCTTCGCGATGTTGGCAGGGATCGATCCGCGCGGTCCCGGTCGGCCCCCGGCCTTGGCCACGATCTCGAAGACGCGCCGGGTCGTCAGCGGGTGTTGATCGACGAGATGGAACGTGCGGCCGCGGGCCCGCCGATCGCGCCCGATGGCCACCGCCGCCTGCGCCACCCAGTCGATGGGTACGAGGTGCAACGACGCGTCGCCACGACCGGGCAGCGGCAGCGCAATGTCGGGCGGCGATGTGACCACAAGGACAATCAGAAGATACGGCCCGTCGAACCGATCGACCTCGCCCGTGCGGGAATCGCCGACGATGGTCGCCGGCCTTACCACGGTGATCGGCAGACGCGCCATCGACGCGCGCATCATCTTCTCCGCGCGCGCGGTCGTCTCCTCGACGATGTTGCGAAATCCTTGACCGGCTTTGAGGTCCTCCTCGCGAACGACCCCGGTCCTGTCCCCCGATACGTAGGCTGTGGAGTGGAATACGAGGGAAGACAGCTTCGTGCAGCTGCTCGCAAATTCGATGGCCTCCCGTGCCGCGCCGACGTTGACGCGCTCGGCTCCTTTGATCTCGACGGCCATGTGCGACAGCTGGGCGCAGTGGTGGATGCGCGTGACCTCGCTCGCCAGCGCCTTGTACTCCGCTCCGGAGAGGCCGAAGTCGATGGCGCTGGCATCGCCCTCGACGACGTTCACCCGCCGGCGTTGGTCGGGCACGAGATCGCGGAGGAACGCCTCGACGTCCTTGGCGAAGCGCGATCGCACGACGGCGTGGACGCGCGTACGCGGGTCGGACTGGACGAGCTCCGCGCACACGGTCCGCGCGAGAAGCGATGGGAATCCGGTCAGCAGCACCGTGTCGTCGGGGAACATGGGGACAGCCAAGAAAACTCCAGAACGGGCGCGCGCGCAACCGCGCGAGCTGACGGGCGCGAGCGCACCATCACGGAACGCAGCGGACCTCGCCGGGGGCGCCAGGCCTGACCGCGTCGCAGCCGGCAAACCCCGCAGCCTTGCACGAGAACGATCGAGGGCGGCCGAAAGCGCAATACTGGATGCTCGCCCCTTCACAACGGGCTCGCGCGTTGGGATCACAGGCCGGTGTGGCCGGCGCGCCCAGCGAGCAGGCCCCAAGGACCGTATCGCCAGGACCTGCACCGCACGCGAGACCCGCGGCGGCGCAGTCGACCCGGACAGGGTGGCCGTTGAAGCAGCCGACCGCGACGCCGCCCTCGCAGTGTGCAGAGGCGTCCCCGCAAGGCGGGCCTGCCGTCGCGCAGGCGGCTGCACCATCGGCCAGCGGCGAACAGACGAGGCCGAGCGCCGCACAATCGACGCTCGTGAGCCTGCCGTTTTCGCACCGGAGCAGATGCGTCCCGGAAGCCGAACAGTGCGGCGCGCCCGCGTCGGGCGACTCGGCCGCGCAGGACCCGAGGGTGCAGGTCGCCTGGCCGCCCACGACGCGACATGATTCTCCGCCGCGCGGGCAGTCATGCACGGAAAAGACTCGGTCGTGCCAACACGTGAGCGCTCGACCATCCATATCGCACACGCCCGCGAGTCCCTGCTTGCCGCGGCCGGCGCAGGCGTCGTCGCTCGCCCCGCGCAGCGCGCACGCACGAAGGTCGGCGCACGACGACGCGGCCCGGGCGCACTCGCGGAGCGTAAGCGACATGGCGATCGCCGCGGGTGAGGCAAGCTCGGCGGTCATCTTCGAGACGCACGACGCGAACTCCCGAGGAAAGAGCGAAGGCGGGATGGCGACGGCGTCGCACGAAACGAGCAGAGCGCACATCCGCTCGACATCGGGGGCCGCCGTCGCGACCACCTTGCCGAGCCTGGCGCTATAGACGGCCGGCGATAGATCTCCGTCTTCGTGTCCTGCCCTCGTCGTGGCAGCGCTGGTGACCAACGCTGCCGCGAACACGAAGCTCGACCCACGCGGTAGCCGCATGACCAAGACCACTTGTAACCGCGGGTGACAACGAGGCGAAGTCCAACTACCTTCCGGGCGCCATGATCCAGGACGTGCTGAAGGACCTAAGCACCTCGCTGTCCAAGGCGCACGACGCGCTGAAGCGAGAGCTTGCGAAGCTTCGCGCCGGACGCGCAAGTGCCAACCTGCTCGACGGCATCAAGGCCGACTACTACGGCACGCTCACGGCGCTCGCGCAGATGGCGCACATCAACATACCGGAGCCCCGACTCCTCACGGTGAAGCCGTGGGACCGGTCGGCCGTCAAGGCCGTCGAGAAAGCGCTGCGCGAGAGCGACCTGGGGTTGAACCCACAAGTCGACGGTGATCTCGTACGGATCCCGCTCCCCCCCCTGACGGAGGAGCGCCGCAAGGATTTCGTGAAGATCGCGCGCAAATATGGCGAGGACTGCAAAGTGGCGCTGCGAAAGGCCCGCCACGAGGCCCTGGACATGCTGGGCGAGCTCGAAGCGGAGGGCTCGAGCGCGGACGAGGTCGATCGGGCAAAGAAAAAGGTCGAAGAGCTGATGCAGGACTCCGTGCGCCAGGTCGACGCAACGATTTCCCACAAAGAAAAGGATATCCTCGAGGTCTGAGGGGGCCGTTTGCCCTCGCTCCCAGTCGGCTACCCCCGGACCGTGAGGCCCATCAGGACGCACCGTCGGAGACGTCCTGGCCGTAAAGAGCATTGCTGTGAGAGAGTTGGGTCCGGTTCATGCTAGTCCCTCGCGAGGCCGCGCTTCTATCGGCGACGCCAATTTGGTGCGACTTGACACTCTGGAAGGTGGGTGAAACCCTTTTGATGTTGCCATTGTCGGAGGATTCGGCGCCTTGATGCGGGCACTCGCAGCCGGGCTGAGCGACGTCGGGCTCCAGCGCGACCACAACGAGGACTCGTTCGTGGTGCTGAAGGAGTACGACCTGTTCGTGGTCGCCGACGGCATGGGCGGGCACCGCGCGGGCGATGTGGCATCGCGCCTCGCGACCGAGACGATCTCCGAGTTTTTCCGGAGCACTGCGAACGAAGACGTCACCTGGCCGTTTCATTTCGACACGAGCCTGAGCGAGGAAGAAAATCGCCTCCTGACGGGCATCCGCGTTGCCAACAGGCAGATTTTCGAGCGGTCCACGCGCTCACGCGAGCACCACGGAATGGGGACGACGGTCGTCGGGGCGATGTTCAGCCCACAAAAGGGGCGGATGTACATCGGCCACGTCGGCGATTCGCGGTGCTACCGCGTCCGCGCCGGCCAGATTCAGCAGCTCACCCGCGATCACTCCCTCATCAACGACTATCTGCTCGCGATGCCGGACCTCACCGACGAGCAGAAGAGCGAGCTGCCCAAGAACGTCATTACGCGTGCGCTGGGCATGCAAGACTCCGTCGTCGTCGACCTGCAGCACGACGATCCGCGCCCCGGCGACGTGTACGTCCTTTGCTCCGATGGTCTGAGCGGCATGGTCTCGGACGAGGACATGCTCCGGATCGTCACCGGCGCGGCCGACATTCGAGAGGCCTGTCGAGGGCTCATCCAGCGCGCCAACGAGCACGGAGGCGAAGACAACATTACGGCCGTGCTCATCAAGCTCGAAGAGCCCGAACCGCACAGCGGCAATGGGGCGACGAACGGCACGTCCGGCGCAGTACCCGCCGACTGAAGTCCGCGCCCATGGCCGACGCGCGAACGCGCGAACGCGCGAACGCGAAAGAGGTCCCCGCTCGCTTGACCCCACCGAGCCGAGCGGGTAAGCCCCGCGCGAGCCCATATGGTCAAAGCGATCTTCGTCGTCCTCGGGGGGTTCTGTGTCTATGTCATGGGGACGCTCTCTTACGCGGGCGTCGCCCTTCTCATGGCCATCGAGAGCGCGTGCATCCCGCTGCCCAGTGAGCTCATCATGCCGTACGCGGGCGCGCTGAGTCATCCCGCGGTCGCCGCGGCTCTCGCCGCTCAATATCATTGGTCGGGCCAGCTACCCGCGTTCAGCCTGTTGCTGGCGGCCATCGCCGGGGCGCTGGGTTGCAACATCGGCAGCGAGGTCGCGTACTGGGTTGGCGCGAAGGGGGGACGGCCTGCCATCGAGCGCTACGGCCGGACGCTCCTCGTGTCCAAGCACGAGATCGACCTGGCGGACCGCTGGTTCAACGCGCACGGAGAAATCATCATCCTGGTCGCGCGGCTGCTGCCCGTCATTCGCACGTTCATCGCCTTCCCTGCCGGGGTCGCGCAGATGAACCGGGCCAAATTCCACATTTACACGTTCGTCGGATCGCTGCCCTGGTGCTTCGCGCTCGGCTACGTCGGCCAGCAACTGGGGACACGGCTGCTCGACGAGCACTCGCCGCTGAAGGGCGTCATGCACAAGTTCGACGCCGCGATTGGCGCGGCCATCGTGCTCGCGGCGGCCTGGTTCATCTGGTCGCGCGTCAAAGTGTACCGCCGCTACAAGCTCGAGGGTAACGGCGCGGTCGCGCCGCTGGCGAAGGTCGACTGATTGGGGTCGAGGGGAGCGACCTCCGCTCCCCTGCGGCGACCGCCAAAGAGCGCTAGCTTTGTTCTATGGCCCCGAAAGGTGTGGCGCGCCTGCGAGGAGCCGATGATGACTACTCCGGCGACGGCGAATCTCCGGGCGACGTCGTCGCCATCCGCAGCGCGGTGGCCGAGTGGCGCGCACGTCCGGTCGCCAACGCGGAGGCGCGCGTGCCGGCGCGAAAGCCCCGCTTCTCGACATGGAGCGGCGCGGACATCCCCGATCTGGTGACCCCGGCGGACGTCTCGGTCGACTACCTGCGCGACCTCGGCCTCCCGGGCGAGTACCCGTACACGCGTGGCGTGCAGCCGACGATGTACCGGGGAAGGCTATGGACGATGCGGATGTTCGCCGGGTTCGGCACGCCCGAGCAGACGAATGCACGCTTCAAGTACCTGCTCTCCGAGGGGCAAACGGGTCTCTCGACGGCCTTCGATTTCCCGACGCTGATGGGTTACGACAGCGACAGCCCGCGCGCCCTCGGAGAAGTGGGGATGTGCGGCGTGGCCGTGGACACGCTCCGCGACATGGACGCCCTCTTCGACGGCATCCCCCTCGACGGGGTGACCACGTCGATGACGATCAACGGTCCCGCGATCGTCCTCATGGCCTTCTACGTCGCGCTCGCCGACGTTCGAGGGATTCCGCGGGATCGCATCGGCGGGACAGTGCAAAACGACTGCCTCAAGGAGTTCATCGCACAGCACGCGTGGCTCGTGCCGCCGCGACCCGCGATGCGCGTCGTGACGGACATGATCGAGTTCGCGTCGCGCGAGGTGCCGCGATGGAACACCGTCAGCATCAGCGGCTATCACATCCGGGAGGCTGGCGCGACGGCGACCCAGGAGCTCGCGTTCACGATCGCCGACGGGATCGCGTACGTGCAGGCGGCCATCGATCGAGGCCTCGCGGTGGACGATTTTGCGCCGCGCCTCTCGTTCTTCTTCGACGTCCACAACGACTTCTTCGAAGAGATCGCCAAGTTTCGGGCCGCGCGCCGCATGTGGGCCAGGATCATGAAGGACCGCTTCGGCGCCAAGAAGCCGGAGAGCATGCGGCTCCGTACGCACGCTCAGACGGCGGGCGCCTCGCTCACGGCCCAGCAGCCGTACAACAACGTGGTGCGTGTCGCGATCCAAGCCCTCGCCGCGGTCCTTGGCGGGACGCAGTCGCTGCACACCAACTCCCTCGACGAGACGTACGCGCTCCCGACGGAAGACGCCGTGACGATCGCCTTGCGAACGCAGCAGATCATCGCCGAGGAGACCGGTGTCGCGGCGACGATCGACCCGCTCGGCGGCTCGTTCTACCTGGAGAGCCTGACCAACCGGATCGAGGCGGACGCGGCGGCGTACATCGATCGGATCGACGCCATGGGCGGAATGGTCGCCGCCATCGAGAAGGGTTACCCGCAGCGCGAGATCGCGGCGAGCGCTTACCGGTTCCAGCGCGAGTTCGAGCGCGGCGAAAGGATCATGGTCGGCGTCAACGGGTACTCGTCTCGGGGCGGCGCGAACGCGGCCGCCTCGGTGCCCACCCTGCGCGTCGACGAGGCGGCGGAGCGCAGGCAGGTGGAGAGTCTGCGGCGGGTCAAGGCCGAGCGAGACGCCGCACGGGTCCGCGCCGCACTCGACGCCGTCCGCGCGGCTGCCCTGGCGGCGCCGGGCACCGCGGGAAGCAACCTCATGCCGCCGATCGTCGAGGCGGCCAAGGCCCTTTGCACGCAACAGGAGATCTGCGACGTCTTGCGCGAAGTCTTCGGTACCTACACCGACCCCGCCGAGTTCTAGAGCAGCCGTCCGTGGCCTGAACCGACCTTGGACGGCGAGTGTGACGCGCTACCAGGCGTCGGCTTCTGCCTCGACCGGCGCTTCGGCAGCCGCCTCCTCCTCGTCCTCTTCGTCGGCGGGGGCGGCGGCGATCACAGGGAGCCGGCGCGTGCCGGTCGGACCTTCCTCGACGTAGTCGCGCAGCGTCGACATGTCCCGCAACGCAGCGAGCTTGGCCAGGCCTTTGACCTCGACCTGACGGATACGCTCCCGTGTCAGGTTCATGATCGCGCCCACCTCCTCGAGCGTCGTCCCGCCCCGATCGGCTACGTCGAGCGCGCATGTCTCGGTCATTTCCCAGACCTCGAGGTCAGGAAAGTTCAGCTTGATGGCTCCCGTCCTGGCCGAGACATCCAGATACAGGTGATGCTTGCACGAGACGAACGGGCACGGGCGAGCGCCGCCCTGGCAGTCCACCCTCACCTCGGGCCGCGCGAACTCCTCGCTGTCCGGATAGAGGAGCCTCCCGAGTTCGAGCTCACGCTTCGTCATTCGCTTGACGCTGATCGTTCGCGCTCGAATCGCCCTCTTGCGACGCGACCGACGCTGTTCGCGGGTCACCGGCGCGGCAGGGTCGCCCGAGACATCCAGAGCGAGCGCCCCGTCCATCATCGGCGCCGTTTCAGTCTCGTCAGCGCTCGACAACATCTGCGGCGCGTCGTTCGGATCGTGCTTCGGGTCCATCCTCGGCTCCCTCTCGGCGAATCGCCGACACAGCTCCCACGGGCCGCCGCACGAGGCCGTTCGGCCTACGTCGGATGACCCCATAGCGGCACCACTCGTCCTGCACGCGTCCGCGCGCGCCGATCCCGGCCCCCCACGCGAAAGGTCGCGAGCGACCCTTGCGCGGCGAGACCCGCGTCTCCAGCGTCTCGATTGTCAGGGGCGTCGTGGCGACGATCGCCCCACGATCACCCGAGTGATTTCGCACCTTAATCCACTCGAAAGATCGCGGTCAATCCATCAATGAGCTTTTTTTTGAGCTTTTCCATTATGGAACTCGTTTCGCGTGGTTAGATCGGTGGCGTGACAGGAAATGTCCTCACACGCTTGGGCTGACGACCCGTCTTTTGCTCTCTCTCTCGCGCGCTTGCGGGGGCGCGCAGCGCCGGCCTATCGTGCCCGGGCCGTGCGCGACACGCAGCCCGATCACCCAGCCTCCAGGCACAGGGACGTCGCGGCGCGCGGCGCACGCATTCGGTTCGTGGAGAGCGGTGAGGGGCCTCCCCTCATCCTCGTCCACGACTACCTCGCGAGCCACGTGGCCTGGGACGACGTCCTGCCCCGCCTGGCAGAGCGGTTTCACGTCATCGCTCCCGATCTGCCCGGGTTCGGAGAGAGCGAGAAGCCGCCTCCCAGCCGCTACCGTTACGACTTCGACGCATTCTGCGAGTCGCTCGCCGACCTGATCGCCGCCGTCGGCCTCGGGCGCGTGTCCATCTGCGGTCACGCCATGGGAGGTGCCGTCGCGCTGACCCTGGCGGCGACGTACGCCCACGTTGTCGACAAGCTCGTACTCGTGAACCCCCTCGTGTATCCGCCTCGCCCGGACAGGCTTTCGCGGGTGGCTAGCATCCCGGTGCTAGGACCGTTGGTGTTCAAGCAGATGCTCGGCCGCTCGCTCTTCCGAAGCCGCTTCGGGGCCGATGGGGCCGGCTCGGAGGACGCCGCGATCCGGCGCGTCGACCATCTCTTCGACCTCTTCGACATTCCCGCGGCGCGGGAAGCCGCCTACGCCACGATGCTCGCCATGCTCGACACGAGGCCGCTGACGGCCAGCATTCCGCGTATTTCGGCACCCTCGCTCGTGTTGTGGGGCCGCGCCAACCGCGAGGCGCCGGTCGAGCAGGGGCGACGGCTCGCCCGTGAGCTGATGGGCGCGCGCTTCGAGGTCTTCGACTGCGGCCGATCCCCCGCGGAGGAGCGTCCGGAGCTCTTCGCCAACACCGTCACGTCGTTCCTCGTCAGCCACGGCGAGGGCTGAGCGTTGTCGTCGGCGCCCTCCCGCGCGCGCTTCGCCCGGAATCGCCCGGCGATGCTTGGGGCCGCGATTGTCCTCGCCCTCGTCGCGTTCGCCGTGTTCGGCCCCCTGGCCGCGCATCACGGCCCGCTGCAGAGCGACTTCGTCCGGGGCGTGTCGCCCTCCGGCACTCCCGTCGGCCCCAACGCCGACTTCCCTTTGGGGGCCGATCGCCTGTTCCGCGACGAGTTCGCGCGCCTCGCCGTGGCCGGCCGCCTGTCGCTGTTCATCGCGGTCGCGGCCACGTCGATCGCCAGCGCCCTCGGGGCCGCGGTCGGCATCGTCGCGGGCTGGTACGAAGGATCACGGGTTCCGGTAGACGGCGCGCTCATGCGCTTCGCCGACGTGATGCTCGCCTTCCCGTTCTTGATGCTCGTCATGGCGATAGGCGCCGCCCTGGATCGGACCTCCGCCATCACGATCCTGGTCACGCTCGGCGCCACGGGCTGGCTGGGCATTGCCCGGATCCTTCGCGCGAAGACGATGCAGGTGCGCGGGCTCGAGTACGTCGAGGCGTCGCGCGCGCTCGGGCAGTCGACGCCGCGCGTGATGATGAAGCACGTGCTCCCGAACATCGCCGGCCCGCTCGTCGTGACGGCCACGGTCATGGTGGCGCAGATGGTGGTCGCCGACAGCGTCCTCAGCTACCTCGGCGTGGGCATCGCCCCACCCACGCCCACCTGGGGTCGCATGCTGTTCGAGAGCCAAGACGACGTGATGAGCTCACCGTGGCTCTTTGCGGCGCCCGCGACGGCGATCTTGCTGGCGGTGTGGGGCTTCAACATGCTCGGCGAGGGCCTGCGCGATGCGCTCGATCCCCGCGAGACGTAGCGCGTGGATCGCCGGGCTCGCGGCCGCCACGGCGATCGCGGACCTCCCCGGCTGCCGCGAGCCACTCGCCGGGCCGATCGCGGCGGCCCACAGCGACGGCGCCGCTCCACGGCGCGGCGGGGTCCTCCGGATGGCCGCAACGCAGGACCTCCGGACCCTCGACCCGGCGGGGGCCGCCGACAGCCTGGGCGTCCAAGCCCAACAACTCATCTTCGCGGGCTTGGTCGACCTCGACGACCAGTCGCGCGTCGTGCCGGACCTGGCCGAGAGCTGGCAGATCGAGGACGGCGGCCGAACCTACCGCTTCGTCCTGCGGCAAGGCGTCATGATGCACGACGGCCAGGAGCTGACGGCGGACGACGTGAAACGCTCCGCCGAGCGCGCGCTGCACCCTTCGACGCCCAACCCGAACGCGAGCTATTTCGACGGCATCGCGGGCTACGCGGATTTCCTGGGGGCCCGCGCGGACCACCTCGAGGGGGTCGTGGTCGACGGACGCTACGCCGTGTCGTTCCACCTCAGCGCTCCCGACGCGACGTTTCTCTCCATCCTCGCCATGCACACGCTCCGGCCCGTGTGCCGTACCGGCGGCGACCGGTACGTCGACACGTGGCTCGCGTGCGGCGCGGGGCCCTTCCGCCTGGAACCGGGCGGCTGGCAACGCGGGACGAGCCTTCACCTCGTGCGGCACGAGGGCTACTTCCGGGCCGGCCTCCCGTACCTCGACGCCATCGAGTGGACGTTCAACATGCAACCTTTGCCGCAGCGCTTCCGTTTCGAGAGCGGCGATCTCGACGTCTTGCGCGACATGACCCAGGCCGACATGGGGCGCTACAGGGCGGACCCGCGCTGGCAGCCGCTCGGCAAGGCCGAAGCCGACACCAACGTCTTCGGCGAGTCGATGAACACGCGCATGCCACCCTTCGACAACATCGAAGTGCGTCGCGCCGTGGCGGCGGCGATCGATCGCGAGCACTACCGACTCGTTTCACCGGGGTCGGTCAGCATCCTCACGCGCGTCATCCCGTCCGGCCTGCCCGCGTACGCCGGCGGCGAGGGGCAGCGCTACGACTACGCGGCTGCGCTCGAACACATGCGCAAGGCCGGCTACCCGTACGACCCGGCGACGGGGCGCGGCGGCTTTCCGACCCCGATTACCTACCCCATCAACGACCGCGGCCTGCTCGTCTACACGGCGCAGGTCCTGCAGCAAGAGCTCGCGAAGATCGGCATCCGCATCGAGATCCGGCTCATGACCTGGCCCGCGCTCATGGCGCTGCAGCAGCGTCCGGGCAACGTTGCCATCTCCCCCGGCGGATGGGGGATGGACTATCCGGATCCGAGCTCGTTCTTCGAGCCGCTCTTCACGACGGGCGCGATCGGGCCGGAGTCCACATACAATTCGTCGTTTTACTCGAACCCTCCGTTCGACGCGCTCGTCGCCCGCGCGCATCGAGAGCTCGATGTCGCAAAGCGCGTGGCGCTCTACGCCGAAGCCAATGCGATCCTCTGCGACGACGCGCCGTGGGCGTTCACGCTCTCGACGCATCGGTACGATCTTCGCCAGCCTTACGTGCGCGGGCCCTTGCTCCACCCCGTATGGGGCATCGACCCGACGCGGACGTGGCTCGACCGCGCGGACGACGCTCTCGAGAAGGCGCTCGGGAGGCCACGGTGAGCAGGCTCGCGTCCCGGCTCGCGTGGAGCGCGTTCGTCGTGTGGGCGGTTGTATCCATCACCTTCGTCGTGCAGACGGTGTTGCCCGGCGACCCGGCGCGGATGGTCGCAGGGGCGCAGGCACGACCCGCCGACGTCGCCCGCATCCGGGCGCGCCTAGGGCTCGATCGCTCGCTGCCCGAGCAGTACTCGCGCTTCTGGGGGAGGCTCGTGCACCTCGGGCCCCGCAACGCCCGCGCCGACACCGACCACACGAGCTGCGCCGTCGTCCTTCCTCTCGGCGCCGCGCGCGCCGTGCACGTCGACTTCGGCAAGAGCTTCCAGATGAGTCAGCCCGTCGTCGACGTACTGGTCGCCCGCATACCGAGGACGTTCGCCCTTGCCCTGGTGGCCATGGCGTTGCAGCTGCTGCTCGGCGTCGGAACCGGGGTGCTCGCGGCGATGAAGCGCGACTCCTGGCTCGACAGGGTGCTCGTGAGCGCGAGCTTGCTGGGCCTCAGCGCGCCGACATTCCTCATCGCCCTCGGCCTGCAGCTGCTCTTCGCGCGCACGCTGCGATGGCTCCCCCTCGACGGCTTCGGCTCGGATCTCGCCGAGCACGCGCGCAGCATGGTCCTGCCCGCCCTCACCCTCGGAATCTACGGCGCGGCCTACTACACGCGGCTCGCGCGCGACGAGATGATCGTCCTGATGCGCAAGGACTGGGTGCGCACGGCGCGGGCGAAGGGGCTGCCCGAGTGGCGCATTGTCGGGACGCACGCATTGCGCAATGCACTCGTGCCCATCGTGACCGCGGCAGGCCTCGATCTGGGCGCCCTCCTCGGAGGCGCGATCGTCACGGAGACCGTCTTCCGGTGGCCCGGGCTGGGAGAGCTCAGCGTCAAAGCCATGCTCAACCGGGACGGACCCGTCATCAGCGCATGCGTCATCGTGACGTCCGTCGCGATCGTCGCGGCCAACGTGCTGGTCGACTTCGCCTACGCGCGCCTCGACCCGCGCGTCACTGGCCCGCGAGAAGGCGGCACTCGCTGACGTTTGCCGTGCGGGCGCTCGTCACGCAGCTCCGGTACGCGTCGCGCGCCGCGGCCTCGTTGCCCGAGGCCTGGCACGCCGCTCCGAGGATGAGCCACGCATCGGCGTCGGAGGGGTTCGCCAGCACCGCCTGGTGAGCGAGCGCCAGGGCGCGCGGCGTCTCGCCGTCGGCCAGGGCGCGGCTCGCCTGTACGATCAACGTGCCGCCCCCCGGGTCCGGTCTCAAATCGACGGCGCGTTGCGGTCCCGGCGCCGCGACGAGGGGCGCGGATGCCACGGGCACGACGGGCGCGACGTGCGACTGCACCGCCGTGGTCGCGACCGGATAAGGCGGTGCCACCGCGGGCACCACCGGCACGGTCCGGCGCATCGTCGATGCCGAAGCCGTCGCGCGAGGAGCGGGGGCCGACGCAACCTGCGTCGATGCCGGCATCGGTGGAGACTCCGCGACGGTCGGGGCCTCGGCGGGTGTGAACGGCGCCGGCGTGACGGGCGCCGCGCTGCTCGCGGCGGGGGTGAAGGGCGGCTCGCGCTGGAGCACCGACTCCGATGGGCCGGAGGCCATGGCGTGGAGGGCTCCCACGGCCGCGATCGTCGCCATCGCCGTGACGACGGCGATCGTGATGACGCGGGCCCGCCCTTGACGAGGAAGACCCGCCGCCTGCTCGGGAGGCCCCGAGGGGCTGCGCGTCGGGCGCTGCGAAGGGGCCGTGCGACGGTCTCCATCGGCCGAACGGTGTGGCTCTGCGTGCGGCGTCGTGCGGCGCGCTTGGCCTTCGGCAGCTCGCACCGACGCCGGCGCGCCCGGGGAAGGCTTTGCCTCGGCGACAGGCATGCTCGTCACGGTCCTGCGATCCCCCGGCGTGCTCGCCGGAGGCGCCGGGACCTCGGCAGCGCTCGCGACCGCCTTCGACGGAGGTGCCTTCTGCGGCTCCACCGTGGCCGGCTCCGCCGCAGCGCGGACGTCGCCGACGACCTCGCGCTTCTCCGATCCGCCCGGAGGCGGCCGCTCGGAGCGGCGCGTCGGGGCCGAAGGCTCGACGTGGTCTGTCTCGTGCTTGCCGACGAGCGGGAGTCCGGCCTCGAGCGCGGCTTCGACCGGCGGCGTAGCCACGGGGGCGGTCGGCTGCGTCGGCCGGTCCTCGGGCCGGAACGGGGCGGTCGTGGCGGGCGGCGTCGGGACGGCGTCCGACGGCGTCGCGATCGTGGGCGGGGGCGGGCGTACGGTCCCCCCATCCGAGCCCGGAACGACGGCCATCTCCCCGGGCGAGGGATGCCCTCCCGCCACCGCCATGTCCCCCGTCCGGATTCCCTCGGGGACGACGCCTCCCGAGCCGCCGACGACGTCCTCGCCCGCATGCGGCTCCTCCTCGGGCCGCACGACGAGCAGGCCTTCGAAGTAGAGCTTCGTGATGGTGGACAGCGTCGAGAGATCCTCGAACGGGGAGTCGTCGACGACCTCGGTGAGGCTGCGCTCGGCATCGAACAGCTTCAGGATCCCATTGAGCTCGTCCGGGATCTCGTTGAGACGCTCGAGGAGCTGCTCGTGGTCGATCTGGAACACCGTCGTGAGCGGCGGCAACTGCTCGCAAAGCCGACCCCACTCGTCGACGCGCCTCATTCCCTCCATCAGGATCGCCTGGGTGGAGCCGCCGATGACGTCCTCGTTCGCGATGGACTTGAACTCCACCTCGAACGAGGCTTCGTTCCAGATGAGCGCGCGGTAAATCGCCTCTTCGCCGCGCAATCGACCGAGCTCCGCGTCGACGACCTTGCCGTCGCGGAAGTAGATGTGGGCCTCCTGCGTGCCGCTGCGCAGGTGAACGACGCCGCTCTTGCGGGACACCTCGAACGTTTGCAAAAGGTCGACGACCGCCATGTCCTGCGTCGACCCGGAGAACCGCGTTCGACCCGTCATCGTCGTGCGGTTGGCGGCGATGTTCTCCTGCGTCCGGCGCGCGAGGAGCAGGTTGACGCGCGCGATGAGCTCCCGCACGAAGATGGGTTTGGTGAGGTAGTCCTCGACGCCCAGCTCCAGGCCGCGAATCTTGTCTTCGATCGACTTCTGGCTCGTGAGAAAGACGACCGGGATCTGCGACCACTCGAGCCGCTCCTTGAGCTTGCGAACGAGCGAATAGCCGTCGAGCTTGGGGAGACGCGTATCGCTCAGTATGAGGTCGGGCGTGAGCGACTCGATCTTCGCCAGCGCATCGAGCCCGTCGGTCGCCGTGGTGACGCTGTAGCCCACCTTCTTGAGGCTGACCTCGAGCACGCGCACGCTCCGCGGATCGGCGTCGACGAGAAGCAGTTTCTGCTTGGCCACGGGCTACGCGTTAGAGCATGAAAGGGTGGCCCGCGCAGTGTCAAGCGGTCGGCGACGAGGGCATCAACGCTTTGCTGCGAACGGATCGCCGACGTCGTCGATCGGAAGGCGCGGCGCCGCGGGTCCGTCGTGAGAGTGGACCGAGCGGCGCACCGGCGGCGCGGCGACCGGGGCCGCGGACGGCGCCGACGACGCGCTCGCCGCCGGGGGCGGACTCGGGAACGTCGGGATGGGTGCTGCGGCCGGCGCGCTGGCCGCGACTGGTGTCGCGACGGCCAGGGGTGAGGCGGGCGCCTCGCGGCGAAGGAACAGCCGTACGGCCAGGATGGCGACCAGCACCGCCGCGAGCCCCACCGCCCCCCAGAGGAGCCAGAGCGACGCCGCGGCCGCCGAGAGCCTGTCGACGGCCGGGCGCGCCTCGTCGATCGTGGGCGAGTCTTCGGCTGCGGCGGCGTCGAGTGGGAGGGCAGCCGCGCTCGCCCGAGGCGGGCTGCTCGCCCCTGCGTCGAGCGCCGGGCCGGATTGCGCCCGGATGACGTCGTCGATCGCATCGACCAGCGCGCCCATCGACCCGAAGCGATCCTCCGGTTTCTTGGCGAGGCATCGCAGCGCGATGTCCTCGAGCGCGCCCATGTCTCGGGCGCGTTCGCTCACATGGCTGGGACGCTCGGGTTGCACGAACATGTGCTGCGTCAGGACGCCCATGTACGTGTCGGCTTCGAACGGCACCCGACCCGCGAACATCTCATACATGATGACGCCCAGGGCGTAGATGTCGCTGCGGTGATCGACGGACTGCCCGCTCGCCTGCTCCGGAGACATGTAGTGAGGCGTCCCGAACACGACCCCCGACCGAGTCATCCGGCTCGACCCGACGATCTTGGCGGCCCCGAAATCGACGACGCGCACGTCCGACCCGGATCCGCCCGCGCTGCGGCCGCCGTCGACCAGGAAGACGTTCTCCGGCTTGAGGTCGCGGTGGACAACGCCCGCCTCGTGCGCAGCCCCCACGGCGCCCGCCACCTTGCGGAGGATCCGCACGGCGCGCGCCGCCGCCATCGGGCCGCCCGCCTTGATGATCTCCGCGAGCGTCTGCCCGACGAGGAGCTCCATGACGAAGTAAGGCAGGCCGTCGGGTAGCCGGCCGAAGTCGGTGATCTGCACGACGTTCGGATGCTTGACGCTGGCCGTCGCCTTGGCTTCACGGATGAAGCGCTCGGCCAGGTCGTCCTCGCGCGCGAGCTCGCGCCGGAGAACCTTCATCGCGAACGTCCGCTCGAGCGTCGTGTGCCGCACCTCGTAGACGCGGCCCATCCCGCCTTCACCGAGCACGCCGAGGACTTCGTAGCGGCTGTCGACGACCTGCCCGACGAGCGGATCGCCGCTCGGGTCGAACACGGACTCCTCGAGCTTGACCCCATCGAACGGGCAGAAGGCCGCCTCGCGGGAGAAGCGCTGGCCGCAGGTCGGGCAACGCTTGATCTCGCGGCGCCGGTCGACGGTGGCGCTAGTCGATTCGACCCGCATCGCTTGGACCCGAGTCACCTGCGTCACCGCCCTCGGCCGACGGCTCGGGGGGCGACTCTTCGTAGGACGCATCGGGATCGGCGCAGAAGCCCTGGAGCCCGCAGATGAGTCCACCCACGCAATCGCTCGTTCGCGTGCATGGACCGTTGAGCCCCTCGGCGGGCGTGCTCGTCGCGCACGCGGCCGCGAACGCGCCCGCCGCGATGACGAAGAGCCAAGCGCCGCGCCGCATGCTCCTCGTCAGGCCGTCGCCGCGATGGCGGTCCCGCAGTTGGCGCAGAACTTCGAGCCGGCCACCGCTTCGGTGCCGCAGCCCGGGCAGAACTTTTTCTGCGTGACGAGGGGGCTGCCGCAGTCGGCGCAGAACTTACCGCCGGGCTGCTTGCTGCCGCACTTTCCGCAAGAGACCTGAGTCCCCCCCGGCGAGAACGTGGGGGCGGGCGGCTGCGCGACGGCGGGCTGCGCGACCCCCGCGGACATCGCGTTGCCGATGCCCATGCCGACGGCCATCTGCGCGCCCAGCCCTGCGACGCCACCGCCGACGCCGTGCTCCGCCATCCCTCGGCCCGCCCCGATGACGGCCTGGCCCGCCGCGTACCCTTGGTAGCTGCCGGCGAGGTCTTTGACGTAGCGCGCGTCCTGGGAGAACTGCTGATCGAGCTGGAACTGGCGCGCCTGCGCGTCGGCGGCGGCGCCGGCTACGCCGATCTGGCGCACCCGCACCTGACGCTGCGCCTTGGCGATCTCCGCGTTGGCGGCGACGAGGCGCTGCCGGTCCTCTTCGGCGAAGTTGATGTTGAACTGGCCGACCTGAAGGATTCGTACGCCGATGTCGGCGAGGTCCGGTGCGTGGGCCACGAAGGCGGCCGCGAGCTGGCTCGTCAACGAGACCGCCTGCAAGAGGCTCTTGCCCTCGTTCTCGCAGAGTTCTCCCAGCGTCGTCTTGACGCCGTTCAGGAAGACGCCCTTGATCCAGGAGAGCACCGTGTCGTTGTCGCCCGAGGCCGCCTGCCCCGAGTAACCGATGACGAAGCGCACCGGGTCGACCACGACGACGCTCATCTCGCCGAAGATCCGCGGCTGCACCTGCTCGCCCGTGAGCGGATCGAGCATGTCGCCGATAGGCCCGCCGAAAGGCACGCTGCGCACGGGCGTCGTCTTGACGAAGTAGATCTCGGTGATGAAGACCTGCCCGCCGGTGAAGCTCGTCACGAGCCCGTTGAGAAACGGGATGTTCTGCGAGTGCAGCGTCACGCGGCCCGGAGGGATCACGCCGACGACGCGCCCGTCCTTGAAGAAGACCGCGCACTCGTCGCTGTCGACCGTGAGCTGGGCGTTGGTGGGGACGTTCTGATCCGGGTGCTTGTAGACGATCAGCGCCTTCTGGTTGTCCGGCCGCGCGACCATCATCTCGCGCACGCCGTTGCGGACGAAGTCGAACACTCCCATGGGCCCCTTCTCTCGACGGGCGGCGCCGAATCGACGCCGACGGGACAAGGATACGGCCCCCGCCGGGTGAGCCGCTACCCCCCAGGCCACCCGGACGCGTATCATTGGTCTGTCGTGCAGCCCCCCGTCCCGGCCGAGTCGCTGTCGCCCCTCGCGCGGAGGATGGTCGATCCAGCGTCGCCTCCCGCCATGCGCCAGATGGCGGCCAAGGGCGTCGCCCCGGGCCTAAAGCCGGGCGAAGCGCTCACCGTCGTGGCGCTGTTGTCGGAGGCGGCGGACGCCGACGTCGCGGCCATCGCCCAGGCAACGCTGAGCAAACTGCCCGAGCCGCTCGTCAACGGCGCCCTCGCCGCGGACCTCCCCGCGGGGGTCCTCGCGCTCATCGCGCCAACCTACGCGCGGAACGCGCAGATCGTCTACAAGATCCTCGGGCACCGGGCGGTAACGCCGGAGACCGTCGTCGCCATCGCCGGCGCGGCCAGCGAAGAGGTCGCGGAGCTCGTGGCCACCAACGAGCAGCGCCTGCTGGCGCACCCGGAGATCATCGAGAAGCTTTACATGAACAAGTCGACGCGCATGTCGACGGCGGACCGCATCCTCGAACTCGCGGTGCGCAACAAGGTCGAGCTGACCGGAATCCCCGCGTACAAGGAGGCCGCGCTGGCCATCGGGCAGGAGCTCATCGCCGAGGCGGCCGAAGAGCCGACCCCCGACGACATCCTCTTCCTCGAGACCGAGGCGGTCGCCGAGAAGACGGCGATCGACGCAGCCCACGAGGACACCCACCGCTTCGACGAGGAGAAGGGGGAGGAGATCCTCCAAGACAAGTTTCTCCCGCTTTACGCCCAGCTCGCGAAGATGACGATCTCGCAGAAGATCCGGCGGGCGATGCTGGGCAACGGCACCGAGCGGCTGCTGCTCGTGCGGGACTCGAACCGACTCGTCGCCCAGGCCGCCATCAAGAGCCCCAGCATCCAGGAGAACGAAGTGGTGCGCATCAGCGCGAGCCGCAACGTCTCCGAGGACGTCCTTCGCGCCATCGCGCTCGACCGCGAGTGGACGCGGTCGCATCAGATCAAGGTGAACCTCGTCAGCAACCCGCGCACGCCGTTCGCGTTCGCCTCGAGGCTCATCATCCATCTCCGGGAGAACGAGCTCAAGGGCCTCGCCAAGAGCAAGAACGTGTCCGGCGCGGTGGCCAAGGCGGCGAAGCAGCAGCTCGAACGAAAGGGCGTGGGGCGCTGATCTAGCGACCGACCCCCCAGATTTCGCCGGTGGCCCAGGTCGCGTCGAGCAGAGACACGACGACGTGGACCACCTCCTCGACGCTGCCGAAGCGACCGAGTGGCGACCGAGTCGCCAGGCGGTGCATCTGGAGCGGGTCGGCGTCGGCCTCCGGGTCGACGAGGATCCCGAGCGCCACCATGTTGACGCGGACCTCGGGCGCGAGCTCCACGGCCAGGGCGCGCAAGCCCGTCTGCAGCGCCCCCTTGGCCGTGAGGTACGCGACATGGTTCGTGTACGGGCGGGTCACGCCGGCGTCCGTCAGCGCGACGATCGTTCCGCGCGCCTCGACGAGGTCCCCAGCGAGTGCGTGCACGAGGAGCAGGGGCGCGACGGCGTGCACGGCGAGCGTGTGGCGTAGGTCCTCGCGGCGGAGCGAATCGAAGGGGGTACGCGGCGACGGGCCGCACGCGATGACGATGTCGTCGACCCGCCCGATGGAGCGCCGGATGCCGTCCACGATGGTCTCGGGGGCCGCGTCGTCGCCCAGGTCGGCGCGGACGAACGGCGCCGCGCTGCCCGGCAAGGGACCGACCTCCCCCGCCAACGCCTCGAGCTTGCCGCGATCACGGGCGGTGAGAACGACGCGATCGCCCCGCCGTGCAAGCGCCCGCGCGACGCCGCTCCCTAGGCGACCCGTGGCGCCCAGTACGAGCACCTTTCGACCCGGGTTCATCCTGCTCTTCTTAGCCTCCGGAAGCCCGCCGACTCAAGCCATGTCGCCATGACATGGGACGCGCGCGGTATAAATCGACGCGAGCCTCCCGTGTCCGATGCGCTACGCCGCAGCCCCGTCTCTGGTTCGCGCCCCCCCGCGACGCCGGCCCTCCTCGGGTTCGCGGCTGCCTTCGTGCTGACGCAGGCGGCCGACCAGGCGCTCGTTCTGGTCGTCGCGCACTCGCGAAGTGGGGGGCAGCAAGGGCGCTTGGCGGACGAGGCCGCATCGTTCGTGCAATCGACGGCGGGCATGTCGGCAGTGCCCGTTCTCAACGGGATGCTCCTCGTCGCCCTCGCCGCGGCCCTCGCGACCCTCCAGACCGTGCGCTCTGGGGGAACGCCCGCGGGGCGGTTGCGACTGGGACCGCAGGTCGGATCGGGCCTGCGTGGCGCGATCGCGACGACCGCGGGCCTCCTCGGCCTCAGCGTCGCCTGCGGAGCAGGGATCGACCTCCTGGGCGTCTCCCCCGGCAGCACGATGGACGTGATGCAATCGGCCTTCCGGTCGCCGTCTCCGGCGCAGCTCGCGCTGGCGGCCGCCGCCATCGGGGTCGTCCCCGGCGTGGCCGAGGAGGTGTTTTTCCGCGGGTTCCTCCTAGAGAGCCTCTCCGCGTCATGGGGCCTCTGGCCCGGCATCATCGCCTCGGCCGCGGCGTTCGGCCTCATTCACGTCGATCCCGTGCAGGTGGGCGCCGCATTCGTCGCCGGCGTGTTCCTCGCCTGGAGCGCGCGCCGACTCGGCAGCATCCGCCCCACCATCGTCGCGCACGCCGTCAACAACGTCGCCTTCCTGGTCCTCGCGGCGTCGGGTCTCGAAGGCGGCCCGTCGCCCACCCGCAACGTCGGCGCCTTGTGCGCGGGCGCCCTGGTGTGCGCCGCGTCGGCCTGGTGGATGCCGTCGGGAGCCGGGCGAAGCGCCGAGGTGAACGGGGTGAGCCCGTAGCGGGCGTCAAAGCATCGAGACGCGCTTCATCAGGATGCCGCACAAGTCCGATTGCGCGTTGCGGTCCCTCTCGATGGCCAGCCCCGCGCGGAAGGCCTCCGCCGCAGCCGCCTCGTCGCCGGCGGCCAGGTGGCACATGCCGAGCATCTCGTAGTCGGCCGGCTCGCCGTGCTTGGCGACGAGATCGGCCAGGGGCGGCAGGGCCGCGCGGTGCGCTTCGACCATCGCGGCCGTCGGCGACGCGGGCGCTCCCTTGGCGTGGACCATGAGCTTCAGCGCCTGCCGCTGATCCTTTGCTTCGTGGGCGCGGAAGGCAGGCGCCGCGAAGAGCTCGCGGTAGCCACGATACGCGGCCTCCAGATCGCCGCCACGCCCGCTCGCAACGATTCCCCGGATTGCTTCGACGAGCTCTGCGCCTGCCATGGGGATGGAATACCACCGCTGCGTGACACGATGAACCAACACCGTTCGCGAGGGACGGGGTCGTCAGCTGCCTGCCGCAAGGAGCGCCTTCAACCGCGGCACGATGAAACCCACCGCGCCGTCGCCCTTGATGCCGCCTTCGACCTGTTTTCCGGATGCCGCGCCGTCGCGCGTCGGGATGGCGAAGAGGGGGATGTACTTGGATGTGTATCGCGCCGAGGCGAGGCGTTCGCGATCGCGGTCGAGATCGAACTCGAGGAGGATCATCCCGGGGAACGTCGTGTCGAGTTCACCGCGTTCGGCTGCATCGTGAAAGCGCCTACACGGCTCGCACCACGTCGCCCCGACGTACACGAGGAAGGCGCCGCTCGAGCCTTCGGGCGACGCCTTCGCTGCCGCCATTGCGTCACGCACGAGGGGTTCTACGGCCCCCTCGGCCGGCGCCTCGAGGATGCGCACCCGCGCGCTCACGCCCTTCGCCGACGCGGACGCCGGCGGCGCCGAGCCCTCGGGCGGCGCCTCGGACCGACAAGAAACGGCCCCCAGCGCGACCCCGATCGCGAGCAAGAGCGTGCTCCCGAGCGTCCTCACGAACCGCACCTTCCCTTACTTCCACACGTCCGCGATGGGGGCGATCCCGACGGCGCTGCCCAGGCGCGCGACCCCGAGGCCGTCCTCGATCGTGGCCAGCAGCGAGTAGTGCGTGTACGCCGTGTCCGTCGTCGTCGAGAGAGCCAGCGGAGAGACGACGAGGAGCGGGACGAGGGGCGGCGTCGGCGAGTCGATGGCCGGGCCGGCCTCTTCCCACAGGATGAAGAGGACGTCGTGGCCGCCCGCTGCGAAGCCCGGCGTCGCGAGGATCGGCGGCACGTTCGTCGAGAGCCAGTCGTCGCCTTGCTTCACCGGGTTTAGCAGCGCGCAGGGCAGCTGCATGTCGTTGCACGTGTTGGGCGAGATCATGGAGAACCGAACCGAGCCTGCCACCAAGTCGCCCGCGAAGTCGCCATAGTCGCGGACGTGCTCCGCGCAGCGCCCGGAGGTCGTGTACATGTCGTCGTAGTAGAGAAACGGGACATGGCTGGCTGCGAAGTCGGCGCCGGCTTCGGTGCCTCCGACGTTGCAGGGCGAGCCCATGTCCTCTGCGTACTCGCGCCACGGGACCCCGGCGGTGTCGAGCTCGTCGCCGAGGTGGGTGACGTTCTGGGGGCAATCGCAGTTGCTCGCCAGGAGGTCGGTGCAGACGGCCCCGATGGCGCTGCAGAGGAGCGTCCCGGCGGGCGCGCAATCGCACACGACGCTCTGGCTGCCGCCGGAGGTGAGCTCGAGGTAGTTCGGAAGGCTCGGGTGGTCGGGGGCCGTGTAGTTGATGGCGAGCGAGGAGCCCGAGATGAGCGAGTTGATATAGGGCGCCGAGGTGTTGCCCTGGATGGTCGCGAGCGATTGCTCCTCCATGACGACGACGTACACGTGCCCGAACGCGGGCACGCCCGTCGGCGAGACGCAGTAGCCGCTCGGCCCGCAGGAGAACCCGGACGCGCATCCCCCACACGCCGCGGCCTCGGCGGCGGCGTCACCAGGGGGAGGGCCCACTGTGACGACGTCCGCGCCGGCGTCGAGTGTCGCGCCGCCGTCGGGTCCGGTGCTTCCATCGCCTTCGTCTACGTCGCCGCCGGTGTCGGCGACGGACGCCTCCACCCCTTGCGTCGTGGCGTCGGCAGGAACGGTCGCGTCCTGCGCCGCGTCTGCGCCGGAGGCGGACGCCTCGGGGTATTCGTAGCCGCCGTCTTCGTAGACGACCTCGGTGACCTCGTCGCCGAGCATGCCGCCTGCGTCGGTCATGAAGATCGTCGTGGCGTCGCCAAGGGCGCTCGCGTCTTCGTCCGCATCGCCGATTGCGCCGTCATCGTCGCCCGTCTCTTCGGCCGATGCTTCGCGGCCGCCCTGCGTTATCGAGGATGCGCCGCTCTCGTGCATCGTAGTCGCTGCACCGACGTCAGGCGCGTCGCCGACCGAATCCCCGGCCCTCGCGCAACCGAAGGCTGCGAGCGCAAGGGTGCCGAGCGTGGCGAAAAGCACGATACGCGCGCGCCCCTTCCCACGCATGCTGCAAACCTACCACACGTTTCACGCGCGGCATGCGGCGCGCCTTGAGTACGCGGCGCCGCGTCACGTAAGATCCGACGCTGACCTCAATATGCGCAATTGCCTCATTGCCGTCTTCGGAGCCATTACCACCATCGCACCTGCGGCCGTCGCGGCGCCCGTCGTCGAGGGGGCGGCGATTGTCCGGGGCGCCGGTCGCGCCAAGATCGACGGCGCGCGCTCGTGGCGCGACACGATCACCGGCGACATCTTGTCGGCCGGGCTCACCGTGCAGGCCTCGCCCGAGCAACCGCTCGAGATGACGTTGCCGGATGGGGTGACCATCGAGCTCGACCCGGGTGCCATGGTGCACTGGCTCTCCGGGGCCAAGCTGCCCAGCGAGACGAACCGCTGGACCCACGGCTACCACCTCGTCCTCGAGGACGGCGAGCTCGAGGTGCGCATGCCGGTGGCCCCCAAGGGCTCGCACGCGTTCCTCGTCTCGACGCGCGCCGGCACCCTCACCGACTGGCGCGGCCACCTGCACGTGATGGTGCACGGCGACACGAGCGCCGCGGCGATCTACGAGGGCGCGCTCGTGGTCGGGTCGAACGGGCAGGGCTTCCCCGTCTACGACGGGGGCGGGATCGTCATCCGCAAGGGCGTCGATCCCGAGAAGGCGCACTCGATCCCGCAGCCCCCCGAGTGGACCCAAGGTTCGGGTACGCTCGCCATCGTTCCGGCGAACGCACACGCCTCGCTCTCGTTCGCGTGGACGGCGGTGCCCGCGGCTGCGAGCTACCGCATCGAGATCGCCAAAGACAGGACGATGGTCCGCGTGGTCTCGCGCGCCACGACGACGGAGCCGCACTTCACGACGCCCGAGCCCGGCCCCGAGGCCCAGTATTGGGTGCACGTGCGCGCCGTCGGTCCCGAGGGGATCGTGGGTGAGTGGTCGGCCCCCAGGCCGCTTCGCGTCGTGCGGTACGCGCTACCCGAAGGGGCGTTCCTCGCTTCGGACGGCGCCATCGTGCTGCCGTCGGCGCAGTCGACCGTGACGTTGCCCGGAGCCGACGGGCTCGAGGTCGCGTACGAGAACCTCTCGGCCGCCCAGACCCACTTCGCGATCCCGCTCTACTGGGCGAAGGTCACCGGGCCCCTGCGCCTGCCCGAAGAGTCTCAGGCCAAGATCGTCCACCTGCGCGACGGCTCCGGCGGCGCGGACGCGAGCGACACGCGGTTGGTGCTCGCGCGCCGCCAGCTCCACGCCGACGTCGTGCTCTCGCCGGCGGCCCCGCGCTGGCCCGGTGACGTGATCGACGCGCGCGTCGTCTTGCGGGATCCGTCCGGGCGAATCGATCTCGCCGCGGAGCCAGCCACCATCGAGGCCAAGCTCGATCTCGTGCCGCTTTCGCTCACGTGGACGCGGCAGGGCGGGGCGTGGTCGACGCGAATCCCGCCGCTACCCATCGCCGGGCCGTCCGTCGTGAGAGTGGCGGTCAAGGACGGCGCCGGGGGAGAAATCGGCCACGGGTTTCTGGAGATCAGCCCCCGGTAACCTGGGCGTCGAAGGGTCCCGAGCGGCGCGCCGCGGCATCGCTCGAGGCGGCGCGGCAAGGCGACCATTCGGGGGGCCGCTGCGGGGACGCTCCCCCGGGGGGACTGAGGCGGTTCCAGGGGGATTCGAGTGCGATTGGTATCTTACGGCCCTGGCGTTCGGGATAAACTCCACGCTGATGTTGCTGTGCCCCCGATGCGCGGCCCCTTGCGAGCAAGGGCATCGGTTCTGCTTTTCGTGTGGGGGCGAACTCGGACCGGCCGAGCGCACCGAAGACGACCCGCTCATCGGGCGCACGCTGCCGGGCGGGTACCGCGTCACGCACCTCGTCGGCGTCGGAGGGATGGGCCGCGTGTACTGCGCGGAGCAAGTCACGCTCGCGCGCACGGTGGCCGTCAAAGTCATGCATCCCAGCGTCGGCGAGGAGGAGCAGACGGCCGCCCGCTTCCTCAACGAGGCGCGCGCAGCCAGCCGCCTGAGCCACCCCAACTCCGTCGCGATCTACGACTTTGGACGGACCGACGACAAGCGCCCGTACATCGTGATGGAGTACCTGCGCGGCCGCGATCTCGCGCGCGTCATCGCCGACGACGGCCCGCTGCCGTTCGCGAGGTTGGCGGGCCTGCTGCACCAGACACTCGCGGCGCTCGAAGAGGCGCACGCCCTCGGCATCGTCCACCGCGACCTCAAGCCCGACAACATTTACCTCGTGCCCGACGACGACCGCGAGATCGCCAAGGTTCTCGACTTCGGCATCGCCAAGACGACGGGCGGCATCGACGGGAGCAACACCAAGACGGGGGCGATGCTCGGTACGCCCTACTACATGAGCCCGGAGCAGGCCCAGGGCACGCGCGCCGTCGACGCGCGCAGCGATCTCTGGTCGCTGGCCGTCATCGCGTTCCAGGCTCTGACAGGCCGGCTTCCGTTCGAGAGCGAGGCCCTCGGCGACTTGCTCGTGAAGATCATCGTCGCCCCCATTCCCAGCCCCCGCGAGTACGCGCCGGACCTGCCGCCCACGTTCGACACCTGGTGGCAGAAGGCCTCCCAGCGCGATCCGGCCCAGCGTTACCAGAGCGCGCGAGAACTCTCGGACGCCCTCGCGCTCGCCTTCGGGCAATCGCACGGGATCGGCGGCGACAGCGGCGCGTTCCGCTCGATGCAGGGCAGCATGGCCGAAGGCCTGCCGATGAACACGCCGCACGGGATGCACACGACGGGCGGTTATCGGGCGGCATTGGCCGGCACCCAGGGGCTCCCCCCGACGACAGGCGCCACGATGTCGCGCACCTTCGACGGCCCGACCGATGGCCTGCCGAAGAAAAAGAGCATGGCCCCGATGCTGATCGGCGGCGGCGCCGTGCTGCTCCTCGCGCTCGGCATCGGCGGCGTGGCGATGATGAAGGGCAAGCCGGACGCGCCCACGGCCGTCGCGGCCGCCTCTCCGTCACCGGCGGCCAAGGCGACAAGCGTCGAAGCGACGGCTCAGGTTGCGGCCCCGCCCGCGCCCGTCGCGCTCCCGCCCGAGGCTCCCCCGACGCCCGTCGAGGCCGAGAAGCCCACAGCTGCCGCGGCCACCACGACGGCGGCCGCGCCCTCCCAGGCATCGATGCCCGCAAAGCCGCACGTGCAGGTACAGCAAGCGGCGCCCGCGCCCGCCAAGGCGGCGGCGCCGCCAGCGAAAAAGGCTGCCGTCGACCTAGGCATCTGAGCCGCGGGTTGACCGTGATCGACGGCTCTCCCCGCGCGCGTGCCGGAGCGCTGGTCCGCGCCACGTTGTCGCTCAGCGACGCGGCGCTGCGTGCGAGCTACGTCGCCAGTGTACTGCGCGACGCACGCATCGACGCGCTCGCGCAAACGCTCGACGTCCTGTGCGAGGACGCCGAGCAGGCCGAGGAAGCGGCGCGCGAGGCGCTGATTGCGGTGGTCGATGCGCTCAACGTGGAGGGCATGGATGACGTCGTGATGCGGCTGCGCCAGGAGGCGTCAGGCGCGTCCTTGTTGGCGCTGGAACGGCTGATCCGCCACCCGCCGCAGGCTCGGTCCATTGCGCCCCCGCGGGCCCCTCGGCTGTCGAACGACGGGCGGAGCCGTCCGCTGACGTTGGGAGAGCGCAAGTCACTGGCCCGGCGTCCGGATCGCGACACGATGCAACGACTGCTGAGTGACCCGCACCCCGACGTCATCCGCCGGTGCCTGCGCAATCCGCGCATGACCGAGGACGACGTCGTGCGCCTCGCGGCGAAACGGCCGGGCCGCGGCGACGTCCTCGCGGAGATCGCGCGTTCGCGGTGGGTGCACTGCCCTCGGGTCCGCCTGGCTCTGGTGCTCAACCCGGCTTCGCCCGTCGAGATGACGGCGCGGATCGTCGGACTTCTTCTTCGTTCGGAGTTGGCGATGGTGTCGCGCTCGCCGGCCGCTCAGGGCGGCGTTCGCGCGCTTTGCCTCGAGCACCTGGCGCGCCGTCCTCCCGCGAGCGTCAAGGCGCAGTCGCAAGGCTCTACATAGGACGCGCGCGCCAGCGGGCTTTCTGCGAGCCGGCGCCTAGTGCACCGCCGTCGAGATGNNTGATGCCATCACGACGGCGCTGCACTAGCCCTCTTCTTCTTCGATCTCCCAACGGGCGAGCGCCGTCATACCGATGGCGGCGGCACACGACGGGCACAGAGGAGCGCTCTCGAACTGAGGCTCGCCCCCTCGGCGCCAGACGTACACGCCGCGGCCCTGCAGGCCGTAGCCGGCCGCGTCGTCTTCTGCGGGGAGTGGCTCGTGGCAGGCGTCGCAGCGCGCGGCGTCGTCGCGCTCGAAGAGCGCCTCGTGAGAGGCACGGACGAACGAGGCTGGACGGTCGCCGGCGGGGGTCGTCACGGGGGGGCGGGGCGGTGCACTCGCCGAGCGGTACGGCGCGTCGCTCGCGACCGCCTTGCTCGACGTGGAGACCGAGTAAAAGCCCTTCACTCCCACGCCCCGAAGATAGCGCGCGACGTGCCGTTCGCAAAGGTCCCTCGGGGAGGAGCGCGCCCGCGCGCAACCGGATCCGGCGTGCGTCCGACGGGAACAGCGTGAACCAACGCTTGCTCGCGATGACCGCGTGCGCCGTGATGGCGTCCGCAGGGTGCGGCGCCGCGTCGGCCCTGCCGCTGCCGCCGAAGGCAATCGCGCTCAACACGGCGGGAGCTCTCGCCATCGAGCAGGGCGATCTCGCGACCGCGGAGGCGAGCCTGTCGGTCGCGCTCGAATACACCCCGAGGTTCGTCGAAGCGTGGGTCAACCTCGGCTACGTCGAGCTCGCGCGAGGCAACTTCGAGCAGGCGCGCCGTGACTTCGTGCGCGCTCGCGCGCTAAACGGGCAGATTCCTGCGCCCGACCACGCCCTCGGCGTGCTCGCCGACAGGCAAGGGCAGGGCGCCCGGGCAGAGGCCCACTACCGCGCAGCGCTGCAGATCGACCCGGGCTTCGCGCCCGCGCGCGCCAACCTTGCGCGGCGTCTCTTCGCCCGCGGACAGTACGAAAATGCGCGCGAGCAATTCGAGCGCCTCGCCCTGGTGGCGCCCGACGCGCTCGAGGCCTGGACGGGGCAGGTGGAGGCCCTCGAGCAGCTCGGTCGGGCGACGCAAGCCGAGCAGGTCGCGTCGCGGGCTCGGGAGCGGTTCGGCGACGCGCCCGCGTTGATGCTTCTCGTTGCCCGTCAGCTTCTCGAGAGGGGCGAGTGGACAGAGGCCGAAGCAGCGCTCGCCCCCGTCGTCGGCGGTGGCGATCGCCCTCGCGCGGGGGCCGCCTGGGCGTGGATCGCCGTTGCGCGCGTCGGGCTCGGCGATGTAGCGGGTGCCCTTCGCGCCGCACGAGAGGCCCAGGCGGTCGACCGCGACGACCCGGTGGCCGCGTACGTGCTCGCGCATCAGCGCGTCCCGTGACGCCACGAGAGGGCGAGGGGATCCTCAGCGCAGGAATAGGAACGCGAGGCCCGTCACCGCGCCGAGCACGCCCACCACGATGAGTCCGACGACCCACGCGGGCACGTGCGTCCCGGGGATCTCGATCTGCTCTTCTTCGTAGCGAGCTGGCGGGCGGCTCGACCGAAGGGCCGTGCCGGCGGCGAGTGCGGCCGAGATGTCGGGCTGATTCGAGAGCACCGCAGTCGACCCGAGGCCCTGAGGCGGGCTGCTGGCGCTCGGAGGGCGCCCGCTCACGATCGGCGTGAGAGGCGCCGTCTCGGCGATCATTCTGCGATGCCGTTCCGTGTCGGTGCCCTCTTCTGGCAGGGCGTATTTCCGGTACTTCAGCGGCTCGACCTCGCTGTCCGGGGGGGGGAGGCTCGTGCCGTCGAACTGGCCGACGATGACCGTCACGTTGTCGTGACCGCCCGCCTGGTTGGCGCGCTCGATGAGGACGCGACACGCCTCGGACGGGTCGGGCGTCGTCTTCAGCACCTCGCGGATGTCGTCGAAGCGGACCATGCCGCTCAGGCCGTCCGAGCAGAGGAGGACGATATCGCCGCGCCGCAGCTCGCAGTACGTGAGGTCGACCTGCACGGTGTCGGCCGTCCCGAGAGCTTGGAGAATGATGTTGTTGTGCTCGAACGTCTCGGCCTCTTCTTCGGTGAGCTGGCCGGCCTCGATGAGCTGGTTTACGAGGGATTGGTCGCGCGTCAATTGCACGAGCTGGCCCTGACGAAGCACGTAGCCGCGCGAGTCGCCGACCTGCGCGAAGAAGAGATGGCCGTCGACGAGGGCCGCCGCCGTCACGGTCGTTCCCATGCCCCGGCGTGTGCGGTCGGCCTTGGCCTCCTGGAAGATGCGCAGTCCGGCGGCCTCGATCGCGCGGACCAGGCGCCGCGCGAGCTCGTCGCGCGAGAGGACGTGGGCGTTGTCCAGTCCGTCGACCATCCGTTCGTAGAGAATGTCGACCGCGAGCTGGCTGGCGATCTCGCCTGCCGCGGCGCCGCCCATGCCGTCGCAGACGGCGAAGACCGAGCCCTGGTGCCCGACCGCCGCGAAGCGGCTGCTGTCGACGGAGCCCTTTGCCCGGCTTGTCAGGTCCGCGACGAGGAAGTTGTCCTCGTTGTGCTCGCGGATCTGACCGACGTCCGTCCGCGCGCAGAGCTTCACGCGGATCTCGCCGACAGCGGCGCTCGACCCAGGCTGCATCACGGGGCAGGTGTCCTTGTCGTCATGCGTCTGTGCGATCGAGGTCGAACCGGAACAGCTGCTGCCCGATGCGAAACTGATCCCCGTCGCGGAGCCGGATTTCCTCACGAAGTTGTACGAATGTACCGTTGGACGAACCGAGATCGGCGAGCTCGAATCGGCGCGGTTGGCCGCGCGTGTTGGGGCCGACGCCAAGGACGCGGATGGCGGCGTGGCGGCGGGAGAGAAACGGGTCGTCCGTGAAGACGATATCGCCGATCTCGCGACCGATGATCGTCTCGAGCCGCTGGACGTGAAAGATGTCGCGGTTCACGCCTTCGACCGTCCGCTGCGTCAGGCGCGCGTAGCGTGGAGCCGTGGGCGTACCGAAGACGAGGGTGCCCCCCTCCGAGGCCACGCCGAACCCCTCCTCCGCGTTCTTCACGACCTCAAACTTTAGCACCTGTTGTCCCACCAAGAACAAGTCTTGATCCAAGATCGACTGCGCCCCGCCACCCACTCTCTCTTGGCCTTGGCCTTGGCTCTCTTGGTCGCCTTGGTCTCGCTCTCGCTCTCGGCCTCGCTCTCGCTCTCGGTCGTTCTGGCTTGCCATACGCCCGTCTACGGTAGCCTCGCGCTCCCGCGGACCTCCCCGCTCGAAGGGGATCCGAAAGAAGATACCGTTCGTGCTGCCGAGGTCTCGCAGGTAGTAGGCCCCACCTCGCGCGGCGACGCGGGCATGACGCGGCGATACGTACTTGTCGCCCGTCACGACGATGCTTCCCTCGGAGCGGCCGATGTCGGCCGCGTCGCCGATCGCGTGGCTCGGGCCCTCCCCTCCGCCTTGCGCGATGAGGACCAGGCGGGCCCGCTCGGGCGCGGCCTGGGGAGAGGCCATCGAAATCGTGGAGCGCATCGGCAGCGGCGAGGGCCGGGCGGGGACGGGGCTTGCGCCCGCGACGCCCGCCGACCGCGGCGACGCGTCGACGGACGGTGGCGGCGGCGTGCGGGGCGCGAGGGACACCGAGGACCCATCGGCGAGAGAGGCGCCGCAGAACCGGCAAAACTGTGAATTCGGATCGGATCCTCCCCGGCAGCGGGCGCAAAGGAGGAGCATCGCCTCGGGCGCGCCGGCCCCGAGTTCGACCACTCGCGACGAGGGTATGGGCGGCACCGAGCTTTGGCGGTCCCCGATCGGAGGGGGACGGATGGTTGACGGCTGCACCTCGGTGGGCGCGGGCCGACTGGCGGGCCGCTGCGGCGACACGGGCCGTGTGCTTGGCGCAGCCAGGAGGTTCCCGCAGGTGGTGCAGAAGCGCAGGTGCCTCGGGTTGGGGCTCGCGCAAAGAGGGCAGCTTATCTTGTCGTCGGCCGCGGCGGCCGGGTCGGCCTGGTCTCTTCGCTCGACGCTCTGCGGGCTGCCCTCCGCCTGCCTCGGGGCCGGCAGGCTTCGCACTTCTCGCCTCTTGGGAGGAGGAGGCCGCGACGAAACTGGCGTGACGCCAATGGGGATCCCGATCGGCGGGATCGTCGGCGCCACGGCCCGTGGCGCGAGTCGCTGTCCGCACTCCTGGCAGTACATGAGATGCGCCGGGTTCTCTCTGCCGCACGTAGTGCAGTTCACGCCACCGGATGGGACAACGCAGCGAGGTCGACCGTCAAGGACGGCGAGCCCCCGTTCAGAGGGGTTCCTGCGCTTCGAACGCCACCTCGAGGCTCACGAACTGGGCCACGCCGGCCGGGTGCGCAAGTGCGCTCGAGTCGCCGAAGGAGCGCAAATAGATGGGGCGGTACACGATTGCGGTCTCGAGGAGCGGTCCGCCAGGGAGTTCGAGTTCGACCCCGACGCCCAGCGTCGCGCTCGGGCCCCAAGTATCCACCGACCACTCGTTACCGTACCCGGCGATCCCGGCCCCACCCAAGACGAACGGCTCGATCGACCGGCCCGTCGGGAAATAGTGGCGCACTTCGACACGAGCCTGTTGCAGCGTACCAAGCAAATAGAGCTTGTCGGGGTCTTGCTTGGAGAGCTCGTAGGTGCCTCCGAGGTAGAAGTCCTCGGTCGGCCGCCACCCCACGCGGATGGCGATGCCGCCTCCCGAGCCCAGGATGCACGGGTTCGCAGTATCGCCGCAGATGGGGCCCGGGGACGCCACGTCCTCGACGGTAATGGCGACCCCGTACTGAATCGCCGCGCGCCTGGCGGGCGGCCGCGGGGGCCGCGCGACGGACTCGCTGTCGGTCGCTGGAGCCGCCGGATCGGCCCGCGCCGGCGCCGCGGAGCACACGACGAGCGCAGCGGCGGCGTACGGCCCCACCAACGACAACGTCGAGCCGATGTCGCCCACGCGGCGAGCATACACCCCCCCGGCGCGATGGCCTCTGTGAGCGGCCTCGCCCACGGGGACGTTGACAGGCCTAGGCTGGTTCGCATACTCGGCCGAGTAGACCGATGGAGATCCTCCTCGACAAGCGTGCTGTTCGCCAGATCCGATTGTCCGCCCAGGACGCGATCGAGGAGGGCGATATCGAGACGTTGCGCGAAGACATCCTCGAGGCCTTCACCGAGGAGCAGGTCGAGGAGATCGAGCGCCGCCTGGATACCGGCGACTTCTTCGAGTTCCTGACAGACCTCCTCGACGAATGGTCGGGCGACGACGCCGACGAGCTCCTCGAGCTCATCGACACGCTGCTCGGCGATGTCGGCGTGGACCTGAAGTTCGAGAAGCGCGGCGCCGCCTCCGAAGAAGAGGAAGAAGCGCCAGCGGACTACGAAGAGGACGAGGAGTTCGACGAAGAAGACGAAGACGAAGACGAGGACGAAGTCGAGGAGGAAGAGCCCGACAAGGACGTCGAGTGACCTGTCCGGGTGAGGTATCCGCGGCACTCCGTCGGCGCCACGCTGCCCGGCGGCCGCCGCACCTCGCTGCACTGTTCGACGACGCAAGGGACGTAGCGGCTGTCGGGGAAGGCTTTCACCAGCGTCGCGAGGCGATCGCAGGCCGTTCGAGCGTCACCGTCCAGTCGCCAGAGGGCGGCCTCCTGCCAGAGGGCGTCGTCGCGCATCGTCGAGTGCTGGAACTCGGCGTAGAGGCGGTGGAAGGCGGCGCGGGCCTTCGCGCGGTCGTGGAGCCTGTCCCGGTAAAGCTCGCCGACGCGCATCAGCGCGGGCACGTAGCGGGCGCGCTCGTAGCTTCCGACGATGAACGTCGTCTCGCGCTCGCGGAGCAGTCGTTCGAGGTCGTCGATGGCGGCCTCGGGATGTCCGGCCTTCTCGTCGAGTAGGCTCGCGTACCACAGCGAGTCATCGAAGAACGCACCGAAAGGATACGGCCATCGGTCCGCGATGCGCCCATACGCCGCGCGCGCCTCGACGTCGTCGCCCACGGCCTCGAGGTGCTGCGCCGTCAGGAACGCCACCAAGGGGGCGAGCTCCGTCGTGTCGAACTCGCGCTCGAGGGAACGGAGCACGTCGAGGCCCGCGCGGGGGCCGCGTTCGTCGGCATGCTGGGCGAGCTTGCGCATGGCGACGTGCGCGACCCCGTGCGAGGGGTAGCGGCGCGCGACTTCCTCCATGCCGCTCCATCCCGGCTCCGCGTCTCCCGACTCGATCTGCAGGAGAGCGATGCGGTACGCGGCCTCCGCCTCGTGCTCGCTCGTCGGATCTCCGGCGATCGCCCCGAAGCGACGAAGCGCGTCCTCGACGTGGCCCTCGCGCGCGACCACCTCCGCCGCGTCCCACCGAGCTTCGTCGCGGTCGCGCGCGCGGCGTGCGCCGTCGGCCGCCTCGTCGTAGCGTCGGACGGCCTCCGCGAGGCGACCCGCCCCCTCGGCGCGCGCGGCGGCGGCAAAGGCCTGCGTAAAGGCCTGTCCGTAGGCTGGTTCGCAGCCGCTGGCGCAGGGTAAGGCCACACCGACGAGCGCCACGACGATCGGCGCCCGCGCCCTCATCGCGGGCTCCTCGCGACGACGCCGATCGCGCGCTCGAGCGCGTCGGCGACGCCGTCGACGCTCGACGAAGGCACGTCGAGGTGAAGCACGGCGCGCAGACGTCGCGGTGCCGATGGCCCGATGAGCACGCCGAGGTGACGCGCGGCGACCGCGACGTCGGCGGCCGGAACGTCGAGGTCCATGTTGACGATGTTCGTCTCGACGGCGGACACGTCGACGTGCACGCCGTCGACGCGGGCCATCCGCTCGGCCAGCCTGCGGGCGTTGACGTGGTCCTCGGCGAGTCGGTTGCGGTGGTGATCGAGCGCGTACAGGGCGCCAGCCGCGAGGATGCCCACCTGGCGCATCCCGCCGCCCCAGCGCTTGCGCACGCGCCGCGCATCCTCGACGAGCGCGCGCGGACCGCAGAGCGCGCTGCCCACGGGGGCCCCGAGGCCCTTGGAGAAGCAAGCGCTCACCGTATCGAACGGAGCGCAGAGCACGCCGACCTCGACTCCCAGCGCTACGGACGCGTTCCAGATCCGCGCCCCATCGAGGTGCGCCGAGAGACCGAGCCGATGAGCACCGTCGGCGACGGCGAGCGCCGCGGCGGCCGACCAGACTCGGCCCCCGGCGCGGTTGTGCGTGTTCTCGATCATCACGAGCGACGTTCGCGGCGCGAAGTACACGGGCGGGTGCATGGCGGCCTCGAGCTCCTCCGGCGTATAGAACCCGCCGCGGCCCACGACGTTGAACTGCACCCCGCTGAGGGCCGCGCCGGCCCCGCCTTCGTAAAATACGGGGTGGGCTCCTTCGCCCACGACGACGTCGTCGCCCGGCCGCGTCTGCGTGGCGATGGCGAGCTGGTTGCCCATGGTGCCGCTCGAAACGAAGAGAGCGGCCTCCTTCCCCGTCACCTCGGCCATGCGCCGCTCGAGCTTGCAGACCGTCGGATCTTCGCCAAATACATCGTCGCCGACATCGGCCGCCGCCATGGCCGCGCGCATTCCGGGCGTCGGACGCGTGACGGTGTCACTCCGTAAGTCGAGCATCACGGAGACCTTACCGCGCCCGACCGCGAGGCAAGCTGCCCGCCTTGCGCAGCGAGGGGAGGGCAGTACAGTAAACTGGTTCAACCACCAGACGACCTGAGGAGCAACGGATGTCCGACGACGATTCGCTGCCGCCGTCGTTCCCTCCCACCGGGTCCGACGCGGCCAACACGCTGGCGACGATCGCCCCGGTGGCGCGCCAGAGCGTCGTCGACGCCGTGGCCGATCGGCTCCGGGGGGACATCCTCGCCGGGCGCCTGCGTCCTGGCACGCGCCTGCCCTCGGAGCGGGAGCTCTCGCTCGCCCTCGGCGTCAACCGCCTGACCCTGCGCGCGTCGTTGGCGCGGCTCGAGGCGCTGGGCCTCATCACCACGCGCCATGGCGCCGGCACCGTCGTCGCGTCGTGGCGGGAGCGCGCTGGCCTCGAGATGCTCGGGACGCTGGTGCGCGGCCTCAAGCTCGCGGATCCGACGTGGCACGACCTGGTGCGCAGCGCCCTGGAGATCCGCCGCATCCTCGCCGCGGAGGCCGTGGCGCTCGCCGCCGAGCGCCACACCGCCGAGGACCTTGCGGCCATGGCGGCGTGCGCGGAGGTCTTGCGCGAGCACGTCGACGACCCGGTCGCCTTCGCGCGCGACGACCTCGCCTTCATGCGTGCCGTGTGCAAGGCCGCGCACAACGTCGGGCTCGAGCTCTTTCTCAACACGTTTGCGCGATGGCCCGACGAGCACCCGCAGCTCGTGGCGATGCTCTACGACGACTGCGCTTCCACGGCGGATTTCTCGCCGGCCATCCTCGCGATCATCGAGCAACGCAACGGGGAGCTGGCGCGCCAGCTCGCGAGGCAGGCGCTCGAGCAGCAGGACGAAGCGTGGTCGCGCCGGCATCCGCCGCCGGCGCCAGTGGTTCCCGAAGCAGAAATTTTGCGTTCCAAGAAGGGCAAGAAGCGATGAGGTTGATGCAGTTCGAAAATGCGTGGGCGGGCGCCGCCCTCGGCGCGATGTTCCCCGGCGCGAGCGACGTCGGGCTCGGTGGGATCGCCGCGATGGACGTCGCGGGCTTCCTCCGGTCGACGATGCGCCGGCTTCCCCTTCAGGCAGCGCTCGGGCTGCGCGCCGCCGTCTGGGTCGCTGCACTGGCCCCCCTCTTCGAGCTCGGACGCCTGACGACGATCCGGGGGCTGAGGCCCTCCGACCGCGAGAGGCTCGTGATGCGGCTCGTCAAGAGCCGCCTGTACGTCGTGCGCTCGCTCATCATGATGCTGAAGACGTTCGGAGCCCTCCTCTACGCGGGCGATCAGGCAGTGCGCGCGCGTCTGACGGCGCCATCGGTGCGCCCGGCCCTCGTGCCCCTCCGGCTTCGCAAGGCGGGCCGATCATGACGGCCCTGGGCTCCTTTCCCGACGAGTTGCTCCCCGAGGGGTCCGTGGTCGACGGCGCGCGCGCCGCCTCGAACATCGAAGGCGCCTTCGACTATGTCGTCATCGGGTCGGGCGCGGCCGGCGCCGTGGCCGCGCACGTTCTTGCCGAGAGCGGCGCGACCGTCGCCATCGTCGAAGAAGGGCCGTGGATCAAGACACGCGACTTCGGCGAGAGCGTCGGCGAGGCGTTCGGCAGCCTGTTCCGCGACGCCGGGACCCAGGTGATGCAGGGGCGAGCGTACATCCCGCTCATCCAGGGACGCTGCGTCGGGGGCAGCACGGTCGTCAACTCTGCCATCGCGCACCGGACTCCGGAGGACGTGCTTGGCGACTGGGCCCGGCGCTTCGGCCTGGGCGGCGCCATCGACGCCAGGGTGCTCGAGGATCACTTCGCCGCCCTGGAGAGCGATCTGCATGCGGGGCCCGTGACCGACGTTGCGCTCGGAGACAAGGACCGCGCGTTCCTCGGAGGGGCCAAGGCCCACGGGCTCTCGGCGCGCCGAACGCACCGCTACGAGCAAGGTTGCGAGGGCTCCGGTCGCTGCTTCACGGGGTGCCCGACGGCGGCCAAGAAGGGGATGAACGTCTCGTATGTGCCCTGGGCGCTCGCTCTGGGCGCGCGGATTTACCCCTCGTGGCGGGTCGAGCGCGTGATCGTCGAAGGTGGCCGGGCCGTGGCGGTGGCCGCCCGATCGGCCGGAGACGACGGACACGCGCAGAGGCGCTTGATGCTGCACGCCCGCCGCGGGGTCCTTGTCGCCGCGAGCGCGGTGCAGACCCCGAACCTGCTCCGTCGCAGCGGACTGCGCGCGGGCGGCATCGGCCATCATTTCCAGTGCCACCCCGGCAGCGCCATCGGGGGCGTCTTCGATGCGCCGCTCGTCGACCACGTTGGCGCCACGCAGGGCGCCGAGTCGGTGTCCCTTCGCCGCACCTTGGGCGTCAAGTTCGAGACGATCGCCTTGCAGCCCGAGCTCGCCGCCGTGCGGATTCCGGGCGTGGGCCGAGCCCTGATGCATCGCTTCGGCGTGTATTCGCACCTGACGACGTGGGAGATGGTGCTCCGCGCTGGCGCCGAGGGGACGGTCGATGCGGCCTGGGGCGGACGGGATCGGGTTCGCTTCAGTCCGTCGCGATCCGACATGGAGCGCGCCGTCCGGGGCGTCGCGCTGCTCGCGCGCATGATGTTCGAGGCAGGCGCGC
>PLIR01000072.1 GCA_003139415.1 Myxococcales bacterium | reverse complement strand
AGCAATTTCCTGCTGGTCCAGCCCATCATCGGTCCGTCGATGCGCTTCGAGGCCGAGGCGTTCCACGGAGAGTTCGACGGCAAGCCCTGGGCGGTCAACAATCAGGCCCCCGATCATGCGATCATGGACGTCGACGGCTGGTTCACGGACTACCCGTCGCTACCATCCATCCCACCGGCCGACCCGCCGTTCGAGCATGCCGGTATGGATCGGATGACGAAGTACGATATCTACGTCTCTTCGAATCTGCTGTACGCCTTCATGGACGGCCAGCCAGCGGGGTGCATGCAATACCCGAACAACGGGTTCTCTTTGCAAGGTCCCGTGACGGTTACCTTTGGTGACGTCTTCTATCACGAGGGCGCCCAGGACGAGCTCGTGTGCTCGCAAGATAGGCCCTACGCCTTCATGCATGAGCACCAATGCACGGAGACGAGGCGGCATTGGGACGATTTGGGAATCAAGAGTGGCGTCGTCGCGCCAGCCTGGAACACTGCATTGTTCCCATGCATGGCCTACTGAGTTGTCCCGCATGGGCTCGAGCGACGATCCAGCTGTTGGCGGTGGTCGGCGCGTCCAGCGCTTGCTCGGCGTCGCTTTCGCCGCCCTCTGGGACCACCGACACGACGGATGCCGGCGATCCGGAGCCGGTGCTCACCGACGCGGGGTGGGCGGCGCTCCAGGCGCTCTCGCCGATGCCTTTGCCGGGCGCTCCGCCGGACGTGACGAACGCCTACGCGGATAGCGGCGCGGCCGCCGCCTTCGGGCAAAAGCTCTTCTTCGATCCCTCGTTCTCCGGTCCGCTCCTCGACGCAGACAACAACGGCGGGCCCGGGACCCTGGGCACCTCGGGGCAGACGGGCCGCGTCGCGTGCGCGGGGTGTCATCTCCCCACGAGCGGGTTCTCCGACACCCGATCGTTCCAGATGCAGATCTCTCTCGGAGCGGGCTGGGGCCGGCGCCGAGCGCCGTCGCTGCTCGACGTGGGGCAGGCGAAGCTCGTCATGTGGGACGGAAAGCACGACGCGCTCTATAACCAGCCTTTCGGGCCGCTCGAGACGGTGGTCGAGATGAACAGCTCGCGCCTGTTCATGGCCGAGCAGATCTACAGCAACAGCGAGTATCGGGCCGACTACGAGGCGGTCTTCGGGTCGATTCCGGATCTCGCAGACACGACGCAGTTCCCTGCCCTCAGCGCGACCCTCACCGGCTGTCAGCCGATGAACCCCTCGTCGCCTCCGCCAACGTGCGACGGCACGTTCCACGGCTACCCGGGCGACGGCGCCGAGTACGATTCGATGACTCCCGAGAACCAGACAGCGGTGACGCGCGTCGTCGTCAATGCGGGCAAGGCCATCGGTGCGTTCGAGCGTCTGCTGACATGCGGGTCCACGCCCTTCGACGCCTGGATGCACGGGGGCGCACCCGTCTCGCCCGCGGCGCAGCGCGGCGCGGCCCTCTTCGTCGGGGCGGCCGGCTGCTCGAGCTGCCACTCGGGGCCCTTCATGAGCGACCAGCAGTTCCACAACGTGGGGCTCCAGCCAGGGCTCGTCCAGCAGAACTTCATCGACTCGAACGACCAAGGCGGGGCGACGGGCATCGCTGCCGCTATCGCAAGCCCCCTCAATAGCCTCAGCGCGTTCAGCGACGGCAACGACGGTCGCCTGCCGAGCGCCGTGACCCCGGCGATGAACGGCGCGTTTCGCACGCCGATTCTGCGGTGCGTGGCTCTCCGGCCGACGTTCATGCACACCGGGCAATTCGGCACGCTCGCCAACGTCGTCGCGTTCTTCAACGCGGGCGGCTCCATGAGCGGCTACCCCGGCACGAAGGAGATCCATCCCCTCGGCTTGTCGTCGCTCGACCAGAGCGACCTCGTCGCGTTCCTCCAGACCCTGACCGGACCCGGCGCGGAGCCGCAGTACCTTCAAGCCCCGTAGCGGACCGCGGGACCCTACCCGCGGTGGGGCGCGTACGACGGAGCGATCTCCGCGAGGTGCTGCAATGGGTCGGCCTCGGGGACGAGGCCGAAGGCGCGCATGCGCGTCGTGTCGGCGATGAACTTCGCCACCTCGACGTCGCGCGACGGCATGCGGACCACGCGGCTCTTGGACCCCGTGACCTGGAGGATCCGCGTGGCGAGATCGAGGATGCTCGTGCCGACGCCGCTGCCGATGTTGAGGGGGGCCGGCACGCCCAGCTCGGTCGCGCGAAGGAGCGCGTCGACGGCCATGCCGACCCAGAGAAAGTCGATGACCTGGCCGCCACCGAAGACCTTCAGATCTTCGCCCGCTTGCGCGGCCGACAGCCACAGCGGGATGACGCGACCGCTGTCGCCCGGTCCGTAGACATTGGCCAGCCGGACGATGTCGACGCGAAGCCCCTTCGTCGCCGCGAACGCGCGACAGTACGCCTCTCCCGCCACTTTGCTCGCCCCGTAGAGGTTCTTCGGGAGGTGCGGCCGGTCCTCGCCGACAGGCAGCTCCGGCGGTTCGCCGTAGACCTCGCGCGACGACGTGAAGACGACGCTCTTGACGCCAGCCAATGCCGCCGCAGCGAGCACGTTGACCGTCCCGACCACGTTCGTCGTGATACTGTACGTCGGGTCGTCGGAGGCCCCCATCACGTTGGACTGAGCGGCGAGGTGGTAGATGACCTCGCATCCAGCCGCAGCGGCGTTCAAGGCTTCGGCGCGCCGGATGTCGTCCTCGACGATCTGCACGCGCCCCTGCTCGACGTACTTGGCCAGCTTGTCGCGGCTGCCGCGCTTCATGTTGTCGATGACGACGACGTCGGTACCAGCGCCCACCAGGCGCGCCACGAGGTGCCTGCCGATGAAGCCGGCGCCGCCGGTGACCAGAACTTTCGAACGTGAGCTTTTCGTCATGGATCTAGGCCGTCGCTGCGTCCCGCCTGCAGCGCGAGCGATGATAGGACGTATTCCGCCGCGATGCCCACCGCCATCGGTGGGCTAGGGGTCTGCGGATCGTCGAAAACGACGCCCGACGGCATCGGTGACGATCTGGACAAGAGCGGGATCGACCCCGCCGATCGACCAGAGGCAGACGGCATAGGCAGCGACCGCGACGGGAGCGGCGACGAAGGGCGTCACATGGGAGAGCACGCGCGCGGTGGCCACCATGGCGAGCGCTGCCATCGCCGTCAGCCCGACGGTGCGGGCGAAGGCTCGGTTGAGAATGCCGGGCGGCACGAGCCACATCCCGCCTGCCACCATGAACGCTTCGCTCACCACCGTGGAGACGCAGATCCCCAGGCTGCCATTGCCGTGGTGGGTCTGAAAGTACGGCACGAGGATAGGGTCGAGCACGGCGCTGACGACGACGCATCCGAACTGGCAGACGGCCCACGCGCGACTGCGCCCGGCCGCGGTGATGGCGACCCCGAGGAGCATCGAGAAGAAGAGGGCGAGGACGAAGAGCGACAGCAAGCGCAGGTCGTCCTCCGCCGGACCGAACGTGTTGCGACTGAAGGCGCGAATCCCGATGTCCGGGTAGATGGCGCAGCCGAGCGCGATCGGGGCGACGAGCACGGTCGAGGCGCGAAAGCCGGTGGAAACGGCCCGCCGAAAGGCCTCCTGGTTCTCGCCCCACAAGCGCACCCACGTGGGATAGAACGCCGTCGCGAGGGCGCCGACGGGGAAGATCAGCACGCCGACCAGCTTCTTCGCCGCCGCGAGCCATCCCATCGACTCGAGTGGCGCCAGCTTGGCCAGCATGAAGGCGTCGACGTTCGGTTGCAGGGCGAGCGATAGGTTGAGGACGAGGAAGGGAGTCCCCTCGGAGAGCAGCGCCTTCAGCGTGCGGCGATGCACCGTGAGGGAGATCTTCGTGGAAGTCCGAAGCACGCGCCACACCCACGCGGCGACGACGAACCAGGACGCGATCTGTGCCACGAGGACGGCGCGCAGGTGTCCGCCGAGCACCAGCGTTGGGGCCATGAAGACGAGGTTCAAGACTTGCTGGGCGACGACCGCCATCGCCGGCACGCGCATTCGCTCGAGGCCACGGAGCGTGTCCTGGGCCGCCGCCGATATCGTGTAGAGGCCGAAGACTCCGCCCATGAGCGCGAGCGCCACCTGTAGGTCGCGTCCTCGCCCGAGCCACGCGCACCCCACGGCCAGGACCCCGTAGACGATCGGGCCCGAGCTCACGCGCCAGAGCAAGCCCGAGCCGAGCGCGTCGCCCATGTTGGCGCGATCACGGGACACCATCGCCGTCAGGGTGCCGCCCTGGCCCCACTCGATGAAGAGGATGCCGAACGTCCAGATGGTGCCGACGAGGTACATCTTCCCGAAGTCGTCGGCGCCGAGGTACCGGGCCATCATCGCGTTGTTGACGAGCGACACCGGCAGCACGACGATCTGCGCCACCATCAGCCCGATCGCGTTCTTGAAGGACCGTTGCGGCGGGTCGGAACTTCTGGACGTCAGATCCTGGTTGACCATTCGGCTTGGCTGCGACGCGGGCGAGAGCGATCCGTCGCCACGGTGTTCGCTACTATAGAAGCGCTCGATCGCGCGACCAAATCTTGCCCGCTGCGGCGCCGTCTGCCGCAACTCCTTTGCCGCTTGCAGCCCGCTACGGCCTTCTCAAGCCCGTCGCGTTCGTAAGCAACATCTCGCGCAGGGCGGCCGCACGCTCCCTGGCCACGGGTACGCGCACTCCCCTGCCCGCCTCTGCGACGCCCGCGCCCACGAAGAGCTTCGTCTCGTGCCCGTCGCGCTCCAGCTCTTTGATGTGCATCGCGTTGACGAGCCAGTTTCGGTGCACGCGCACGAACGCGCGCCCGAACGACGCCTCGACGGCCGCGAGTGACAGGTCGATGTCGAACGTGCCGTGCGTCGTGTGCACGAACGTCAGCCGATCGGCCGCCTCGAAAGCCCAGATCTCGTGCGCCTCGAGGAAGACGAGGCTGCGCTTGCGGCGCGCCACGATACGCGGCGGACCCGAGGCGACGGCGACCTTGCGCCGCTGGTGCAGGCGCCGCAGGCACTGTACGACGCGCTCTTCGCTGAACGGCTTGAGCAGGTAGTCGACGACGCCCAGCTCGAACGCCTCGAGCGCATGCTGCTCGTAGGCCGTCGCCAGCACGAACATCGGCGCGTTCGGAGCCCCGAGGGCATCGCGCACCAGAGTGAGGCCGCTCTCTTCGCGCTCGGCCCCCTCGAGGGCCACGTCGACGAAGACCACGTCGAGCCCGCCCCCCAGCGCGTCGCTCGCAAGGGCCTGCTTGGCCTCGTCGACCGTCCCGACCGCCCCGACCATGGTCGCCAGCTGGGACGACTCGAGCAGCTCGACGAGATAGTTTCGTGCGGGCCACTCGTCTTCTACGACGAGCGCGCGCAGCGGCGTGGACGATTGCGGCACCTCAGCGCCCCGCATCGCCCGGCGCGGCGAGCTCTACGATGGACCGCGTGCCGGCCGGGGACGAGTCGAACCGGAGCGACGCATGGGGCGCCTCGAGCTCCAGCTGACGGCGCACGGCCTGAAGGCCGAACGCCCCGGCGCGCATCTTCGTGTCGGGCAGCGCGGGGTCGGGCATTCCGGGGCCGTTGTCTTCGACCACGCAGACGAGGCCGCCATCCTTGCGTTTGGACGCCCGGATGACGACCTCACCGGCACCGTCGTGCCGGCGAAGAGCCCCGTGCTTGACCGCGTTCTCGACCAGAGGCTGAAGAAGAAGCCGCGGAAGGATCGCCGCCTCGCACTCGGCCGGCACGTCCCAGCGGAAGGCGAGCGCGCCGCGATGGCGAGCCTCGAGGATCTGCGCGTAGCGCCGCAACCAGGCGATCTGCTTGTCGAGGCGTTGCAGGTCGCCCGTCTCCTGCACGGCGTCGCGAAGCAAGTCGCCCAGGCACACGAGCAGGCGACGCGCCTCGCGAGGGTCGTCGGTGACCAGCCCGGCGATGGCGTTGAGGGTGTTCAGGATGAAGTGCGGCTCCAGGTGGGCGCGCAGGTGGGCGAGCTCGGCTTCGCTCCGCAGCTGCTGCGCTTCGAGCGCACGGACGCTCGCGCTCTCGACGGCGAACGGGTACACGAACGCGAGCGCCCAGAGGCCGAAATAGAGCTGCGCGCTGAGAACGCCGAAGAGCGCGAAACGCGGGAGGCTCACCCCGTTGGGGAAGTGCAAGCGCAGCGCGGGGTAGTAGAGGGCCGCCACGCCGTAGAGCAGTCCGAACACCCCGCCGATGACGGTGGCGATGCCGACGCTGACGCCGAGGCCCTTGGACGCGCTCATTCGCCAGCGGATCGAGAAGGAGAACGCGTACGACAGCGCGAGCATCAGAAGCGGGAGCTCGACGGCCATGAAGAGCAGCCGGGCGGCGATCCGCGCGCCTTCGCGGCCTGCCATCACGTCGATTGCAAACTGCAAGAGCATCACGCCCACCACCACCGCCGTGCCGAGCAGAGGCCCACCGCGCGACCCGATGGACGTGGGCGCAGCGGCGGAGAGCGGGGGGGGGCCGCTCGCGGGAAGATGGGTGGTGGACATCGCCGTTTCAGCCTACAACGCGCCAGGCCCAAGTGCGCCGCTGTCGGTCGGCTCGAAAGACGGCCTCGTCGGAGTATTGGTACAGTTCGTCGCTTGCGACGCGGCGCCCACCGGGGCACAGCGCATCGTAGGCTCTGGAAATAACGATGCCACGCCGCTTTCTCGCCCGGCGATCCGGCCCTATCACGGTCGCCTCCGTCGCTTCGTTCGTCCTGGTCACCGCGGGGTGTTTGGGCGGAGGGATCGCCATGGCCGAGGAGGGGACACCAGAGGCCCCCGCGCCCGCTCCGCGTGTGCTCACCCTGAACCAGGCCGAGCGCACGGCCATTGCCCAGCAACCTCAGCTGCTCGTCGCGCGGGCGGCGACGGCAACGGCGATCGCCCAGGCCGACCAGGCCCGGGCGCCCCTGCTCCCCCAGGTGACGGCGACGGCCGAGTACGCCCGTGAAGGCCGGATCTACGCGACCGAGCAAGGATCGCGGGCCACGACGACCAACGCGACCGCCAACATGGGCGGGGGGATGAACAACGGGACAACGCCCGTGGGCACGACGCCGACGGCCGTTGCCCCGACCACCCAGAATTTCGGGCAGATCATCAGCACGTCGACGGACGTATGGCTCCTCGAGCTCACTGCGACGCAGCTCATTTACGACTTCGGCCAGACGTACGAGAAGTCCCGCGCGGCGAACCTCAACGTATCCGCGATGACGCTCACCGAAAAGACGACGCTCCTCACGACGCTGCTCACCGTGCGCCAGGCGTACTTCAACGCGCGCGCGATGAAGGAGCTCGTCGGCGTGGCTAAGGAGACGCTCGACGACCAGAACAAGCACCTGACGCAGGTGCAGGGCCAGGTGACGGTGGGCACGCAGCCGCAGATCGCGCTCGCCCAGCAGCTGGCCGCCTGTGCGAACGCGCGCGTCGCGCTCATCACGGCCGAGAACAACTACGAGGTCTCCAAGGCGCAGCTCAATCAGGCCGCGGGCATCGCCACCGGGACGGACTACGACGTGGGCAACGAGGAGCTTGCCCCGATCGAGGACGAGGACCAACCGCTCTCCGCGCTGGCCCCGAAGGCGCTGGCGGCGCGTCCGGAGATGGCCTCGTTCGACAAGCAGCGCGAATCGGAGGAAGCAACGCTGCGCTCGGCGAAGGGCGGATACGGGCCGTCGTTCCTCGCGTCCGCGGCGGCGCTCGAGGCCGGGACGGACTCGGGGCTGTCGCCCGGGTGGAGCGCGGCGCTCATCTTGAGCTGGCCCATCTTCCAGGGCGGCCTGACGAAAGGCCTCGTCCGGCAGGCGGAGGCGGGCTTGCAAACGGTCGACGCGCAGCGCGGGCTGGAAGAACTGCAGATTCGCCTGAGCGTCGATTCGGCGCGCCTGTCCGTCCATGCGAACAAGGCGACCATCAGCGCCGCGAACGACGCGCTGACGAGCGCGCGCGAGCAGCTCCGCCTCGCCGAGCAGCGCTTCGCCACCGGCGTCGGCGACATCATCGAACTGAACGACGCGCAGGTGGCCTACACGAGCGCAGCGGCGCAGGTCGTACAGGCGCACTTCAATCTGGCTTCCGCACGTGCCCAACTCCTCGCCGCTATGGGACGACCATGATCCAGGACAATCCGATGCCCGTGGGCGGGCACCAAGCAGACGACCCCCACGCCGCCGACAGGCCCACCCGCTCGTCGCCGGTCGGGCGCATCATCGTCTTCGCGGTGATGGCCGCCGCCGTCGGGGGGCTCTTCGTCCTCTACCGCACACGCGCGCGCGCGGCCGCAAGCGCCGCCGCCACCGCCGCGAGCGCGGCGGCCAACCGCGTCATCCCGGTGCTGACGGCGCAAGTGGGCCAGCGCGACGTCCCGGTGTGGATCGAGGGCCTTGGGGCCGTCTCCGCGTTCTACACGGTCACGGTCAAGACGCAGGTCGGCGGCCCGATCGTCAAGGTGCTCTACAAGGAGGGCCAGCACGTCAAGAAGGGGGATGTCCTCATCCAGATCGACCCTCGCCCCTTCGCCATCCAGCTCGAGTCGGCCCAGGCTGCCCTTGAGAGGGACGTAGCGAACAGCAAGAACTCGAAGCTCAATCTCGAGCGCTACAAGACCCTGTCCGACCAGAAGCTCATCGCCGTGCAGCAAGCCACCGACCAGCAGTCGACCGTCGATCAGCTCGACGGCACCATCGCGTCGGACAAAGCCGCCATCGACTCGGCCAAGTTGAACCTCGACTACGCGCAGATCAAATCCCCCATCGACGGCGTGACGGGCGTACGCCTCGTCGACCCGGGCAACTTCGTGCAGCCGACCGACACCCAAGGCCTCGTGGTCGTGACGCAACTCGACCCGATCGCCGTGTACCTGACGCTGCCCGAGGACGACCTGCCCGCCATCACGAAGGCCATGTCCGAAGGGCAGGTCACCGTGCAGGCGATGAGCCGCGCGGGCGACCAGCTCCTCGGCGAGGGCAAGCTGACGGTCATCGACAACCAGATCAACCAGGCCACGGCGACGTTGCGCCTGAAGGCCATCTTCGACAACCCCAAGTCTTTGCTGTGGCCCAACCAGTTCGTCAAAGGTCGGGTCCACGTGCGCACGCGCAACGCGGCCATCGTGGCGCCGGCGGCGGTGGTGCAGCACGGGCCGCAAGGGACATTCGCGTACGTCGTGGGAGCCGACTCGACGGTCGCCGTGCGGCCGCTCACGGTCGAGGCGATCCAGGGCGAGACGGCCATCATCTCGAAGGGCCTTCAGCCCGGCGAGACCGTGGTCGTCGAGGGGCAGGCCCAACTGCGGCCGGGTACGCACGTCGCCGGCAAGCCCGCGCCCGCGGGCTCGGCGATCCCCACGGCCTCTCCCGTGATCGGCGCGCCGTCGACGTCCGCGTCGGCCGTCGTACCTGACTCGGCCGCGGGGGCGAAGCCATGAGCGGCGCCGGCGTGTCCGAGCCGTTCATTCGGCGGCCGGTCGCGACGACGCTGCTGATGATCGGCCTCCTGCTCGTGGGCGTGATGGCTTACGCGCAGCTCCCGGTCGCCGCCCTGCCGCAGGTCGACTACCCGACGATCGTCTGCTCGACGTACCTGCCGGGCGGCAGCGCCGACACGATGGCGTCGGCCGTGACGACGCCGCTCGAGCGCCAGTTCGGGCAGATGCCGTCGCTCACGCAGATGACCAGCGTCTCGAGCTTCGGCTATTCGCAGATCACGCTCCAGTTCGATCTAGATCGCAGCATCGACTCGGCCCAGCAAGACGTCCAGGCCGCCATCAACGCGGCGTCGAGCCTGCTGCCGGCGCAGCTCCCCACGCCGCCGACGTACTCGAAGAGCAACCCCGCGGACCAGCCCATCCTCACGCTGGCCATCAGCTCCGACGTTCTGCCGCTCGATCAGGTCGACGATCAGGCCGACTCGATTCTCGCGCAGAAGATCTCGCAAGTGTCCGGTGTCGGCCTCGTGACGATCAACGGCGGCCAGAAGCCTGCCGTGCGCGTGCAGGTCGATCCGCTTGCCCTCAGTGGCACGGGGCTGACGCTCGAAGACGTCCGGCAGGCCCTCATCGCCGCCAACATCAATCAACCCAAGGGCAACATCGACGGGCCGCGGCAGGACTACCAGCTCGCCACCAACGACCAGCTCTTCAAGGCCGAAGGGTTCAAGCCGCTCGTCATCGCTTACGCCAACGGCGCACCGGTGCGCCTCGGCGACATTTCGCGATCCGTCGACGGCGTCGAGAACGCCCAGCTCGCCGGCTGGTCGGGCAGCCAGCGCGCCATCATCCTCAACGTGCAGCGCCAGCCGGGCGCGAACGTCATCCAGGTGGCCGACCGGGTGAAGGCGCTGCTGCCGCAGCTCAAGTCGTCGCTGCCCCAGGGCCTCGACGTCAAGATCCTGAGCGACCGGACCGAGACGGTGCGAGCGTCGGTCGAGGACGTCGAGAAGACGCTCGTCATCACGATCGTGCTCGTCACGATCGTCATCTTCCTTTTCCTCCGCAACTGGCGCGCGACGCTCATTCCGAGCATCGCGGTGCCGCTGTCGCTCATCGGGACGTTCGGCGTGATGTACGCCCTCGGCTACAGCCTGAACAACCTGTCCCTGATGGCGCTCACGATCGCCACCGGCTTCGTCGTCGACGACGCGATCGTCATGATCGAGAACATCGCGCGCTACATCGAGGAGGGCGAAAAGCCCTTCGCCGCCGCGCTCAAGGGCGCCGGGCAGATCGGCTTCACGATCGTGTCGCTCACGGTCTCGCTCGTGGCGGTGCTCATCCCCTTGCTCTTCATGGGTGGGCTGATCGGGCGCCTGTTCCGGGAGTTCGCGGTGACGTTGGCCGCGTCGATCGGCGTCTCCGCCATCATCTCGCTGACGCTGACGCCCATGATGTGCGCGTACCTACTGCGTCCGGAGCCCAAGGCGAGCGAGCGCAGCAAGCTGTACAACTGGTCCGAGGGCGCGTTCGAGGCCGTCATCGCCGCCTACGACCGCGGTCTAAAAGTCATCTTCCGGCACAAGTTCATCACGCTGCTCGTGACGATCGGCACCGTGGGGTTGACGGCGATCCTCGCGATCGCCGTGCCGAAGGGCTTCTTTCCCCAGCAGGACACCGGGGCGATCCTCGGCGTGACGGAGGCCGCCGCCGACGTGTCGTTCCCCAAGATGATGGAGCTTCAGCGGTCGCTCGCGGACGTCGTCCTCGCCGACCCGGACGTGCTGAACGTTGCCTCCTTCATCGGGTCCGACGGGACGAACCCGACGACCAACAGCGGCCGCCTGTCGATCACGCTGAAGCCGCGCGACGAGCGCGAATCGACCGCCGACGAGATCATCCAACGCCTCGGTCCGAAGCTCGCCGCGGTCGACGGCATCGAGGCGTACCTGCAGTCGGTGCAAGACCTCCAGATCGACAGCCGCATCGGCCGGACGCAGTTCCAGTACACGCTGGAGGACGCCGATCCCAGCGAGCTCGCGGCCTGGGCTCCGCGGCTCGTGGCCGAGCTCAGACACGAGCACATCCTGAAGGACGTCGCCACCGACCAAGAGACGGCGGGCCTGCAGACGTCGCTCACGATCGATCGCGACACGGCGTCACGCCTCGGCATCTCGCCGCAGGTCATCGACGACACGCTCTACGACGCGTTCGGGCAGCGCCAGGTGTCGATCATCTTCACGCAGCTCAATCTGTACCGCGTCATCCTCGAGGTGAAGCCCGAGATGGCGCGGACGGCCGAGGTCCTCAAGAATCTGTACGTGCGGTCGCCGACGGGGGCGCCCGTGCCGCTCAGCGCAATGGTTCACGAGGCGACGACGACGGCGCCGCTCGCGATCAATCACCAAGGCCAGTTCCCGGCAGTGACGGTGTCGTTCAACATGGCGCCAGGCCAGTCGCTGGGCGACGCGATCCCCGCGATCGAGGCCGCCCAGACGCGCATCGGGATGCCACCGGGCGTCCACGCCGACTTCGCCGGGACCGCGCAGGCGTTCAACCAGTCGCTGGCCAGCGAGCCGATGCTCATCGTGGCGGCGCTCGTCACCGTCTACATCGTGCTCGGCGTCCTCTACGAGAGCTACATCCACCCGATCACCATCATCTCGACGCTCCCGTCGGCCGGGGTCGGGGCGTTCCTCGCCCTCTACGTGTGCCGGATGGACTTCAGCGTCATCGCGCTCATCGGCGTCGTACTGCTCATCGGCATCGTGAAGAAGAANNATGATGATCGACTTCGCGCTCGAGGCCGAACGCGATCAGCACCTGACGCCGGAGGAATCCATCCACAAGGCGTGCTTGCTGCGTTTCCGGCCCATCATGATGACGACGATGGCGGCGCTCCTCGGCGGACTGCCGCTGGCCTTGGGGACCGGGATGGGATCCGAGCTCCGGCGACCGCTCGGGATCACGATCGTGGGGGGGCTCATCATCTCCCAGATCTTGACGCTGTTCACGACGCCCGTCGTTTACCTCTACATGGAGCGCTTCGGCAGCTGGGTCGGCCACTTCCGCCGCCAGGCCCCCGCCGAGCCCGAGCCCGCGAGCTGAGGCGGGAGCACGAGGTAACTTGAATATCTCCGCGCCCTTCATCCATCGTCCGGTCGCGACGTCGCTGCTCGCCGCGGCGCTCTTGCTCGCCGGTGCCCTCGCCTACACGCGGCTCCCCGTCGCGCCGCTGCCGAGGGTGGATTTTCCCACGATCCAGGTCAGTGCGACGCTGCCCGGCGCGAGCCCGGAGACCATGGCCTCTTCGGTGGCGACGCCGCTCGAACGGCGCTTCGGTCGCATCGCCGGGTTGTCCGAGATGACGTCGACGAGCACGCTGGGCACGGCGTCGATCACGCTGCAGTTCGACCTCGACCGGAACGTCGACGCCGCCGCGCGCGATGTCCAGGCGGCAATCGCGGCCGCCGGCGGCGAGCTCCCTCCCGACCTCCCGCTCAAGCCGACGTACAGGAAGGTCAACCCGGCCGACGCGCCCATCCTCATCATCTCCCTGACGAGCGACACGCTGCCGCTGGCGCAGGTTTACGACATCGCGAACACCATCCTGGCGACGAAGATCTCGCAGGTGCACGGGGTCGGCCAGGTGTTCGTCGGGGGCGGGCAGCAGCCGGCGGTGCGCGTCCAGGTCGACCCGTCGGTCCTGGCGGGGATGGGCATCACCTCGGCCAACGTTCGCGCGCAGATCGCTGCGACGACGACGGCGGAGGCCAAGGGCACGATCGTCGGCCAGACGCAGACCCTCACGCTGGGCGCCAACGATCAGGCGTTGACGGCGGACGAGTTCAAGCCGCTCGTCATCGCCGAGCACGGCAGCGCCGACAACCCGGCCTTCGCCCGGCTCCAGGACGCCGCGCACGTCTTCGACGACGTGGAGAACAATCGCGTCGCGGGGTGGGCCGACAACAAGCGCGCCGTGCTCCTCATCGTCCGCAAGCAGCCGGACGCGAACATCATCGAGACGAACAAGCGCATCCTGGATCTTTTGCCGGAGCTCGAGACGTCGATGTCGCCGGCCATCAAGATCGACGTGAGCAGCGACCGGACTCAGACCATCCGCGCGTCGGTCGAGGACGTCGAGCAGACGCTCGTCGCCAGCGTGGTCCTCGTCGTCGTCGTGGTGTTCGCGTTCTTGCGGTCTTGGCGGGCGACGCTCGTTCCCACGGTCGCGATGCCGCTCTCGCTGCTCGGCACGTTCGGGGCGATGTGGCTGCTCGGCTACAGCATCGACAACCTGTCGTTGATGGCGCTCACCATCTCGACGGGATTCGTCGTCGACGACGCGATCGTCGTCACCGAGAACATCACGAGGGCCATCGAGCACGGCGACAAGCCACTGCAGGCGGCCCTCAAGGGCGCGGAGCAGATCGGCTTCACCATCGTCTCCATCACGGCGTCGCTCCTGGCGGTGTTCGTGCCGATCCTCGCGATGGGCGGCATCGTGGGCCGCCTGTTCCGGGAGTTCGCCGTCACGCTGAGCGTGTCGATCGCGATGTCGGCGCTCGTCTCGCTCACCCTGACGCCGATGATGTGCTCGCGCATGCTGAAGGACGAGACGCACGTGGCGCACGGGGTATTTTACCGCGCCTCGGAGCGGGCGTTCGACGCGATGCTCCACTTCTACGAGCGGGGCCTCAAATGGGCGCTGCACAACCGCGTGACGATGCTCATCGTCACCGTGCTGACGATCGCGCTCAACGTCGCGCTCTTCGCCATGGTGCCCAAGGGCCTCTTCCCTCAGCAGGATACGGGCCTGCTCATGGCCTCGACCGAGGCCGGGCAGGACGTGAGCTACCCGGACATGTTCCGGCTGCAGTCCGAGGTCAACGACATCCTCAGCAAGGACCCGGACATCGATCACTACGTCTCGTTCATCGGCACGGGCGGATTCGGAACGAGCAACACGGGCAACGCGTTCATCACGCTCAAGCCCCTGCCCCCGCGCAAGTTCAGCGCCGACCAGGTCCTCGCCCGCCTGCGCGGCCAATTCGCCAAGATCGCCGGCATCAACACGTACCTGCAATCGCGGCAGGACGTGAGCGTCGGCGGCCGCCAGGCGCGCACGCAGTACCAGTACACCGTCGAGGACGCGAACCTCGACGAGCTCGCCACCTGGGCCCCGCGCGTCCTCGACGCGATGCGAAAGCTACCGCAACTCAAGGACGTCAACACCGACCAGCAGAACGCCGGCCTGCAGCTCGATGTCGACATCGACCGGGACACCGCCTCGCGCCTCGGCGTCACGGCGCAGGCCATCGACGCCGCGCTCTACGACTTCTACGGGCAGGAGTTCGTGACGGTCACGTTCACGCAGCTCAACGAGTACCACGTCGTCCTCGAGGCCGGGGAGCCCTACCGCAACACGGCCGATTCGCTCGACAACATCTACGTCCAGGGCGCCAACGGGGCGGCCGTACCGCTGCGCGCGGTCGCGAAGATGACCCCGACGATGACGGCCTTGGCCGTCAATCACAATGGCCAGTTCCCGTCGGTGACCCTCTCCTTCAACCTCGCGCAAGGGTCCGCGCTGGGCGACGCGGTGCAGGCGATCGACAAGGCGGAGCTGGAGATCCACATGCCGCCCAGCATCCACGCGCAGTTCCAGGGGACGGCGCAGGCCTTCACGTCGTCGCTCAAGAACGAGCCGATGCTCGTCGCGGCGGCGCTCCTCGCCGTCTACATCGTGCTCGGGATGCTCTACGAGAGCTACATCCACCCGATCACGATCCTGTCGACGCTTCCCTCCGCGGGCATCGGCGCCCTCGTGGCGCTCCTGCTCTTCGGCGTGGATCTCAGCATCATCGCGATCGTCGGCCTGCTGCTCCTCATCGGCATCGTGAAGAAGAACG